>JBOIEQ010000039.1:0-31629 GCA_050741255.1 Burkholderiales bacterium | reverse complement strand
CCGCCACGTCGACCTGCGGCCGTACGTGCTGGCCGGCAAGAGCGTGACGCTCGTGCCGGGCGGACTGACCCGCGTGGCGCTCAAGGAGGGTTCGCTGATCGTCAACTCCTCGCAGGGCGGCGGCACGAAAGACACATGGATACTGGAAGAATAGGCGTGAGGGGTAAGGAGAAAGGGGTGAGGGGAAACCAGCCCCCTGCTCCCGATTACCGCTTGGCCTGCCCCCTCACCCCTCACCCCTATCCCCTCACCACAACATGCTGAGCCGCGTCGCCAACAACCTGTTCTGGATGTCGCGCCACATCGAGCGCGCGGAGAACACCGCGCGCATCCTCGACGTGACCTACCGCATGTCGCTGTTGCCGTACCGCGTGCTGGCGCCCGGCGAGCCCTGGGCCGAGCACTGGGCGGTGCCGCTGGTGATCTCCGGTCTCGCCACGGAATACTACGAACGCTTCCCCGGCCCGGTGACGGCGGAGAACGTGCTGCGCTTCATGGTGTTCGACGCGGCCAACTCTTCGTCCATCCACGCCTGCATCCAGTCCGCGCGCGAGAATGCGCGCACCGTGCGCGGCGCGATCACCTCCGAGATGTACGAGGATCTGAACAGCCTGTGGCTCGACATGCGCCTGCGCGACTTCACCCTCCTGCAAAGCGGCGGCGTCAGCGAATTCTTCGACTGGGTAAAAACCCGCTCGCACCGCTTCCGCGGCGTGACCTTCGGCACCATGCTGCGCGACGAGGGTTACTCCTTCATTCGCCTCGGCACTTTCATGGAACGCGCGGACAACACCGCGCGCATCCTCGACGTGAAGTACCACACCCTGCTGCCCTCGATCGCCGACGTCGGCGGCGCGGTGGACTACTACCAGTGGGGCGCGCTGCTACGCTCGCTGTCCGCCTTCGACGCCTACCGCAAAGTCTACCGCGACGCCATCACGCCCATGCGCGTGGCGGAACTGCTGATCCTGCGCGACGACATGCCGCGCTCGCTGCACGCCTGCCTCAACGAGATTTACGACATCGTGAAGGCGCTTTCCAACGGGGCCGCGCCGGAAGCCGAGCGTCTGGCGGGCGAACTCCACGCCCAACTCCACTACGGACGGGTCGAACGGATCATCGAAAGCGGGATGCACGAGTACCTGACCGACTTCGTGGAGAACGTGCAGGCACTGACGACCGACTTGAGCCGAAGCTTCCTCGCGCCCGTCTACGACATCAACGCCGTGCGCGCGAAGGCGGCCTAGATGCGTACGCGCTCCGCTAGAATACGTGCCGGCTGCCTCCTGGAACTCTCCCGATGACCTACTGCGTTGCCGTCATGCTCGATGCGGGCATGGTGTTCGCTTCCGACTCCCGCACCAACGCGGGCGTGGACCACATCTCGACCTTCCGCAAGATGCACGTGGTCGAGAAACCCGGCGACCGCGTGATCGTGATCCTCACCTCCGGCAACCTGTCGATCACGCAGAACACGATCAACATCCTCGAGCACGCCGCGCGCCAGGGCGACGACGCCAACCACACGATCTACAACGCGACTTCGCTGTTCGAGGTCGCGGAACTGGTCGGCAACGCGCTGCGCGACGTGCGCCAGCGCGACGGCCCCTGGCTGACCCAGAGCAACATCGAATCCGGCGCCTCCATGCTGGTGGGCGGCCAGATCCGCGGCGAACCGCAGCGCCTGTTCCACATCTACGGCGAAGGCAACTTCATCGAGGCCACCGCCGACACGCCCTACTTCCAGATCGGTGAAAGCAAGTACGGCAAACCGGTGATCGACCGCGTGGTCAAGCGCGGCACCACCCTGGAAGACGCGGGCAAGTGCATCCTGGTGTCCTTCGACTCCACCATGCGCAGCAACATCTCGGTGGGCATGCCGATCGATCTCCTGGTCTACCGCTCGAACGAACTGAAGGTCTCGCTCGAGCGCCGGATCGAGGAGAACGATCCCTACTTCCAGATGATCCACAGCCGCTGGGGCGAGGGTCTGCGCCGCGTGTTCGCCGAACTGCCGGCGCCGGAATGGATACCCCCATCGCCACTCTGAGCCGCAGGCCGGCGCTGTTCCGTTTTTGTTTCCCGCACCGGGCCACCGCGTGAGCATCCGCGTCTCGCTGCATCACGCCACGCGCTACCGCTACGACCGGCCGGTGGCGCTGTCGCCGCACGAAATCCGCCTGCGGCCCGCACCGCACTGCCGCACCCCCATCCTCGCCTACTCGCTGAAGATCGAGCCTGCGAAACACTTTCTGAACTGGCAGCAGGACGCTTACGGCAACTGGATCGCGCGCTGCGTGTTCCCTGAGCGCACGCGGGAGTTCGACGTCACGGTCGACCTGCTCGCCGACATGACGGTCATCAACCCCTTCGACTTCTTTGTCGAGGCGGTCGCGGAACGCTTTCCCTTCGACTATCCCGCAGACCTCAAGCGCGATCTGGCGCCCTTTCTCGCCGTCGACGAGCGCGGCCCGCAGCTCACGCAATGGGTCGCGCGCCTGCGCGAGCAGATGCTGAAGACCAGCGGCCCGGGACCGGTCACCGTCGACTTCCTGGTCGAACTCAACGCCCGCCTCGCGCGCGACATCCGTTACCTCGTGCGCATGGAACCGGGCGTGCAGCCCTGCGAGCAGACGTTGTCGCTCGCCAGCGGTTCCTGCCGCGATTCGGGCTGGCTGCTGGTGCAGATCCTCCGCCACCTGGGGCTCGCCACGCGTTTTGTCTCGGGCTATCTCATCCAGCTCAAGGCCGATCTCAAGGCGCTCGACGGCCCATCGGGCACGCAGACCGACTTCACCGATCTGCACGCGTGGGCGGAGGTCTATCTCCCCGGCGCCGGCTGGATCGGCCTCGATCCCACCTCCGGACTGCTCGCCGGCGAGGGCCACATTCCGCTCGCGGCAACCGCCACCCCCGGCAGTGCGGCGCCGGTCAGCGGGTTCACGGACTTCGCCCAGTCCACCTTCGAATTCGAAATGACGGTGGCGCGCGCCCATGAAGATCCGCGCGTTACCAAGCCTTATACCGACGCGCAGTGGGCGGCGATCGACGCCCTGGGCCGGCAGGTGGACAGTGTGCTGACCGCCGGCGACGTGCGGCTCACGCAGGGCGGCGAACCCACCTTCGTGTCGGTCGACGACATGGAGGGCGCGGAATGGAACTACACCGCGCACTCGCCGAAGAAATTCGAGCTGGCCGAATCGCTGACGGCGCGGCTGGCCCATCGTTTCGCCCGTGGCGGCGTGATCCACCATGGGCAGGGCAAGTGGTACCCGGGCGAGTCGCTGCCGCGCTGGGCGCTGGCCGTCATCTGGCGGCCGGACGGCAACCCGATCTGGAACGACGCCACCCGCATCGCGGCCGATTCGACGCCCGCCAAAGCGACCCCCGCGGCGGCGCAAACACTGGCCGAGGCGATCGCGCGCGAACTGGGCTTCGGCCCGGCGCAGGTGATCCCCGCGTTTGAGGATCCACTCACCGCGCTCAAGGTGGAAAGCGCGCTGCCGGTGAATCTCGATCCGCTCGTCGCCCCCTTGAAGAGTGCGGAAGACCGCGCCCGCCTCGCCCGCCAGCTCGCGCACGGCCTCGATACCCCGGCCGCTTTCCTGTTGCCGCTCAAGGCGCGCCACGCCGAAGGCCGTGTCGGCGCGGACTCGCGCTGGGAAAGCTCCGCCTGGCCGCTCAAGCGCGAGCAGTTGTTCCTGCATGCCGGCGACTCGGCCGCCGGCTACCGGCTGCCGCTCGGCTCACTGCCGGAAGTCAAACCCGAGGACGTGGAACTCGATCCCCCGCGCGATCCCTTCGATGCCCTGACGCCGTTGCCCGTCAGCTTTCCTCCGCGCACGGCCAGGGTCATCGCCAATCCCGCGCCGCGCGATGTGGTGCGCACCGCGCTCATCGTCGAAGCGCGCAATGGTCGCCTGCACATATTCCTGCCACCGTTCACGCGGGCAGAAGACTGGCTGGCGCTCGTCGCCATCGTCGAACGCGCCGCCGCGGCCTGCAACACGCAGGTCCGGCTCGAAGGTTACGAGCCGCCGTTCGACGCGCGCGTGAAATCGTTCAAAGTCACACCCGATCCCGGCGTGATCGAAGTCAACATCCACCCCGCCACCGGCTGGGACGAACTCGCGGCCAACACCACCGCGCTGTACGACGAAGCGCGCCTCGCCCGCCTCGCCACCGAGAAATTCATGCTCGATGGGCGCCACACCGGCACCGGCGGCGGCAACCATGTCACGCTGGGCGGCCTCACGCCCGCCGACAGTCCGCTGCTGCGCCGGCCGGACCTGCTGCGCAGCCTCGTCACCTACTGGCAGAACCATCCCTCGCTGTCGTATCTCTTTTCCGGACAATTCATCGGGCCCACCAGCCAGGCCCCGCGCGTGGACGAGGCACGCGACGACGCGCTATACGAACTGCAGATCGCCTTCCAGCAGATGGCACAGGCGCAGAAGTCCGGCGACGAAGCGAAGCTGCCGTGGCTTACCGACCGCCTGCTGCGGAACCTCCTGGTGGACCTTACCGGCAACACGCACCGCGCCGAGTTCTCGATCGACAAGCTGTACTCGCCCGACGGACCGACCGGGCGCCTGGGTCTGCTCGAATTCCGCGCCTTCGAAATGCCTCCGCACGCGCAGATGAGCCTCGCGCAGATCCTGCTGCTGCGCGCGCTGGTGGCCCGCTTCTGGCGCACGCCGTACGCGGCGCCGCTGGTGCGCTGGGGCACGCAACTGCACGACCGCTTCATGCTGCCGCATTTCGTCGCCGCCGATTTCGCCGACGTCATGCGCGACCTCAACACCGCCGGCTTCGCGTTCGATGCGGCCTGGTACGCGCCTTTCCTCGAATTCCGCTTCCCGCGCTACGGCACCGCCACCTACGACGGCGTCACGCTGGAACTGCGCCAGGCGATCGAACCCTGGAACGTGCTCGGCGAGGAGATGCAGTCCGGCACGACCGCCCGCTACGTGGATTCGTCCGTCGAACGCCTCCAGCTCAAAGCGACCGGACTGAATCCAGAACGCCACCTGGTCGCCTGCAACGGCCGCCGCCTGCCGCTGGCTCCGACCGGTGCGCCGGGTGAATTCGTCGCCGGCGTGCGCTTCAAAGCCTGGTCGCCGCCGTCTTCCCTGCATCCCACGATCGGCGTGCAGGCGCCGCTGGTGTTCGACCTCGTCGACCTGTGGAACATCCCCAGGGACCGGGAAGCCAGCCGCTGGGGCCAGGCGACGACTGCACGCTCGATGGGCGGCTGCACCTATCACGTGACCCATCCCGGCGGCCGCAACTACGACACCTTCCCGGTCAACGCCAACGAGGCGGAAGCGCGCCGCGTCGCGCGTTTCTGGAATCACGGCCACACGCCCGGACCGATGACGATCGCGGCGGAGTCGCCCAACCCCGGCTTCCCGCTGACACTCGACCTGCGGTGGCAGCCGGACTAAAGCGAAGTGAGCCGCAGAGACGCAGAGAGCGCAGAGGAAAGAAGTATTGGCCGCCAAGGCGCCAAGACGCCAAGGGGTCCGTTAGCGAATTCGAGGTTGATCGTAGAGTTTTCCTTGGCGCCTCGGCGTCTTGGCGGCAATCAATCAATTTTCTCTGCACTCTCTGCGTCTCCGCGGCTATTTTGATTTAAAAGGATTGCAGAAATCATGCTGATCTGCGCCTGGGCCACGGGTAACGAAGGACTCCGCAGCTACCACGACACCGAATGGGGCACACCGGTGCACGACGACCGCGCCTTCTTCGAATTCCTCACGCTCGAAGGCGCGCAGGCCGGCCTGTCGTGGGACACCATCCTGAAGAAGCGCGCGCACTACCGCCGCGTCTTCGCCCGTTTCGATCCGCGCAAGGTCGCCCGCTTCGACCGCCGCCGTGTGGCGGCCCTGCTGCTCGACCCGGGCATCGTCCGCAACCGCCTCAAGGTCGAATCGACCGTGACCAACGCACAGGCCTTCCTCGCCGTGCAGAAGGAATTCGGCAGTTTCGACCGCTACGTATGGGCCTTTGTCGGCGGCGCGCCCCTGCAGAACCGGCGGCGCGGCATGAACAGCGTTCCCGCATCCAGCGCCGAATCCGACGCGCTCAGCAAGGATCTCAAAAAGCGCGACTTCCGTTTTGTCGGCACCACCATCTGCTACGCTTTCATGCAGGCCACCGGCCTGGTCAACGACCATCTGGTGACGTGCCCGCGGCACCGCGCCGTCACGCGCCGGACCTGACCATCGTTCCGATCCCGTACCAGACCAGGAGAACCACCATCCCATGAATGCACGTACCGCACGCTACTTCGTTGCCATGGCTGTTTTCCTCGGCGCCGCGGGTCAGGTCCCGGCCCAGACCACGGCGCCCGCCTATCCGGCCAAATCCATCCGCATCGTCGTCCCGTTTCCGCCCGGCGGTTTCGCCGATGTGTTCGGCCGCATCATCGGCGGCAAATTCAGCGAAGCCTGGGGCCAGACGGTGATCGTGGACAACCGTCCCGGCGCCGGCGGCAACATTGGCGCTGACATCGCGGCGAAAGCCGCGCCGGACGGCTATACGCTGGTGATGGGCACCGTCGGCACGCACGCGATCAATCCCACGCTTTTCAGCAAGATGCCCTACGACGCCATCAAGGACTTCGCGCCGGTGGCCTTCGTGGTCGACGCCGAGGGACTGCTGGTCGTGCATCCCTCCATCCCGGTGAACACGGTGAAGGAACTGATCGCCCTCGCCAAGGCGAAACCCGGCCAGCTGACTTACGCCTCCGCCGGCGCGGGCACCACGAGCCACCTTGCGGCGGAAATCTTCAAGAGCATGGCCGGCGTGGACATCGTGCACATTCCCTACAAGGGCAACGTGCCCGCAATCACCGATCTCCTCGGCGGCCAGACGTCGATGCTTTTCGCGACGCTGCCGACCGTGCTGCCGCAGGTCAAGGCGGACAAGCTGCGCGGCATCGCCGTGCTGGGTCTGACGCGTTCCACCGCGCTGCCGGCGCTTCCGACCGTTTCCGAAGCCGGCCTCAAAGGCTTCGAGGCGAATAACTGGACCGGCATGTTCGCCACCGGCGGCACGCCGCCCGCGGTCGTGTCCAAACTCAACGCCGAAATCCAGCGCGTCATGAAGCTGCCCGAGGTGCAGTCGCGGTTGTCCGGCGAAGGCCTGCGCTTCGAGCCCACCACCCCCGAGCAGTTTTCCGCCTTCGTGAAGGCCGAACTCGCGAAGTGGGCGCCGGTCGTGAAGGCGTCCGGGGCGAAGGCGGATTAGATAATTATTTCATATATTACTGATTATTAACAATTTACTAAAATAGCATTGTTTTCTGTTGACACTTTGACAGCACCGCCATAAGTTTCGCCCCATGGGCGTTACCCCCCTCCGCCGCCGCATGTCCGCCCCGGGTCACGAGTCCGCGGCGTCGGCCATCGACCGCCGCCGCTCGCAGACCCTCGTCAGCATCTGCGAGGCCGAGGTCGAACGCATGATCCTCGACGCCGAGATCGAGATGGGCGGACGCATCAACGAACTCGCGCTCGCCGCCCGCCTCGGCATCAGCCGCGGGCCGGTGCGCGAAGCCTGCCGCGCGCTCGTGCAGGCCGGACTGCTAGAAACGCGCGTCAACCGCGGCTTTTTCGCCCGCAAGCTCACGCACAAGGAAGTGATCGACCTCTACGACCTGCGCGCGGGGCTGATGCGCATGGCCGGCGCGCTCGTCGCCGAACGGGCGACCGGCGGCCAGGTCGCGCGGCTGCGCGAACTCGTCGAAGCCATGGACGCCGCGCACACGAAGAACAACGCCGCCCGCTTCCGCGCGCTCAACACCGAATTTCACGGCGCGCTCGTCGAAGCCGCCGACAACCAGCGCCTGCACGCCGTCTATCAGGGACTGGCGAAGGAACTGCGCCTGTTCCGTCGCCGCGGACTGGTCTCCGAAGGCGCCATGGAACTGTCGAACCGCGAGCATCACGCCATCGTGGACGCCATTGCCGCCAGGGACGCGGCGCGCGCCGCCGCCGCGATGGAACACCACATCCTGCAGGGCAAGGCGCGCTTTCTCAGCGCCGCCGGCGACGAAATCGATGATTGAATCCGCCTCCAGAGCGGCAAGGCCGTACCAAGGAAAAGAGGCTCACCCCTACAACCTCAAGGTGAACTCGATGACCGTCCTCCGTTGTTGTGTCCTCGTCATGGCCGCGATCGCAGCATCGCCTGCTGCCGCCCAGAAGGATTTCCCCAACCGGCCCCTGCGCATCATCCTCGGCTTCCCGCCCGCCAGCAGCAACGACATCCTGGCGCGTTTCCTCGCGCAGAAATTCGTCGAGCGCTACGGCCAGCAGGCCATCGTCGACAACCGCCCCGGCGCCAACGGCATCATCGCCACCGAACTCGTGGCGCGCGCCAATCCCGACGGCTACACCATGCTGCTGATCACCACGACCTACACGATGAACGCCGCGCTCTACAAGCTGCCTTTCGATCCGCACAAGGCCTTCATCCCGGTCAACCTCATCGGCACCGGACCGCTCGCCCTGGTTTCCAATCTCTCGTTCCCGCCGAAGAACGTGCGCGAGCTGGTGGAACTCGCCAAGGCCAAGCCGGGCACCCTCACCTATGGCACCGCCGGCAACGGCGGCATCAATCACTTCGCCACCGAGGTGTTCGCGCGTGCCGCCGGCATCCAGCTGATCCACGTGCCGTACAAGGGCGGCGCGCCGGCGCTGACCGACGTGATCGCCGGCCAGATCAATTTCATGTTCGGCACCCTGCCCCTCACGGTGCGCCAGATCCAGGCCGGCAAGATCCGCGGCTATGCGGTCAGCGCCGGCAAGCGCACGCCGCTCCTGCCCGACGTGCCGACGCTCGCCGAGGCGGGCGTGCCCGGTGCCGAAGTCTCGACGTGGTGGGGCATCGCCGTGCCCGCCGGCACGCCGGACGCGATTGTTGCCAAGCTCAACGCCGACATCACCGCCATCGTGACCCAGCCGGAAGCCGCGCAGCGCCTGGAAAGCGAAGGCGCGGAACCGCGCCCGCTGACCAGCGCCGCGTTCAGCAAATTCGTCGCGAGCGAAATGGAAAAGTGGGCCCGCGTCGCGCGCGAGGCCAACATCAGGATTCAGTAAGCGCAATACCCCTCATCGCCGCCAAAAGGACTCGTCATGAAATTCAGCAACTTCCTGTTCCCCGCCGCCATGGACCCGTCGCAGGACGGCCAGATCATCCGCGAGACGCTGCGCGAGGGGCAACTGTGCGACGAGCTCGGCATGGACATGCTGTGGCTGGCCGAGCACCACTTCGACGGCATCTGCGCCTACGTCGATCCGGTCACCTTCGCCGCCGCGCTGGCCGCCAGCACGAAGCGCATCAACATCGGCTTCGCGGTCGCGCAGATGTCGCTCCATCACCCGATCCGCATGGCCGAGCAGATGTCCATGATCGACAACCTGAGCAAGGGCCGGCTGGTCGTGGGCCTCGGCCGCGGCACCGCCTTCAACATCTACGATTACCAGGGCTACGGCATCGACCCCAAGGAAGCCTTCGACCGCATGATCGAGGCCGAGAAGATCATGATCGAAGCCTGGACCTCGGAAAAATACGAGCACAAGGGCAAGTTCTGGGACATCAAGCTGCCGCAACTGCGGCCGGTGCCCTACACCAAGCCGCATCCGCCGATCGTGCGCGCGGCCTCCAGCGAGGAAGGCATGGTGTACCTGGCGAAGGAACGACGCCCCTTCCTCATGAACATCCAGAGCAACGAAGTGACCAAACAGCGCATGGACCTCTACCGCAAGACGCTGCGCGAGAGCGGCTGCGACGAGCAGGAAGTGGCCCGCCACGTGGACAACTCCTGGGTCTGGCGCAACATCTTCGTCGGCGAAACCGATGCCGAAGCCGAACGCCTCGCGCTGCCCGCCTTCGAGACCCAGCAGGCATTCCGCGCCGCCATGCGCAACAAGGTCTACCAGGAACAGGGCCTCGCGCTCAAGAAGGACGATGCCCTCGTCGCCGCCCGCAACCAGGTGCAGCATTCGCTGCTGTGCGGTTCGCCCGACACCGTCGCCGAGGAAATCGCCAAGGTCGACGCGATCGGCATCGGCGGGCTGATCCTCGTCTTCCGTCTCGGGCCCATGCCGTATGAAGTCGCCGAGAACAGCATCAGGCTGTTCATGAAGAAGGTCGCGCCGCAGTTCAAGACCGGCAAGGGCGTCAAGGCCGTGGTCGCGGCCTGATCCCGGGGACAGTCACCCGCGTGTCTTCCGTCCCGTTGACACAGCCCCCGACCGGGGCACACGCCAGCGCGGATGACGCGCCGTTCGATGCGCGCGCCTTCCGCAAGGTACTCGGCCGCTACCCCACCGGAGTGACCGTCGTCGCGACGCGTGACGCGCAGGGCGTCCCGGTCGGCCTTACCTGCAATTCCTTCGCTTCCGTCTCGCTGTCGCCGCCGCTGGTGTTGTGGAGTCTCGCGCTGCACGCGTCCAGCCTGCCCGCATTCCTGCAGGCGCCGTGCTTCTCGATCAACTTCCTGAGCGCCGAACAGGCGGCCCTGTCGCGGCGCTTCTGCGCGCCTGTCATCGACCGCTTCGCCGGCATCGAATACCGGTCCGGCACAGAAGGCGTGCCGCTCATCGCCGGCTGCGCGGCGGCGCTCGAGTGCCGGAACGAAATCCGGCATTACACCGGCGACCACGTCATCTTCATCGGCCGCGTGCTGCGCTTCACGGACACACTGTTGAAACCGCTGGTCTTCGCCGAAGGCCGCTACTGCGCGCTGGCCTGACCGGCGCTACCCGCGACCGCGCCAGGCCGCCCACGCCAGGCACAGCCAGCCGGCAAGGAAAGCCGCCCCGCCGACCGGCGTGACCGCGCCCAGCCAGCGCACGCCGGTCAGGCTCAATGCGTAAAGGCTTCCCGAAAACAGCACGGTCCCGGCGACGAACAGCCAGCCCGCGACCACGGCAAGCCTGCACGGCCGTTGCGCACAGGCCCATGCAACGGCCAGCAGCGCGAGGGCGTGGTACATCTGATAGCGCACACCGACCTCGAACACCGCCAGCAGGTCGGCCGCCAGATGGGGCTTCAGACCGTGGGCGGCGAACGCGCCCAGGGCGACGCCGAGGAAAGCGGAAAGACAGCCAAGCACGAAGAAGACCCGATCTCCGGCGCACGCGGGCATCAAGGCTTCATTCCGCCGGCCGCGCATAGCTCACCGTCAGCATTTCCCATTGGTGACCGTCGGGCTCGTTCCAGTAGATCATCCTGCCGCCATGGTCGGTGTTGATCCGCCGGTCGATCGGCCCCCGCACCGAACTCCGGTAAGGAATCCCCGCGGCCTGGATCCGCCCGAGGATGGCATCGAACTCCGCCTCCCCGACGCGAAAGCAGAAGTGGTAGACCGGAAAATCCTCGTCCGTGTCGATGAAATCGAGCGTCAGCCCCTCGTTGACATAGACCGGCGCAAACGGCCCCGCCCCCGTTGCCGACCACGGGACGCCAAGCAGCCCGGCGAGAAGCTTCGCCGACGCACTCTTGTTGCGGCAGGGCACGAGGGTGTGATCGAGGTGAACGGTCAACGCGGCTGCTCCTGTAAAACCATCATGGCCTGTCGTTGGCCATCACGCATCGGCGGCTAGACATCCGTGGGATCGCCCAGGGTTTTGTTGAGACGTATCGCCTCCCTGGCGAGACGGCGCGCCAGGGCGGTATTGATTTTGTCGCCCTCATGCAGTTCCCTGGTCGCCATTTCGTACTTCCCCCCGGGTTTCAGCAGTGGATCCATCCCGCGGAGCCGCTTGCCCCGCCAGAAACCGAACAGCACACGATGCTCCTCGGCGCGAATCAGCAGCACCGGACCATTCGACAGGTAGACCAGGTGGCCCCACTTGATGACTTCGACAAGGGTGGCGCTGCCGAGAACGGCTGCCCGCAGCCTGGCAACCATGACCCGCCGCCAGCCGGACAGAGCGGCGACATAAGCGTCCGGACTTGCGGCAGGGATGGCTTTCTTCATCATGATCCTCAGCCTCTACGCCGCTTCAACAAGCGTGATCGGCACTGGCATCAACATCGCTTCTTCCGTTCGGTCGAGGTGTTCACTATATGGGATGAGGTTCCCTGTCCGCGTAACGGTATGCCGCCAGCAGCGCAACGGTCGCGCCCGATCGAAACAACCTGGACATGCCGGTTCTCCTGTCGTTGATACGGGGGGGCGGCTCAGGGCGCGACCACCCGCCACGCCACGCCCTCGCCCGCGTACTGCTGCCGATAGCGTTCTATTGCGGCACGCGTATTGAACAACATACGCTCGCGGCCGAGCCGCTGATCCAGCCCGATATGGCGCGCGACTTCAAGAACCTCCGGGTTCATATCCACCAACCAGTTCACGGCGCCGTGCCTGGTGGCGCGCTGCTCCGCCTCCACCAGCATCTGCAGGGCCGAGTATTCGATATCGGGCACCCGGCTCAGGTCCAGCACCAGCACGCGGGGCCGATAGCGGGTCACCAGCGCGCCGACCTGGTCCGCCACGTACTGCGCGTTGGCGAAATACAGGCGCCCTTCCGGCCGCAGGATCAGCAGGCCCTCGATCATCTCGTCGTCGGGATGCTCGGTCGACAGCGGCCGCAGCACATCGGCCCCGCGCTTGCGTACGATGACCGACACGCGGGGATGCGCGGTCTGGCTGGCGAGGCCGATCATGGAGACGATGATCGCCACCACGATGCCATTCAGGGTGCCGAAGATCTGCACGCCCAGCGCGGCGATGATCGCCCAGCGGAACTCCATGGTGCGCACCCGGCGGATGGCGACGAACTCCGCCGGCTGGATCAGCCCGACCGAATACACGATGACGATGGCCGCGAGCGCGGCGTGGGGCAGCAGGCCCAGCAAGGGCGCGAGCAGCAGCATGGTGGCCGCCGCCGCGCCCGCCGTGACCAGCGACGCCTTCTGCGACTGCCCGCCCGCGGCGTTCACCACCGCGGTCTGCGAGGTGCCGCCACCCGCGGGCATTGCCCCGAACAGCGCACCTCCCAGATTGGCGGCCCCGGTGGCGACCAACTCACGGTTCGCATCGATGGGGGCGTCTCCGGGCCGGTGGAAGGCCCGCCCCGCTGCGATGGACTCGGTGAAGCTCATCAGGGCAATGCCGAGTGCGCCGGGCACGAGCTGCACCATGAGCGGGAGATCCGGCGGCGTGAATGACGGGAAACCCTGCGGAATAAGGCCCACCGTCGAGACGCCCAGTGCGGGCAGCCCCCAGAACCACGTGGCGGCAATCCCGCCGCCGACCGCCACCAGCGGCGCCGGCGAATGCGGCCACCGCTTTTCCATGCCGATCAGCACCAGGAAGGTGGTCGCGGCCACCGCGAGCGTCAGCAGCGAGGTCTCCGGAAGGTGCCGTACCACGCTCAGGGCGTCGGCAAAAAACCCCTGCTTCGCGATATGGATGCCCAGCAGTTTGGGCACCTGGTCCAGCACGATCACGAGGCCGATGCCCGCCTTGAAGCCGGTCAGCACCGGTGTGGAAATGAAGTTGGCGACGAAGCCCAGCCGCGCCAGCCGCGCCAGCAGCAGGATCACGCCGACCAGCGCGGTCAGCGTGGCCGTCGCGCCGACCAGCTTCGCCGGGTCGCCGTCCGGCACGGCCAGGCCGAGCTCCGTGCCGGCGAGAATGGCGAGTGTGGTGGTGGAACTGACGCTCAATACACGCGAGGAACCGAGCAGCGCGTAGATCACCATCGGGATGAAGGCGGTGTAGAGGCCGACGGCGACAGGCAGGCCGGCGACCGTCGCATAAGCCATGGCCTTGGGCAGCACCACCGCCGCGGCCGTGAGACCGGCGATCACGTCGAGGCGCAGCGCGGTGCCACCGGTCGGGCTGCGCGCGATCGTCGCGTCTTTTATCGGCGGCTGCATGTGGGACTCTCTCTCCGAATTGTAGTCCCTGCCAGTATCCTGCGACCCGCCAGACCGGTGAAACGCGTTGCGGGCCGGTGCCACGGCGTTCAGAATCCGGATGAGAACAGGGACAATTGGAAAATGACAACGTCTGCAGACAGCGCAGTGAGTCATGCCGCAGCGCCCGCCCGCGAACCCGTGCTCAATCCGGCGGACCGGGTGTCGGAGATGCTGTTCGGCCTGCTCATGGCGCTCACCTTTGTGAGCGCCGTGTCCGTGGCAGACAGTGGCCGCGAGCAGATCCGCGTGATGTTCATCGGCGCCGTCGGCTGCAACCTGGCGTGGGGACTCGTCGATGCCGTGATGTATCTCGTGCGCACCATCACTGACCGCGGCCGCTGGCTCACGCTCGTCAGCGCCGTGCGCGCCACCCCCGATGCCGAAGCCGGACGCAGGCTCATCACGCGCTCGCTGTCGCAACAGGCCGCCAGCCTCATCGCGCCGGCGGAGATCGAGGCGATCCGCGGACGTATCCTCGCGCTGTCCTCGCTGCCGGAACGACCCAGGCTGACGGTGGACGATCTGCTGGCGGCGCTCGGGATCTTCCTGATCGTGGTCCTGGCCACCTTCCCAGTCGTGCTGCCCTTCCTGTTCATCCAGGATGCCGGCACGGCAAAGAACGTTTCCCGCGCCATTGCGCTCGCCATGCTGTTCCTCGGCGGGCTCGCGCTCGGCCGCTACGCCGGCTACGGCAGCTGGAAGGTCGGGTTCATGATGGCCGGGCTGGGTACCGCGCTCGTCGTCGCCATCAACCTGCTCGGCGGATGAAGGCCGCGCGGCGGGCTCTCGCCGCGCTCCTGGGCCCGCTGTCCTTCGTGGCGCACGCGGGTGACGAGGAACGCCTGGGCCGCCGGGCTTCTGCCGTCACCAAACCTTCGTGGGAGTTTTCCGCCAGCGCGTATCCCACCGTCGTCCGCAACGGCGACAACTACACGTCCGGGATCCTGGTCGCCAACCGCGGCGCGCTGCACCTCGAGGCACGCGTCAACTACGAATCCGTCGGAGCACGCTCGGCCTTCGTCGGCTGGACGTTCTCCGGCGGCGACACGGTCACGTGGGAACTCACGCCCCTGATCGGCGGCGTCTGGGGATCGGTCAACGCCTACGTGCCCGCGTTCGAAGCCAGCGTGGCGTGGGAAAAGCTCGACGTCTACATCGAGGCCGAGTATGTGCGCGATACCCACGGAAAGGCGTCCAGCTACCTCTACGCGTGGAACGAGCTCGGCTACCGGCCGGTCGAATGGCTGCGCCTCGGCATCGCCGGCCAGCGCACCCGCATCTACGGCGGCGACCGCGATTACCAGCGCGGTCCCTTTGCGCAACTGACCTGGGGCCGCGTCACCGCAGGCGGTTACTGGTTCAATCCGGGGTCCGGTGAGCAGATCTTCGTCGGCATGCTCAACGTGGCGTTTTAAGGCGCGGCGGGTCACGCACCAAACGTAAACCACCCTGGTTCAGCCCCACCCTCTTCCTGTTCCACTGCTTCCGCATCACGTGCTGGCGCGCGCGGCGCGAGCCAGTAGCGCCGGTAGCGGTCCCGCCACGCTTCCATCACCGGCGGCCCCGCCGTGCGCAGTTCGACCAGCAGCGCACCGTCGAGGTCACTCCTCCGCAGTTGTGCGCCGATCGTGCCATAACGTGCCAGCACCTCCGCCTTCGGGTGCCCGAAGCGGTTTCGATAGCCGGCAGTGACGATCGCGAGCTTTGGCGCCACCGCCGCCACGAATTCCGGCGTGGAGGATGTGCGGCTGCCGTGATGCGGCACCACCAGTACGTCCGCGCGCAGCCCGGAGCCGTAGGCCGACACCAGTTCCCGCTCGCTCCGCGCTTCGATGTCGGCGGCGATCAGCAGCGTGCCGCCGGGCGCACTGACCTTCAGCACGCAGCCGAGGTTGTTGTCCTTCACTTTAGTGCCATAAGCCTCCGCGCCGGGATGCAGGAACTCGAAACGCACGCCGTCCCATTCCCAGCGCTGGCCGCGCTCGCAGCGCTCCGGCGACGGCACGCCTGCCAGCAACGGGTGGTCCGCCTTCAGCGACGAGGCGACCCGTGCCACCGGTACGGCCTGAAGAACCGACGCCGCCCCGCCGCTGTGGTCGATGTCGTCATGGCTCACCACTAGCAGGTCGAGGCTGCGCACGCCGGTCGCGCGCAGGTACGGCACGATCGTGCGGTTGCCGCTGTCGGCACCCGGTCCGAACGCGGGCCCCGCATCGAACAGCATCGCGTACCGCGACGTGCGCACGACGACCGCCAGTCCCTGCCCCACGTCGAGCACGGTCGCCTGCACCGCGCCTGGGGCAATGCCCGGCGGCAACACGGTGAACAGCGGCAGCAGCGCCAGCGCACCCAGCCAGCGGGCGGGGAATCCGCGCGGCAGCAGCAGCCAGGCCACGCCCGCGCAGGCGACCACCACCGTCCACGGTACCGGCGCGTGCTGCTGCCACACCGCCGCGGGCAGTGTCGCCATCCATTCCAGCACGACCATCGTCAGCCGCATGAGCGCATCGGCAAGCGTCAGACCGAGATCGAAAGGCAGCACGCTGCCGACCAGCGTGAGCGGCACCACGACCAGGCTGATGAGTGGTATCGCCAGCGCGTTCGCAACCGGCGAGATGAGCGACACCTGCTGGAACAGCGCGAGTGACAGCGGCACCAGCGCGAGCGTGATCGCGCCCTGCACGCGCAGCCACTGGCGGAGCACGCCCGGCTGCGTGAGCCGCCCCGTGGTCACGGCGAGGATCACGGCCACCGCGCCGAAGGACAGCCAGAACCCGGCGGAGAGCACGGCCCACGGATCGATCAGCAGCACCACGAAGAGCGCCCCCGCGAGGATGGACGAGACGGGCAACTGCCGCCCGCTCCACAACGCGGCCGCCACCACGGCCAGCATGTACACGGTCCGTTGCGCGGGCACGGCAAAGCCCGCCAGGGCGGCGTACGCCAGCGCGGCGAGCAGACCCGCCACCGCCGCGGCCTTGACCGCCGGCAGCCGGAGCGTCAGACGCGGGCGGCGCCGCCACAATGCCAGCGCCAGCGCGTAGACCAAGCCCGACACCATCGTCACGTGCAGGCCGGAGATGCTCATCAGGTGGTTGACGCCGGTGCGCGTGAAGACCTGCCATTGCGCGGCCGGAATGGCGCGCTGGTCGCCAACCGCGAGCGCGGCGAGCACGCCGCCGCAGCATTCGCCGGGCACCGCCGAAACGATGCGGTCGCGCAACCGTTCCCGCAAACGCTCGATCAGCGGGCCGACCCGCCACACCTGCGCAGTGAGGCGTTCCGGGTTTGTTCGCGGGCGGACATAGCCCGTCGCCCGGATGCCGCGTTCGAGCAGCCATGCCTCGTAGTCGAAGCCGTGCGGGTTCAGCGTGCCGTGCGGCTGTTTCAGGCGCACCGTCAGGCGCCAGCGTTCGCCCGCATGCACCGGCGGCAGACCGCTGTCGCCTTCCCGCGCGCCACGGCCCCACCACGCGAGCACGATGCGCTCGGGCACCACGGCGCCGGCGGTGACGACGCGTTCCACGTCGAACTCGAAGCGCACGCTGCGCTCGTACGGCTGCGGCAGGCTGGCGACGACGCCGACCAGCACGATGTCGCGGCCTTCCCACGCCGGGTCGAGCCGGTCCGCGAGGCGCACGTCCGCGCGCCATGCCGCCCAGCCGTAACCGCAACCGATGGCCGCAACCGCGAGCAGGAGACCGCGCGCCCAGCCCGCGAGGCGCAACCGCGGCGGCCAAACCGCAAGGGCCACGGCCGCAGCGGGCAGCACGAGCCACGCCGCCGACAAGGCCGGAAGCGCCTCCGCCCCCTGCAGGAGCAGGACGCCGAAGGCAAACGCGAAGGCGAACGAACGCACGGGGACGCATTATCGCCGGGGCCGCCCGTGTCCTGTCGGCTACAATCGCGCACCCAACTGAAGGTTTCGGAAATGGCCATCAGGACATTTCTGCTCAACGCTCCCCTCGCCCTCCGGGAGAGGGGCTCAGGGTGAGGGATCGGGCGTCAAAACCTTTGCAAAGCCCGAGCGCAGACCCGCCATGCCACGCAAGTACTTCCGCAAATACCTCCCGTCCCATCAGTCGATCACCGGCAACCGGTGGATCGCGAAGTTCGGCGGGCTGCTGACCCACCACAACCTATGGCACCTGCACCGGCGCTCGGTGGCCGGCGGCGTGGCGGCGGGGCTGTTCGCGGGCCTGATTCCGGGACCGTTCCAGATTCTCGGCGGCACCATCCTCGCGATCGCCTTCCGCGTGAACCTGCCGGTGGCCGCGCTGATGACGCTGTACACGAATCCGGTCACGATCGTGCCGCTCTACCTGGTCGCCTACGGCATCGGGGAACTGCTCGTGGGCAGCGGCGGCGCCGAGGTCATCGCCCCGCCCCCGTTCAGTTTCGACATCGGCTTCCGGGCATGGATGGCGCTGCTCGTGGACTGGACGGCCAGCCTCGGCAAGCCGCTGCTCGTGGGCCTGCCGGTACTGGCGCTCGGCCTCGCGGCGATCGGATACTTTGTCGTGCGCTGCGGATGGCGACTGCATGTGGCGCACACCTGGCGCGAACGTGGGCGCCGTCGCGCCGGGCAGGCGCACTGACGATGAAGATCCCCGACTACTGGGCACAAGCCTCCCGCGAACTCGCCGCGCACGACCCGGTGATGCGCAAGCTCGTGCGCAAGCACCGCGGGCTCACGCTGCGCAGCCGCGGCAACGCCTTCCAGACGCTCGCCCGCGCCATCGTCGGCCAGCAGATTTCCGTGAAAGCCGCGCAGGCGGTGTGGAACCGGCTGGCCGCAGCGGTACCGGAACTGTCGCCGCCCGCGATCGTGCGCGCCGGGCCGGAGCGCCTGCGGGCGTGCGGACTGTCCACCGGCAAATCGCTGTACCTGCACGATCTGGCCGGGCATTTCGAATCGGGACGGCTGCAGCCGCGGCGCTGGCACGCGCTCGACGACGAAGCGCTGATCACGGAACTGTCCGACGTGAAGGGCATCGGCCGCTGGACGGCGGAGATGTTCCTCATCTTCTACATGGCGCGGCCCGACGTGCTGCCGCTCGACGACATCGGGTTGCAGCGCGCCGTCGCCCTGCACTACGCGCAGGGCAAGCCGGTGTCCAAGCTCAAGATCGAGCGCATCGCCAAGGTCTGGGCGCCGTGGCGTTCCGTGGCCACCTGGTACCTGTGGCGCAGCCTCGATCCGATCCCGGTCGAATACTGATGAGACGCTGGACCGAACAGCCGGTCTCCCGGCGCATCTACACCGGCTTCCTGTGGTCGGTCGGAGCGCTGGCGACCGTGCTCATCACCGGCACCATCGGCTACCGGCTGATCGGCGGCGAACAGTACTCGTTGCTCGACTGCTTCTACATGACCTTCATCACGATCGCCACCATCGGCTTCGGCGAAATCGTGGACCTCTCGACACATCCGTGGGGCCGGGTGTTCACCATCCTGATCGGCTTCGCCGGCATTGCGGCAATGACCTACCTGACCTCGACCGTGATCGCCTTCCTGATCGAGGGGCGCATCAATGAAGCACTGGGGAGACGACGCATGGAAAAGAACATTCACCGTCTGAAGGACCACCTGATCGTCTGCGGCGTGGGCCGCGTGGGCCGCAACGTCGCCAACGAACTGTCCTCCACGCACCGCACCTATGTCGTGGTCGACGAGGACATGCTGGCGATCGAGGCGCACCTCGAACAGTACCCGGACCACCTCTACGTTCACGGCGACGCCAGCGACGACGCCGTGTTGCAGCGCGCGCACATCGACACCGCGCACGGCGTGTTCGCGATCACCGGCGACGACAATAAGAACCTCGTCATCAGCCTGACGGCGAAGCAGCTCAACCCCGCGGTGCGCGTCGTCGCCCGCTGCCACGAGTTACGCAACACGGACAAGCTGCGCAAGGTCGGCGCCGACGCCATCGTGTCCCCCGATTTCACCGGCGGCCTGCGCATTGCCTCGGCGATGGTGCGGCCCCATGTGGTGAGCTTTCTCGACCAGATGATGCGCACGGAGGACGGCCTGCGCGTGGAAGAGGTGGTGGTGCCGTCGGGGTTCGCGGCGCGGCCAGTCGGCGAGGTCGCCCTGGGCGGCCGTGATTCCATCCTGGTGGCTGTGCGCGCCGCGAACGAGTGGATATTCAATCCCGCCCCCGGCTTCACGCTCGAAGCCGGCATGGTGGCGGTCGTGATGGCGACGCCGGCGGGCCGCCGCGCGGTCGAAGCGGCGCTCGGCTGGACCTGAGCGCGCGAGGCGCTTCCATGGAACACGCGGAGTTCGTGGTGGCCTACCAGCGCGGGGAGGTGCGCGTCGTCGTCGATCCGAAGTTAGCTGCGCGTTTCATGTCCGCGCGGCTGCTGTTGCCTTTCGTCGCCCTCCCCGTGATCGGCGGCGGCATCGCGCTGGCGCTCACCGGCTGGATCTGGAGCGGGCTGGCCGTCATCGCGGCGGGGATTATCGGCCCGCGGCTGATCAAGCGCAGCGCGCCACATTTCGTGCTGACGCAGGCACTGGCGGATGCCAGCTTCTATGCGGATGCCACGCGCGCGGGCGTCCTGCGCGCCGATTAATTCCGCCCCTACACCGCCAGCCGGCCGTCCACCAGTTCGAGGCGGCGGTCGGCGCGCGCGGCGATCGCCGGATCGTGGGTCACGATCACCAGGCTAGCGGTCAGCGTACGGTTGAGTTCCAGCATGAGGTCGAACACTTCGCCGGCGGTACGCCGGTCGAGATTGCCGGTCGGCTCGTCGGCCAGCACGCAGGCCGGCCGCGTCACCAGGGCGCGCGCGACCGCGGCGCGCTGGCGCTCGCCGCCGGACAGTTCGCCCGGCGCGTGCGTCAGACGGTGGCCGAGCCCCACGCGTTCCAGCACCGCCCGCGCCTGCGCCTGGGCCTCGGCCGCCGGTACCCGCCGGATGAGCAGCGGCATGGCGACGTTCTCCAGTGCGCTGAACTCGGGCAGCAGGTGGTGGAACTGGTAGACGAACCCGAGCGCCTCGTTCCGGGTCGCCCCACGCTCGGCCTCGGTCTGGTCCGCGAGGAGCGCACCCTTGACCCGCACTTCGCCTGCCGTCGGTGCGTCGAGTCCGCCCAGCAGGTGCAGCAGCGTGCTCTTGCCGGAGCCGGAGGCGCCGACGATGGCGAGGCACTCGCCCGCGCGGACTTCCAGGTCCACCCCGTGCAGCACCGCGACTTCCACCGGGCCTGACACGTAGCGCTTCGTCAGCCCGCGGCAGGCCAGTACCGGCACGCCGTTGTTCGCGTCACTCATAGCGCAGGGCCTCCGCGGGATTGACGCGCGCCGCGCGCCAACTCGGGTAGAGCGTGGCGATCACGCTGACGACGAAGGAAAAGATCCCGGTCAGCACCACGTCGCCCGTCTGCAGTTCGGACGGCAGGTCGCTGATCATGTAGACGTCCTTGGCGAGGAACTTGAAGCCGAGCAGGCGCTCGATCGCCGGCACCACCACGTCCACGTGGGTGGCCAGCGCGATCCCGCCCGCGAGGCCCAGCACCGTGCCCACCACGCCGACCAGCGTGCCCTGGATCAGGAACACGCCCATGACGCTCTTCGGGCTCGCGCCCAGCGTGCGCAGGATCGCGATGTCGGCCTGCTTGTCCTTCACCGCCATGAACATGCTGGAGACGATGTTGAAAGCAGCCACCGCGATGATGAGGAAGACGATGAAGAACATCATGCGCTTCTCGATGTCCACCGCGCGGAAGAAGTTCGCGTTCTGGCGCGTCCAGTCGGAAATGTAAGCGGCACCCGGCAGCGTCTGCGCGAGTTCGCGCGCCACGCGCGGCGCGAGGAACAGGTCCTTTAGCTTCAGGCGCACGCCGGTAACTGCATCGTCCATGCGATAGAGACGCTGCGCGTCCTCGATGTTCACGAGCGCGAGCCCGGAATCATATTCGTAGTGGTCCACGGCGAAGAGACCGACCACCGTGAACTGCTTGAGCCGCGGCAGGATGCCGGCCGGCGTCACCACGCCCTGCGGGGCGATCAGCACCACCTTGTCGCCGGTCAGCACGCCCAGCAGCCGCGCGAGATCCTGGCCGAGGATGATGCCGAACTCGTCCGGCTTGAGGTCGGTGAGACGCCCTGCCTTCATGTGCGGGCCGAAGCCGGCCACGCGGTCCTCCGCCGCGGGCTCGATGCCGCGGATCAGCGCGCCGCGCACGTTGCCGCCGGACGACAGCAGGCCCTGCTGCAGTACGAAGGGCGCGGCGGCGATGACTTCCGGGTTCTTCAGCGCCGCGGCTTCGATGGCTCGCCAGTCGGCGAGCTTGTTGTCGGGACCCGAGATCTGCACGTGCGAGGCCACACTCAGGATGCGCGTGCGCACCTCGCGCTGGAAACCGTTCATCACGGACAGCACGGTGATCAGCACCGTCATCCCCAGCGCGATGCCGATGATGGAGACGGCAGAGATGAAGGAGACGAAGCGGTTGCGGCTGCGCGACAGCGTGTAGCGGAGGCCGATGAACAACTCGTAGGGGCGCACGGGGCGCAGTGTGCCATATCGCCCACCGCCGCGCTGCCGCGCCCGGCGCGTGCGCTGCGCTACACTCGCGCCGCAGCGATGCAGATCACCCTCCTTCTCAGCGGCGCGCTCTGGCCGGCCGCCGATGGCGCGGCTCCGTCCCCCGTTACGCCCGCGCTCGCGCGCCTGCTCGCGCGCGGGCGGACGCAGCAACGCACGCTGGAGGGCGCGGCGCAATGGTTATGCGAGGCTTTCGGCGTCGCGCGCCAGCACGACTGGCCCGTGGCCCCCTACGCGCTCGCCGGCGACGGCATCGATCCCGGTGCCGCGTACTGGCTCTGCGCCGATCCCGTGCACGTGGAAGTTGGCCGCACCGGTGCCATGGTGACACCGGCGGGCGCGCTCAACATCACCGCGGATGAAGCCACGACGCTCTGCGCGGCCCTGAACGCACACTTCAAGCCGGCACTCGCCTGCACCGCCGCGCAAGCCGGCCGCTGGTATGCACAGGTCGCGCCGGACTTCGCGGCCGCGGACGCAACCGGACGCCGGGCGGTCGAGACCGAGCTGCAGATGCTGCTGCACGCGCACCCGGTCAACACGGCACGCGAGGACCGCGGCGCGCCAACACTCAACAGCATCGTCTTTTCCGGCGGTGGCGTCCGCCAGCCACCCACCGCGCAACCATTCGACATCGTCTACACGGACCTGCCGCTCGCGCGCGGCCTGTTCGGCCCTACCGTCTGTCACGCCCTGCCCGCGACACCCAACGCCATCACCACGCCAACGGGCGCGCGGGTGCTGGTGGCCCTCGATCCGCTGGAGGGGTTCCCTTCGTGGCCCGACGCGCTGGAAGCGGCGGACACGGGCTGGATCGCCTGGCTGTGGCAGGCGCTGGCGGACGGCCGCTGCACGGAGGCCCGGCTGGTACTGACGGGCCGCACGAGCGCGCTGGAATGCAAGACCGTGCCGGGGGACCGCTGGCGTTTCTGGCGGCGCGGCGCACCGCTGACACAGTTGCTCACAGAGACTGCAACCTGATAAACCGGTTTCGCCGCCAAGACGCCAAGAGCGCCAAGAAATTCAGGTGCGAATATCAGCCGTAGACGCAGATAAAGGCAACATGCAGAAACATCCAGGGTTGCTTTCGCAGGCTTTGCGCTCTCTGCGTTTCCGCGGTTTTTTTCTATTTTGATGTGCTCTTCTTGGCGTCCCTGGCGTCTTGGCGGCAAATCCTGTTTGAGACATTGAACACATGAACATCGTCGCCCGCGCCGTACCCGAGAACGCCCGCCTTGCACTCGAAGCCGACGGCCTGCATCCGGCACTGGCGCGCGTACTGGCCGCGCGCGGTGTCGAGGGCAGCGCGACGCTGGACATGGCGCTGACGCGGCTGCTGCCGTGGTCCACGCTCGCCGGCGTGGATCATCTGGCCGTGCTGCTGGCCGACGCGATCGCCGCGAAGCAGCGGCTGGTCATCGTCGCCGACTACGATTGCGACGGCGCCACGGCTTGCGCCGTGGGCGTGCTCGCCCTGCGCGCGTTCGGTGCCGACGTGCAGTACCTGGTGCCGAACCGGTTCGAGTACGGCTATGGCCTCACGCCGGAGATCGTGCGACTGGCCCACGAAAAACTCGCGCCCGACATCCTGATCACGGTGGACAACGGCATCGCGAGCGTGGACGGCGTGGCCGAAGCCAACCGGCTGGGCCTGCGCGTGATCGTGACCGACCATCACCTGCCCGGCGCCGAACTTCCGGCCGCGGCGTGCATCGTCAACCCGAACCAGGCGGGTTGCCCCTTCCCCAGCAAATCCATCGCCGGCGTCGGCGTGATGTTTTACTGCATGCTGGCGCTACGGGCAGAACTCAAAAAGCGCGGCGCGTTTGGGGGTGCCGAAGTTCCCTCATCCCTCATCCCTCATCCCTCATCCCTCAAGGAACCCAATCTGGGTTCCTTGCTCGACCTCGTCGCGCTGGGCACCGTTGCCGACGTCGTGCGCCTCGACGACAACAACCGCATCCTCGTCACCCAGGGCCTGCGCCGCATCCGTGCCGGCCGCGCGCGCCCCGGCATCCGGGCGCTGCTGAACGCCGCCGGTCGCGAGACGCGGCGCGCCGCCGCCTACGACCTCGGCTTCGTAGTCGGCCCCCGTCTGAACGCCGCCGGACGCCTGACCGACATGGCGCTCGGCATCGAAGGCCTGCTGACCGACGATCCTGCGCGCGCGGAGGAGATTGCCCAAAACCTCGATCAACTCAACCGGCAACGCCGGGACATCGAGGCCGGCATGCAGGAAGCCGCGCTGGCGAGCCTGGAACGCATTGCACCGGAAGAGAATTACTCGCTCTCGCTGTTCGACCCGGAGTGGCATCAGGGCGTGATCGGCATCCTCGCCTCGCGCCTGAAGGACCGCTTCCATCGTCCGGCCATCGCGTTCGCCCGCGGCAGCGACGGCGAGATCAAGGGCTCGGGCCGCTCCATTGCCGGCCTGCACCTGCGCGATGCGCTCGACCTCGTCGCCAAGCGTGCGCCGGACCTCATCCTGCGTTTCGGCGGCCACGCCGCGGCTGCCGGCCTGACCCTGCGCGAGGCGGATTTCGGCCGTTTCCAGACGGCTTTCGAGGCGGTGGCGCGCACGCTGCTGACACCGGGTGACCTGGCGAAGCTGATCGAGACCGACGGCGCGCTGCCCGCCGCGTGGCTGACGCTGGAGGCCGCGGAAGCCCTGGACGAGCCGGTCTGGGGCCAGGGTTTCCCGTCCCCCTCCTTCGACGGCGAGTTCGAGGTGCGCGAGCAACGCATCGTCGGCACGCGGCACCTGCGCCTGAAGCTGGCCACGGAGGGCCGCGCCGTCGATGCCATCGCCTTCGGTCGCACCGAGCCCCTGCCGGACCGCGTACGCGCCGTCTACCGGCTGGCGGTGAACGAGTTCCGGGACATGCGGAGCCTGCAGCTCATCGTCGAACACATTTCCTGAGATACGCCCGCGTCCGCGGAAACGCGTTGTACGTCGGCTATAATCGCGGTTTTTTCGAGCCTCGCAATGGAAGCAGAACGCATCAACGCCATCGCCCGCAGCCTGGAAGACCTCACGGGCCGGTCCGCCGAGCTCCGGAGGTATCTTTGACTTCGACGCGAAACGCAATCGCCTCGAAGAAGTCTCCCGCCTGATCGAGGATCCCGCCGTGTGGAGCGACGCCAAGCGCGCCTCCGACCTCGGCCGGGAAAAGAAGGGCCTCGAAGGTCTCGTCTCCACCCTCGACCAGTTGCACCACGACCTCGCGGACACCACCGAACTGTTCGGCATGGCGCGCGGGGACAACGACGCCTCCGCGCTCGCCTCGCTTGAAAAAGACGCCGCCGGCATCGAGAAAACCGTCGCCGGGCTCGAGTTCAGGCGCATGTTTTCGCAGCCCATGGACGCGAACAACTGCTTCGTGGACATCCAGTCCGGATCCGGCGGCACCGAGGCGCAGGACTGGGCGCAGATCCTGGAGCGCATGTATCTGCGCTACTGCGAGCGCAAGGGCTACAAGGTGGAGATCCTCGAGGAATCTGCCGGCGAGGTGGCGGGCATCAAGAGCGTGTCGTTCAAGGTCACCGGCGACTACGCCTACGGCCACCTGCGCACCGAGTCGGGCGTGCACCGCCTCGTGCGCAAGTCCCCGTTCGATTCCAACAACCGCCGCCACACCTCCTTTGTCAGCGTATTCGTTTACCCCGAAGTCGACGACACCATCGAGATCGAGATCAATCCGGCGGACCTGCGCGTCGACACCTTCCGCGCCTCCGGCGCCGGCGGCCAGCACATCAACAAGACCGATTCCGCGATCCGCATCACGCACGGGCCGACCGGCATCGTCGTGCAGTGCCAGAGCGACCGCTCCCAGCACCGCAATCGCGCCGAAGCGATGGCGATGCTGAAGGCCCGGCTGTACGAACTCGAAATGAGGAAGCGCAACGAGGAAAAGCAGGCGATGGAAGACACCAAGACCGACATCGGCTGGGGTCACCAGATCCGCTCCTACGTGCTCGACCAGTCGCGCATCAAGGATCTCCGCACCAATCACGAAGTCGGCAACACGCAGGCCGTACTCGACGGCGACCTCGACGACTTCATCTCCGCCAGCCTCAAACAGGGCGTCTGAACCCCATGACCGACGACACGCCGCACGACAACGACGCAGCCGCGCCGGACGACAACCAGATCATGGCGGAGCGGCGCGCCAAGCTGAAGACGCTGCGCGCGGGCGGCTGGAATTTTCCCAACAATTTCCCGCGCAACGACATGGCCGCGGAACTCGCGGAGCAGCACGAGGAGCGCGACCGTGACTCCCTCGACCTGAACCCGGTCGTGGTGCATGTCGCCGGCCGCATGATGCTGAAGCGCGTGATGGGCAAGGCGAGCTTTGCGACGCTGCAGGACCAGAGCGGCTCGATCCAGCTGTACCTGACCGACAGCTTCCCCGGCAAGGAACTGCACGCCGCGTTCAAGCACTACGACGTCGGCGACATCCTCGGCGTGCAGGGCGTGCTGTTCAAGACGCAAAAAGGCGAGCTGACCATCCGCGTCCGCGACCTGATCCTGCTGACCAAGGCGATCCGGCCGCTGCCCGAGAAGTGGCACGGCCTGACGGACCACGAAATCCGCTACCGCCAGCGCTACCTCGACCTGATCGTCAACGAGGATACCCGGCTGGTGTTCAAGCAGCGTTCCACGGTCATCCAGGCGGTGCGCGACTTCATGCTGAACCGGCGCTACCTGGAGGTTGAAACGCCGATGATGCAGCCGATCCCTGGCGGCGCCTCCGCGCGGCCCTTCGTGACGCACCACAACGCGCTCGACATGCAGTTCTACCTGCGCATCGCGCCGGAGCTGTACCTGAAACGCCTGCTCGTGGGCGGCTTCGACAAGGTGTTCGAGATCAACCGCAACTTCCGCAACGAGGGCATGTCGACCCGGCACAATCCGGAGTTCACCATGCTCGAGTTCTACGTCGCCTACCGCAATTACCATTACCTGATGGCGTTCACGGAGGAGATGCTGCGCAAGGTCGCGATCCACGTGCACGGCAAGACGACCATCACCTACCAGGGGCGCGAGATCGACTTTGACAAACCATTCGCGCGGCTGACCATCGCGCAGGCGCTGCAGAAGTACCATCCCGAATACACCGACGATATCCTCGCTGACGCGGAGGCGCTGCGCGCGCGGATCAAGGCGCTCGGCCTCGCGTCGCGCCCGAGTGACGGGCTGGGCGGACTGCAACTGACGCTGTTCGATCATCTGGTCGAGGCGCAGCTCTTCGACCCCACCTTCATCATCGACTATCCGGCGGAAGTCTCGCCGCTCGCCCGCCGCAGCAACCAGAACCCGGCGATCACCGAACGCTTCGAGCTGTACATCGCCGGCCGCGAACTCGCCAACGGCTTCTCCGAGCTGAACGATGCCGAAGATCAGGCGGCCCGCTTCCAGGAACAGGTAAAGCAGCGCGAAGCGGGCGACCACGAGGCCATGTACTACGATGCGGACTACATCCGCGCGCTCGAATACGGCATGCCGCCGGCCGCCGGCGAAGGCATCGGCATCGACCGGCTGGTGATGCTGATGACCGACAGCCCCTCGATCCGCGACGTGATCCTGTTCCCCCACATGCGGCCGGAGTAAACGCGGATGTCCGCCAATCCCCCGCTCTGGAAACCATCCGCCGCGCGCATCGCGCAGGCCAACCTGACCGCCTTCATGCGCGGGGTGCGGAACCGCTGGCAGGTCGCGGTGCCGGACTGGCGCGCGCTCTACCGCTGGTCCATCGAGCGGCCCGAGCAGTTCTGGCAGTCCGTCTGGGAATTCGGCGGCGTGATCGCCGAGACCGCCGGTGACACCGTGCTGGAAAACCCGGACCGCATGCCCGGCGCGCGTTTCTTCCCCGGCGCGCGCCTGAACTTCGCCGAGAACCTCCTGCGCCGGAAAGACGACACCCCCGCGATCATCTTCTGGGGCGAGGACCGCCTCTCGAGCACGCTGACCTGGGCCGAACTGCACCACGAAGTCTCGCGCCTGCAGCAGGCCCTGATCGCGGCCGGCGTCAAGCCGGGCGACCGCGTCGCCGCCTACATCCCCAACCTGCCGGGCGCCGTCATCGCGATGCTGGCGACCACCAGTCTCGGCGCGGTCTGGTCTTCCTGCTCGCCCGATTTCGGCGTGCAGGGCGTGCTGGACCGCTTCAGCCAGATCGAGCCGACCGTGCTGTTCGCTGCCGACGGCTACTTCTACAACGGCCGCGCCGTCAGCGTGCTGGACCGGGTGGCGGAAATCGCGGCAAAGCTGCCGACGCTGAAGCGCACGGTCGTGGTGCCCTACACCACCGGCACGCCCGACCTCTCCGGCGTGCCTAAAGCCGTGTCGGTGCATGATTTCATGGCCCCACATGCCGCGCGCGCGGTCCGCTTCGAACAACTGCCCTTCAACCACCCGCTCTACATCCTGTATTCCTCGGGCACCACCGGCGTGCCCAAGTGCATCGTGCACGGCGCCGGCGGCACGCTCCTGCAGCATCTGAAGGAGCACCGCCTGCACAGCGACTTCAAGCCCGGCGACCGCGTCATGTACTACACGACCTGCGGCTGGATGATGTGGAACTGGCTCGTGTCCGCGCTGGCTTCGGAGTGCACGCTGCTGCTCTACGACGGGTCGCCGTTCCTGCGCCGCGGCAACATCCTGTTCGATTTCGCGGACGCGACGGGCATGAGCGCGTTCGGCACCTCGGCGAAGTTCATCGATGCGCTCGCGAAACTCGGCATCAAGCCCGGCGCCACGCACAAGCTGGCGGCACTGCGCACGCTGCTGTCGACTGGTTCGCCGCTGTCCCCCGAGGCCTTCGAGTACGTCTACCGGGACATCAAGACCGATCTCAACCTTGCCTCGATCTCGGGCGGCACCGACATCGTCTCCTGCTTCGTGCTGGGCAATCCGCTGCTGCCGGTGCGACGCGGCGAAATCCAATCCCGCGGCCTCGGCCTCAAGATCGAAGTCTACGGCGAAGCGGGCAAGCCGATGCGCGGCCACCAGGGCGAACTGGTCTGCAGCGCGCCGTTTCCGTGCATGCCGATCGGCTTCTGGAACGACCCCGATGGCGGCAAGTACCGCGCCGCCTATTTCGAGCGTTATCCCAACGTGTGGTGCCACGGCGACTGGTGCGAGCTGACCGCCAGCGATGGCGTCATCATCTACGGCCGTTCGGACGCGGTGCTGAATCCCGGCGGCGTGCGCATCGGCACGGCCGAGATCTACCGCCAGGTGGAACAGCTGGACGAGGTGGTGGAAAGCCTCGTCATCGGCCAGGCCTGGAACAACGACATCCGCGTGGTGCTCTTCGTGAAACTGCGGGAAGGTCGGGCGCTCGACGACGAACTGGTCGAGCGCATCAAGCAGCAGATTCGCGTCAACACGACGCCGCGGCACATTCCGGACAAGGTGCTGCAGGTGGCGGACATCCCGCGCACCAAGAGCGGCAAGATCGTTGAACTCGCGGTGCGCGACGTGGTGCACGGGCGCCCGATCCGCAATCTGGAGGCGCTGGCCAATCCGGAGGCGCTGGACCTGTTCCGGGACCGGGCCGAACTGCGGTAATCCGGTGGGGGTTTAGCGGACCGCGCTGGCGCGGCTTATTCGTTCCAGAGCTGCCACCACTTGCCCTTGCGGGTCTGCGGGTTGACGATGTACTTGCTGTCGGGGAAGTTTTTGAGCAGCACCCGTTCCGCGTCGTTGCGCAGATCGGGCATGCCGAGCGCGTCGTAGGCGCGCACCATGATGACCAGCCCTTCCTCGTTCGCCGGCGCCTGAGGGTAGGTCTTCATCGCGGTCTGCGCGCGGTTGGCCGCGGCCAGGTAGGCGCCCCGCTTCATGTAGTAGCGCGCCACGTGGACTTCGTGCGCGGCCAGCGCATTCACCAGGTAGTTCATGCGCTGCACGGAGTCCGGCGCGTACTTGCTGTTCGGAAAGCGCTGCACGAGCTCCTTGAAAGTATCGAAGGCGTCGCGCGCGGACTTCGGATCGCGCTCGGTCAGGTCCTGCCCCGACACCAACCCCATCACGCCCATGTCCTCGTTGAAGTTGGCGAGTCCCTTGAGGTAGTAGGCGTAGTCGATATTGGCGTGGTTAGGGTAGAGCTTGATGAAACGGTCGGCGGCGGCGATCGCGCTGGCCGCTTCCTTGTCCTTGTAGTACGCATAGGCGATCTCGATCTGCGCCTGTTGCGCGAACTGGCCGTACGGGTAGCGCGCCTCGAGCTTCTCGTAGAGCTTGATCGCTTTTTCGTAACTGCCGCTCTCGAGTTCGCCCTTCGCCTCGTTGTAGAGCTTGCCCGCCGACCAGCCCTTGGTCTCGTCGACCTCTTTGGGCAGCCAGCTGCAGGCGCTCAGCGCCAGGCACAGGCCCAGAATTGCCGTTAGACTTGAAATGAAAGCACGCATGATTGCTTTGCTCGTCCGCTCTCCGTCCTGCCTGTTCCTACCACGCCCGCTCCACCCACCGCGCACATCCCGTGACCTTGACGGCCACTACACCCAAAAATTATAGCGCAGCCACGGCCGGCCCCTTGGCGGAAGCGGAATTCGAGTTCCGGCTGGACGCCACCGACGCGGGCCTGCGGCTGGACCAGGCGCTGGCCCGCCGCCTGCCGCAGCATTCGCGTGCGCGCCTGCAGCAATGGCTGCGCGAGGGCCGCATCCGCGTCACGGGGCGTCCCGCCGTTCCCAAGATGAAAGTACTGGGCGGAGAAACGGTGACGGTGGCGCCCCAGCCCGCGCCGCAAACCACCGCGAACCTGGCCGAAGCCATCGCGCTCGATCTCGTCCACGAGGACGAAGCCCTCCTCGTCGTGAACAAGCCGCCGGGCCTGGTCGTGCATCCGGGCGCCGGCAACTGGAGCGGCACGCTGATGAATGCGCTCCTGCACCACTGCCCCGCGCTCGCCGGAGTGCCGCGCGCCGGCATCGTGCACCGCCTCGACAAGGACACCAGCGGGCTGCTAGCGGTCGCGAAAACGCTACCGGCACAGACCTCGCTAGTGCGTCAGTTGCAGGCGCGTACGGTGAAACGCGAATACCTCGCCATCGCCCACGGCCGCGTGCGCGCCGCGGGCCGCGTCGCCGCGCCGATCGCGCGGGACCGCCGGCACCGCACGCG
>JBOIEQ010000038.1:0-31908 GCA_050741255.1 Burkholderiales bacterium | reverse complement strand
ACAGAGACGATGCGTGTGCCGGGTTTGAGGCCCAGGAACTTCGGCGCGAGACGGGTCATGTGCGCGGGGAGCAGGAACAGGACCAGCACGCTGGCCTGCGAAATGTCTGCTTCGAACATGTCACCCTGCACGAACTGCGCCTTGTCCGCCACGCCGGCCGCCGCGGCCGCGCGCTTCGACACAGCGACCAGATCGGGGTTGTATTCGACACCGAGTCCGCGCGCCCCGCGCCGCGCGGCGCCGATCACGTTGCGGCCGTCGCCAGAGCCGAGGTCGATCACGTAGTCCTGCGGCGTGACCCTGGCGAGATCGAGCATCCGCTCGACGACATGTTCCGGCGACGGAATCCACACCACGTCCTTGCCGGGCTGGCCGGGGACGGGCTGGTACTCCGCCGCCGGTGCCTGGCCTGCGGTGAGCGCGGTGAAGAGCGCGCATGCGAACGCCCGGCAGCGGTGCCGGGTGTGGCGGGAAAGTCCGATCATCGCCCGTGTCAGCGGTTCACTTCACCGACAGCGTGGCGAGCGCGATCGACTCGCCCCGCTTCCAGTCCACGGTGACGCCCAGCCCCGGCCCGGTCGGCACCGTCACCAGCGGCTTGGCCAGGGACGGTCCGTCCGTGACCACCTCGGCTTCCTCGCGCACCGCGTTGGCGTAGCGCTGGTCGCAGGTGTAATCCATGCGGGTGATGAGCGAGGCCAGATGCAGGCTGGCGGTATTGCCGATCGCGGATTCGCGCTGCGAGCCGATCATGACGGGGATCTGGAAGCGTTCGCAGGCGGCGACGAGCTGTGACGCCTTGTACAAGCCGCCGCAGATCTGCACTTTCAGGTTCGCCACGAAGCCGTCCGGCGATTTCGCGAGCTGCTGGAAGTCCCAGCCGGTCTGCATCGACTCGTCGAGCAGGATGGGGAATTCGATGCGGTCGCGCAGCGCGCGTAGCGCCTCCCATTCCTGCGACGGATAGGGTTGCTCGAGCAGGATCAGGCGCAGCGCCTTCAGCTCGTCGAGGTAGCGGTAGATTTCACCGCGGTTCACGTAGCCGGCGTTGGCATCGAGCCTGAGCCACGGACCATCCGCGCCGACGGCCTCGCGCACCACGGACAGGTTGGCGATGTCCTCGCGGATGTCCTGCCCGCCTTTCAGCTTCAGTACGGTGAAGCCCTGTTTCGCGGCGGCGACCGCCTTTTCCTTCATCGTGTTCCGGTCGTCCAGGCCGATCGACACGGTGATGGGGATTTCCGGGCTCGACGCGCCGCCGAGCAGCGAGCCGATCGAGACCCCCAGCGCCTTGCCCTTCAGGTCGTGCAGGGCGATGTCGATCGCGGCTTTCGCGCAGGGGTTGCGCGGGATCACGAGGTCCATCTCGCGGTTGCGCTCGCGGATGTTGAGCGGGTCCTTGCCGAGGAGCACGGGCGCCAGATAGTGCTTGAGCACCTCGACCATCGTTTCCTGTCCCTCGCCGAAGTAGTCGACAATGGGCGCGCCTTCCCCGTACCCGGTGACGCCTTCATCCGTGTGGATCGCCACGTGGGTATTCGGCATGAAGTCGTACATCCCGGTCCGTACGCCGAAGCTTTCCTTGCGGGGGATCCGCATGGGCCGTATCACGATTTCCTTGATCTTCACTGTTGCCTGCTCCTGATGTGCGCGCCGTCTCCGTACCGGAGTGTGGCCGGCCGATACTATAATCCGTCAGATCATCTTCGTACCGGGGCATGCATCACCCGTATCACTGGAGGAGCACCATGAAACTTTCCTGGCATGCATTTTCCGCGCTCAGCCTGCTCGCCGCGGCGGGTGCCGCGCACGCGCAGACCTACCCGGACAAGGCGGTGCGGGTCATCGTGCCGTTTCCCGCCGGCGGGGCCGCCGACATCGTCGGGCGCCACGTCTCCCGCAAACTTTCCGAAGGACTGGGCGCGCAGTTCGTCGTGGACAACCGCGGCGGCGCGGGCGGGGCCATCGGCACCGAGGCCGTCGCGCGCGCGGCGCCGGACGGCTACACGCTGCTGATGGCCTCATCAAGCTCGATGTCCATCAACCCGCATCTGGCGGCGACGCAGAACTACAACCCCATGACCAGCTTCGCGCCGATCATGTTGATCGGCTACGCGACCAACGTACTGGTCGCGCATCCCTCGGTGCCGGCCAGAACCGTGAAAGAACTGATCGCGATCGCGAAAGCCAGGCCCGAGTCGCTGAGTTACGCGTCGAACGGCGCGGGCACCCTGAGCCATCTGACGGGCGAGCTGTTCATGCAGCGCGCCGGGGTCAAGCTGCTCCATGTGCCGTACAAGGGTGCCGCGCCTGCCGTCATCGACACCATGGCCGGCCAGACCTCGCTGCTGTTCGCCGGGCTGCCCAGCGTCGCCGTGCAGATGAAGTCCGGAAAGCTCAAGGCGATCGCCGTGACCAGCGCCAAGCGGGTGACGTTCGTGCCGGAGTTGCCGACGGTGGCGGAAACACTGCCGGGTTTCGAGTCCAATCAGTGGTGGGGGATGTACGGGCCGGCCGCACTGCCCGCGCCCATCGTCACCAAATTGAACGGCGAACTGAACCGCATCATGCGCAGCGACGAGATGAAGCAGCGGCTGGCCGCCGACGGCGCCGAGCCCTCATGGGGCACCCCGGCCGAACTGACGGCTTACCTCAAGGCCGATTTCGACCGCTGGGGCGCCGTCATCAAGTCGGCGGGCGTCAAGGCGGAGTAACCGCCTGCCCAGTTCGCGCGGTTCAGGCCTTGCCCATTTTGGCCAGCGCAAGCCGCGTCGTATGGCGCAGGCGCGTGGCCAGGTCGACGGTGAGGTTCGACAGCAGGCGCTGCACGATGGGGGGATGGGTTGCGCTAAGGTCGTCGAAGGCGGCGCGGGAGATGCTGCTGATCACGACATCTTCCTGTGCGATCACCGTGGCGGAGCGCACGTCACCGTCCAGAAAGCCGATCTCGCCGATGGTGGCGCCGCGCCGCACGCCGGCGAGGCGAATGTCCCGGTCCGGCATGCCCTCGCGGGTCTCGTGAATGAAGACGCTGGCGGTGCCCTGCAGCACCAGCAGCAGGGCATCGCTCGGATCCCCGGCCTTCACGATGACCTCGCCCCTGGGATACAGCTGCTGCGTCATGCGGCTTTCGATCACCTCGCGCTCGGCGTCGGTCAGCTCCCGGAACATGCTGACGGCCTCGACGAAGGCAGTCACCTCCGGCGAGCGGGTCGCCGCATGCTGCTGAATCACCAGATTTTCAGCGGACTCGAGCGCGCGATCGAGGTCCGGCGCGAACGCCGCGCGCGGGAGGTATTGCGACAGCATCTGCGCCACTTCCGCGTTGGCGCCGGCGTGCACCAGCCGCACGTTCTGGTTCGCGGCGTGGCCCTCGAGTTTGACAATGGTCTGCGCGAGACTCGTGTCGATGTGCCGCACGCGCGACCAGTCGATCACGGCGCAGGCGATCCCGCCCAGTTGCGCGCGTATGGCCTGGCCGAGCAAGGCCGCCGACGCGAAGAACTGGTCGCCTTCGAGCTCGAACACCCTGATCGTCGCGCCGTGTTCGGCCAGAAGCTGGAGGTCTGGGCGTGACCGCGCGCAGTTGGAGCTGAGTTCCGTCCCGTCCCACACGCGCCGCACGGGCTGACGGCTGTTGCGGGCGGCGTACAGCACCAGGCCTAGCGTCAGCCCCACCAGTGCCGCGGCCGTGATGTTGACCACGAGCGTCACGAAGGTGACGACCACGATCAGCATGAGGTCCTCGCGCGCCGACGCCGGCATGGGTTCCCGCCGCAGCCAGGACAGGAGCTGGGTGACGGAAGTCCGGTTGTAGATGAGCCAGGCTTCGAAGAACAGCGCACCGACGATCGCCGCGATGGCCACCATTCCCAGCAGGCTGCTGAGGTGGATCATCGCGAGCAGCGCGCTGACGCCGAGCAGCACGGGCGCGCGCAGCGCGCCGTAGCGGGTGGCGGCGATTGACGCCTGCGTCGCCCCCGACACCGGCGCGGAACCGATGGCGCCGGCCAGCGCCATGCCTGCCGCCATCAGGAGATTGTCCCTGCCATGATAGGTCGCGCGATCATCGCCATGCGCGAGGAACTGGCCGGTCACCGTGGTGTTCACGAACATCAGCGTGCCGAGGATCATGGCGTTCCTCGCCAGGTCGCCGGCGATCGCCATGCGTGCCATTGGCGCCGCCCACAGGGCGCCAAAATCGGCCATCTCGAGTGGTACGGTGAAAGACATCTTGCCGTGGTTGACCATGGCGACGAGCTGATCCGCGGCCAGCCAGCCGAGGCTGATCAGCATGCCCGCGAGCAAGGCAATGGAGGTCGAAGGCCAGTCGGGCCTGATCCTGCGGGTGAGGATGCCCGCCACGACAGCGCCGCCCGCGATGGTGCCGATCACCGCCAGAGACTGGCCGGAGGCGAGCAGATTGCCGACGACTTCCGTCTGCGTGATGACCAGCACCAGCGCGATGCTGTTCGCGAAGCCGGCGTAGACCGGCGCTGGAATGTAACGGATGAACCGCTGTGCCCGTATCGCCCACAAACAACCGACCCACACGCCCGCGGCGGCGCCGGTGAGGCACAAAAACGCGAGTTTGATGCCGGGGGTGTCCGGCAAGCCCCAGGCGGGCAGCTTCCCGGCAAGTTGCTGCATCATTACGGCCAGCGCCGACGCTTCGAAGAAGCGTGCGGAGTACAGCATCGGACGCTGTGCATGGGCCGTCGTGGCATGAATCAGGATGAGCGCGAGCAGGCAGGCGTGCAGGCCGTACACGAGCAAGCCGGGCCCGACCTGGGCGTATAACAGGGCGGTGCTCCCGAGGGCCGTCGGCACGATGACGGCCACACCGTCCAGCGCTGCGCTGGCGGTTCTTGTGCGCGAGGGTTCCAATGAAAGTGGCGTGGGCGGCTGCAGAGGGATGCGCTCGAATCCGGCCGCGATTGTTGCGCTGGTGCGACTGGAATTATAAGCCGCGACGGGTCTGTACCCAACAAAAAGCCCGGACAGGCCGGGCTTTTTGTTGCCGTCTTTGAATTCCGAAGCGGCGTGGCGCGGGAGCCGGAACTCAGGCCGCCTTCTGGTTCTTGCGGTTCTTCTCCAGCCAGCCATCCACCAGTTTCACGGTCTCGTCGACCACGGCGTTCTGCATCCCCTTCTGCTTCGCCGCGATCTGCACCAGGCGGTCCACCCGTTCGATGTTCGGCGCGCCGGCCGCCAGCGCGCGCGCGGCGGAGGAGGGACTGCCGAGCGACAGGGCGGCATTCGCGTATTTCTCGAACGGCACGAGATCCTTCTCGTTCGCGCCGAGCGACACGCAGAGTTTCACCACCCATTGATAGACCGAACGGGAAGCCTCGAGGTCGGCGTGCACGGCATCCTTGATCGGACGCACGCTGTCCTTCAGCACGCAGCGGTAGTTGCCGGCGAGCAGCATGCTCCACTTCGCCAGCGGCACGAACACGGACTCGTGCACCTTGAGCTTCACGGGGAGTTCGATCTTCTTGCCGTCGCCCGGATCGAAGCGGATGGCGTCGACGTCGCGCTCCAGGTCGCGCAGGATCTGCGTGTGCGCGTCGGAATCGAAGCGCGCGGCCTTGAAGTTGGTCGGCAGCCGCACCTGCAGCACGTTGACCTTGTCTTCCGGCGGGCGGAAAGCCTGCGGGTCGGGACTGCACAGCGTCAGCGTCTTCGGATCGAAGCTGTCCCAGACGGACGCGTCGGTGAAGGCGTCGCGACAGGCGTCCGCGTTGAGGCCGGGAATGCGCTTCAGGTAGGGCAGCGGCGGCATGTTCATGATCGACATGCACGGCACGCGGGACTTCGCGACCGCGTCCAGCAGTTCGCGCACGCCCGGCGAGCGGTATTGCGGTTCCTGCATCGCCAGCGCGATCAGGTCGTAGTCGCCGGGTTTCACGCCCTGCACGCCGCCCGCGGTCAGCTTGCCCGGCAGCGTCTTCGACCGGATTTCCACCAGGCCCTCGCGGCCCTTGATCGGCATGCGGATGACCGCGCCCTCGCTGTTGATCAGGTCCGCTTCGGCGGGCAGGCAGATCAGGTGCACGTTGTGGCCCGCGAGCGCGAGCTTGGTGCCCAGCAGCGAGCCGTACGACGCGCCCATGATCATGATGTTGTATTTCTTGCTCATGGCAATCCTCTCCGTGATGGCGGCAATACGGTCAGTGAGCCACGTGACGGACTGCAGATTCCGTCGGTATGCCGTTTGCCTTGGGGCCTCAATGCTATTCAATCGAAAGGCACTGCGCAATTTTTGTGCATGGTGCGGCACAGCACGCGCGCTTCCGCATTGCGGCATAGGCAGGGCCGTACAGGTCCAAGCTGATAAAATTTTCACGACCCGGCTGACTTCAGTGGCCAACCTCCGATAGAAGAAGCCCATGTCCTCTGCGCCCAACAGCATCCGCGTCGGCACCGGCGCCGGTTTTTCCGACGACCGCATCGATCCGGCCGCAAGGCTCGCCGCGCATGGGCAACTCGATTATCTGGTGTTCGAATGTCTTGCCGAACGCACGATCGCGCGCGAGAACCTCACGCGCCTGAAGGACCCCGAGCGCGGCTACACGCCGTACCTGGCGGAACGCTTCCAGGCCGTGCTGCCCGCCTGCACGCAGCGGGGCATCCGCATCGTGACCAACATGGGCGCGGCCAACCCGCTGGGCGCCGCGCGCGCGGTGCGGCGCGAGGCGGAAGCGCTGGGCATCGCGGACCTGCCGGTGGCTGTCGTGACCGGTGACGACGTTTCCGACCTCGTGCGCAAGAATCCCCAGCTCCCGCTGATGGAAAGCGGGGAACCCGTCGAATCCCTGATTCCCCGCATGGCCTCGGCCAACGCCTATCTCGGCGCCGACGCCATCCGCGACGGGCTCGCCACCGGCGCGCCGGTGGTCATGGCGGGGCGCGTCTCGGATCCGTCGCTGTTTCTCGGCACGATGCTGCATGGCCTAGGCTGGGCCTACGACGACTATCCGAAACTGGCGGTCGGCACGCTCGCGGGCCATCTGATGGAATGCGCGGGACAGGTCACCGGCGGCTGCTTCATCGACCCCGGCCGGAAGGACGCCGACGATGCCGTGAACATCGGCTTTCCGTACGCCGACATCGGGCAGGACGGCAGCCTGCTGCTCGGCAAGCTCGAGGATTCCGGCGGGCGGCTCGACGTCATGACCTGCACCGAACAGGTGCTGTACGAGATGCACGATCCGACGAGCTACATCACGCCCGACTGCATCCTCGACATCACCGACGTGGAGTTCGCGCAGGAAGGCAAGCACCGGGTGCGTGCGAAGGGCGCGAAGGCCCGGCCGCGCACGCCGACCTACAAGGTGGTCGTCGGTTACCATGACGGCTACATCGGCGAAGGCGAGGTGGCGTACGCCGGCCCCAACGCGGTCGCGCGCGCCAGGCTCGCCGAGAAGATCGTGCGCGAGCGGCTGCGGCAGCGCGGCTTCAGCTATCCCGAGATCCGGGTCGACTACATCGGCATGTCCAGCCTGCACGGCATGGGGGAGGGGCGACCCGAACCCTACGAGGTGCGCCTGCGCATCGCCGCGCGCAGCCCTGACCGCAAGGCCGCGCTGGCGGTCGGCTTCGAGGTGCGCACGCTGCACGTCAACGGCCCCTCGGGCGGCGGCGGCGGGTCCAACGCGATCCGCGAGGTGCTGGCGGTCAAATCGATCCTGATCCCGCGCGAACTGGTCAAAACGGCGGTAACTGTGGAGGGCGGGAAATGAGCGTGAAAGTGTACGCGCTGGGTCATGCGCGCGCGGGCGACAAGGGCAACACGTCGAACGTCTCGGTGACGGCCTACGACGAGCGCGCCTGGAACATCCTGCGCGAACAGCTGACGCCGGAGCGCGTGATGCACGCTTATTCGGAAATCGCGAAAGGCCCGGTCACGCGTTACGAGTTGCCGAAGCTGCGGGCGCTCAATTTCGTGATCGAGAACGCACTGGGTGGCGGCGTCACCGTGTCACTGGCCCAGGACATGCACGGCAAGAGCCTGTCGTTCAAGATGCTCGATATCGATTTACACGGAGAAGGCTGATGTCGCGTCTATCACCTCTGATCGCCGGTTTGCTCGCCGCTGCCGCGCTGCCTGCAGCGGCGCAGACCTACCCGGATCGCCCCATCCGTCTCGTCGTTCCTTACGCCCCCGGCGGCGGGACCGATCTCACCTCGCGGCTGATCGCGTTGCGGCTGACCGAAAGCTTCAAGCAGCAGGTGATCGTGGACAACCGCGCCGGTGGCGCCAGCAACATCGGCGCCGAGATCGTCGCCCGCTCCGCGCCGGACGGCTACACGTTGATGATGGCGGGCATCAGCTTCTCGATCAACGTCAGCATATTCCCCAAGCTCGGTTACGACCCGATCAAGGACTTCGATCCCGTGTCGCTGGTCGCGACGGTACCGCTCATCGTGGTCGTGCATCCGTCGGTGCCCGCGGCCAACATCAAGGAACTGATCGCACTCGCCAAGGCGAAGCCCGGCACGCTCAACTATGCCTCGGGCGGCGCCGGCACCGCGAACCATATCGCGGGCGAGCTGTTCAAGTACATGACGAACACCGACATCGTGCACGTGCCCTACAAGGGCGGCGGCCCCGCGCTGGCGGACGTCGTCGGCGGGCAGGTGCAACTGCTCTTCAATACGATGACCTCGACGGTCGGCTTCATGAATTCCGGCAAGCTGCGCGCGCTGGCGGTCACCGGCAAGCAGCGGTCGCCCGGCGTGCCCAGCGTGCCCACCGTCGCCGAAGCGGGTGTGCCGGGCTACGACGTGGGCGCGTGGTTCGGCATCGTGGTGCCCAGAGGCACGCCGAAGCCTATCGTGACCCGCCTGAACGGCGAGATCGTGCGCATTGCGCGCCTGCCGGAAGCGCGCGAGCAGTTCGTTGCGCAAGGCGCGGAGGCGGTCGGCAGCACCCCCGAGGCCTTCGGCCAGCACCTGCGAGTCGAGATCGACAAGTGGGCGAAGGTCGCGAAGGCGGCCAAAATGCGCGCCGAATAGGGAATCTCCGCCCGCGTGTCTTCCGCTTCTGGAATCTTGTTCTACAATTCAGAATCGTGACGGGCAGCGGCTTTCTGCCGGCGGCGCGCGATCCGGCGGACAGGGCGGACATGGACAAGACGGCGGTCAAGTTGCTGCGCGCATTCGAGTACATGTGCCGCGAAGGCGGGCCGCTCGGCGTCAGCGCGCTGGCCGACAAATTCAAGCTGACGAAAAGCAACGCGCACCGCATCCTGCGGACGCTGGTCAGCATGGACTACGCCTATCAGATCGAGAACGGCGAATATCTGCCGACGCTCAAGGCGTGGGAGCTGGGCACGCTCGTGCTCAACCGGCTGGATTTCCTGCAGACGGCGCGGCCCCACCTCCGGAAACTCAACGTGGAAACCGGGGAGTCGGTCTACCTCGCGACGCTCAAAAGCCGGGAAGTGGTGTACCTCGACGTGCTGGAAAGCCGCTATCCGATCCGCATCAACGCGGCCATCGGCGGTTCCGGCCCTCCGCATTGCAGCGCGAGCGGCAAGCTGCTGCTGGCCTACAACCCCGCGGTGGCGGCGGAGTACCTGGCGAGTCCGCTGCGCAAGTACACCGGTAAAACACTGGTCAAGCCGGCCGACGTGCAGCGCATGCTGGACGGCATCCGGCGGGCGGGCTACTCGATCAACGACGGTGAATGGATGGAGGGCGTGTGCGGCGTGGCAGCGCCCGTGCACAACAGCCATCGCCTGGGCATCGCGGCCATCGGCATCACCGCCCTGAAGGAGCGCACCAATCGCCAGGTCCTCAAGCACTTCACCGGCCTGGTGCGGGAAGTCGCGCTGCGTGTGTCGCGCGAGCTGGGCTACCGCGAGTCCGCGGAGCACGCGCTCCAGTAACGTCAGCCGCGCCAGAGCGCGGCGATATCCGGGCAGTCCTCGATCGCGTACCACGCGCGCGCGATCTGCCGGGGATCTTCCCCGGCCCGCGCCCCGAAGTCGAAGCAGTCGCGGATCTTCGCCTGCAGTTCGGCGTCGCCCAGCGGGGCTTCCGGCGTGCCGGGAATGTGGGCGACGTGCTTCTCGAGCGTGCCGCGGGTTCGGCTGACGATGCGGACGGTGGCCGCACGGCTGTTGTTCCAGCCCGGGTCGATCCGGACCGCGATCCGCCGCGCCAGCGCGACGATGTCCGGCGCGGTCACCGCGTCCGGCTGGATGTCGGCCACGCCGAAACGCCCGCGGAGCAGGGGGCAGGCGACCGAATACTGGACGCTGAACTGGGCCGCGACCTGCGGGTCGGCGCCGGGATCGAAGGACGCGCCGACCAGGCGGTCAACGTAGGGCGAGATGGTGACTTCAATCTCCGTCGCATCCGCCGCGGTCAGGCCGTGTTCGCGCACCAGGTCCAGCGTCGCCTCGATCGCCGTGTGGTTGCAGGCGCAGCTCGGATATTTCTTGATGGCCGTGCCGACGTGGGGATAGTCGCGGCCCAGGTTCGCGAGCAGCGCGTCGGCGTCGCCATCCTGGTACAGGCGGTAGAAGCCGAATTGGCCCTCGAAGGCTTCGCGCGGTGCAGTTACGCCCGCCGCGGCCAGCAGCGCCGACGAAACGCCCGCTGCCGCGGCAAACGAGGACGAAAAGCGCTTGGTGAGGTTGCGTTCGATGTTGGGGAGCTGGGTGCACGATGCCTGGCTGAGTGCGATGCCGAAGGCGTGCGTGGTCTTTGCGGCATCGAGCTTCAGCAGTTTTGCCGCTGCCGCCGTCGCGCCGAAGACGCCGTAGATGGACGTGAGATACCAGCCTTTGTGCGGCAGCAGCGACGCCGCGCCCAGCCGCGTCACGAGGTCGTTGCCGATCACGAGCGCGGTCAGGAAATCGCGGCCGCTGGCGTGTTCGCGTTCGGCGATCGCCAGCGCGGCGGGCAGCACCACGCTGTCCGCATGGACGCTGCCGCGTTCCGTCGCGCGCATGCCGTCGTAATCCAGCGCGGCGGCGGCGGCACTGTTGATGAAGGCGGCGGCGCGCGCGGGCAGCCTGCGGCCGTCGGCCCACAGGAGGCTCTCACCCTTGCCGCCTTCGTCGACCAGCAGGTCGCGGACGGGGGGCACGCCGGGCGCCGTCGCGCCCGCCCACGCCACGGCCAGCGTGTCGAGGCCCAGCCGCTTCGAGGCGGCGATCGCGTCGGCGGGCAGGTCTTCCCAGCGGGTGTCCGCGACGTGCGCGGCGAGACGTCCGGAAATGGTGGCCTCGCCGTGGCGCGGCGTTGCACGGGGTTCGGTGGCGCTCACTGGAGATTCCTTGGGATGAGGGATGGAGGCGAAGTCTTGCCAGCGTTGTGGATCAGGCGGTATTGTGTGCCGCCGTATCGACGAACCGCACGCGTGTCTGAAATGTTTGAGGAGTGTGCATGAAATCCAGCGTGACGAAGCTGCAGCCCGCGGGAACAAGCGGACGCCCCCAGGGTGTTTCGGAGGACGAATGGCAGGCCCGCGTCGATGTCGCCACGGCGTGCCGCGTGGTGGCGCTGTTCGGCTGGACGGACCTGATCGCGACGCATATCTCGGCGGTGATGCCGGGCGCCGACAACGAATTCCTGATCAATCCCTACGGCGTGCTGTTCGAGGAAACCACGCCGGAGTGCCTCGTTCGCGTGGATCGCGACGGCAATTTCCTGTCGCCGAGCGAACACCCCATCAGCAAGGGCGGCTTCGCCATCCACAGCGCGATTCACACGGCCCGTCCGGACGCGCGCTACATCATTCACCTGCACACGCGCGACGGCGTCGGTGTCTCCATGCAGGAGAACGGGCTGTTGCCCGCCTCGCAGTTCGCGCTCGCCGTCTGGCATGAACTGAGCTATCACGACTACGAGGGGTTTTCCGACAACGAGGAGCGTGCCAGGATCGTCGCGGATCTCGGCGACAAGCGTCTCATGGTCCTGCGCAACCACGGCACCCTGTCGATGGGCGAGACCATCAGCGAGGCCTTTGCGTGGTCGTACCGCCTCGAACGCGCGTGCCGCATGCAGATCACGGCGCAATCGGGCGGCAGCGTCCTCAAACAGATCCCGCAGGGGGCGATCGAGAAGGCGATGCAGCACGGGCGCAGCTACATGACCAAGGGCGGCATCTCGCCCGCCGGGCAACGGGAGTGGGCGGCCGTCGTGCGCAAGCTCGAGCGCGAGGATCCGACCTTCAACGGTTTTCGCTGAGGGGCTGTCCGGCGGCCGCTTCATCAGTCGGCGCGGATGTTTCCGTCCTTGATCAGGCGGGCGTACCTGGCGATTTCCTGACCGATCACCGCCCCGAATTCCGCAGGCGTGTTGCCGATGGGGTCCATGCCCATCGCGACGATGCGCTCGCGCGTGTCGGGCGCCTCCAGCATGCGGACGATCTCGGCTTGCAGCTTCGCGGTGACGCCGCGCGGGGTGCCGGCCGTCGTGAGCAGACCGAACCATGCCCGCGTTTCGAATCCCGGCATGCCCTCCTCGGCGAAGGTCGGCACTTCCGGCAGTAGCGGCGAGCGCGCCTTCGCGGTGACGCCGATGCCGCGCAGCTTGCCGGCCCGCACCGAGGGCGCCAGCGTGGCAACGCTGTTGAACAGCATGGAGATCTGGCCCGCCATCACGTCCGTGATGACTTGGGCGGCGCCTTTGTATGGCACATGCAGGAGGGTGATGCCGGCCTGGCGGTTCAGTTGCTCGCCCGCCAGGTGGGTCACGGTGCCGGTGCCGGACGATCCGTAGGTCAGCTGCCCGGGCCGCGCTTTCGCGAGCGCGACCAGTTCACGCAGCGATCGCGCCGGCAACTGGGGATTTGCGGCGAGGGAGTAGTCGCTGCTGGCGACCAGCGACACCGGCGCGAGATCGCGCACGAAGTCGTAGGGCAGCTTCGGCAACAGGCTGACGGTAATGACCTGCGAGGGCGAAGCCATCAGCAGGGTGTAGCCATCCGGAACCGCCTTGGCGACCAGGTCCGCGGCGATCGTGCCGGCGGCGCCCGCGCGATTGTCGACGACGACCGGCTGCTTCCAGATCTCGGACAGTTTCTGCCCCACGAGGCGGGCGACGACGTCCGGACCGCTGCCGGCCGTGAACGGCACGATCACCCGGATCGGCCGCGAGGGATAGTCGGCGGGCGTCGCCGCCAGCGCCGGGAGCGGGGCCAGCAGACACACCAGCGGCCAGCGCGAACCGTATCGCATCGCATTCCTCCGTGTGGACGCCGGTGGGCCGGCGAGTAGCGACCGGCGGCTCAGCCCGTGCCAAGCAGCCGGTAGGCGTTCCGGTACCAGATCAGTTCCTTGCCGGCGTCGTCGATGTCCTTGTTGGCGGTGAACAACTGGACATCCTTGTACTTCATGCGGCCGCCGGGATCGTCGTGCGGGTAGTCCGTGGCGAACAGGAACTGGCTCGCGCCGAACAGTTCGACGGCTTCCGCCAGTTCCGGCTCCTCGGTCTCGATCGTGAAGTGCAGGTTGGTCCTGAAGTAATGGCTGGGCGCCTGCTTGTTCTTGGGCTTGTAATCCTGCTCGGAGACGATGCGCTTGCCGCCTTCGAGCTTGCGGTAATTGAAGCGCGGCGCGGCGTCTTCCGACTCGTAGTCCACCACGTCATTGTTGTGCACCGAATCCAGGTGCCTGACGAGCGGCTTGATGAAGCTCACGCCCGCCTCGGTGAACACGAAATTGAGCCTGGGGAACTCGTCCAGCAGCCCGCTCGTGATGAGCGACACGAGGCTCATCTGGCCCTCCTGCGGCGCCAGCGCGTCGAGCCCGTGGTACTGGAAGTTCATCAGGTTGGTCAGCCGGTGGCCATGCTGGATGTTGTGCAGGAACAGCGGCATGCCGAGTTCCTCGGCGCGCTTCCAGAACGGCCGCAGTTCCGGGTGCGTGCCGAAGGGTTCGGAATAGCAATGCTCGTGAACCGGGAACACCTTGTCCAGGATCACGGCGCGGAAGCCATTGGCCTGCGCCCATTCCATCTCGCGGATCGCGCCCGGCACATCCTGCAGCGCGACCAGCGCGCCGCCGATCAGCGCGTCCGGATACTGCGTCAGCAGTTTCTGGATCGCGATGTTCCAGGAATGCGCCATGGCGTTCGCCAGTCGGGGCTCGACCAGATATGAGAAAACGGTCGAAGTGAGCTGGGGGAACAGGAACTGCTGCTCGATGCCGAGCTTCGCGTAATCGTGCAGCCGTTCCTCGATGTAGTAGGTGCCGCGGTAGCGTGCGCCGGTGCCGGGCGGGGGCAGCGGCGTCGCGCCGGGCACCCGCTTCGGTTCACCCGGAAAGGTGACGTCGGTGAGCAGCCCCTGCTCGTCCCACGTCAGGCGGGGGCGCAGTGCCTCCCATTCACTGCCCATGTAATCGTAGATATCGGGCGGAAAGAAGTGGGTGTCGGCATCAACGATCATGGGTGCTCCGCAATGTCTTTGGGGTGCGCGGCCGCGGCGGCCGGGGTCAATTGATCTTCGCGCTTGTGGACCGGATGATAGCGCCGTTCTGCGCCAGTTCCCGGCTCAGGAAAGCCGCGAACTGCTCCGGCGTGTTGGAAAAGGGCTCAAGGCCCTGGCTCGACAGCGCCTCGCGCAAATCCGGCGTGGCGACCGCCTTGACGATGGAGGCATTGAGCTTCGCGATGATGTCCTTCGGCACCGCCGACGGCGCGATCACGCCGTACCAGCCGTAACGCTCGTAGCCCGGCAACCCGGATTCGCTGATGGTCGGAATCTCGGGCCGCAGTGCGCTGCGCTTCAGCGTGCTGACCGCGAGCACCTTGACCTTCTTCGCGTCGGCGAGCGGCAGCACCGGTGGAAAGCTCGAAAACACCATGTCGATGCTGCCGCCCGCGACCGCGACGATGCCCTCCGAAGTCCCCTTGAACGGCACGTGGACGATGTTGACCTTGGCCATCGAATTGAACATCTCGTTGGACATGTGCGCGGAGCTGCCGATGCCGGAGGAGGCGTAGTTGAGCTTGCCGGGCGTGGCGCGGGCCAGCTCGATCAGCTCCTTGACGTTCTTCGCGGGCACCGAGGGGTGAACGACGAGGGCGAAGGGCGCCGTCACCACGAGCGAGACCGGCGTGAAGTCGCGCTCGAAATCGTACGGCAGCTTGGCGCGCAGGGCCGGCTGCACCGTGTCCGCGGGCGCGGCCATCAGCAGGGTGTAGCCGTCCGGTGCTGACTTGGCGACGGCCTCGGTGGCGATCATGCCGCCCGACCCGGGACGGTTCTCGACGATGACCGACTGTCCCAGCAATTCGGTCATCTTCTGCGCCGCGCCTCGCGCCGCGATGTCCGTGCCGCCGCCGGCGGAAAAACCGACCAGGATGCGCACGGTGCGCGTCGGATAGTTCTGGCCGTGGGCCAGCGGCGCGACGGCCAGCGCCGCGATGATGCAAAGGTATCTACCGCCGAATATCATCTCTGCCTCCAGTAGGATGCCGCCCATTGTTCTTGAAAAGGGGCGTGCGTCCTGGACCCAATACGTTGCAGTTACCGCCCGGAAATGATGGGGCGGACGATTCACGGGCGGGTACCGTCGTGGCATTGTCGGACTGCGTTGACAGGAACGGACGCCCGGATTAACGTCTGCGGGTTTTCCACGCCATGTGGAATTGTGTTCCATATAATGGAACACAGTGACTGGCAGCGTACACAATTCACCGCGGGGTCGCAACCGGCGACGCGAGCGGACACCAGACCGAGGAGACATTCCCTTGAAGGCGGCAGCACTCTGCACGGCGCAGGACGTCAAACGCATGTTGCACGACGGCGGGGAAGTCGCCGTCCTCGACGTGCGCGAAGAAGGCATCTATGCGAAACGCCACCTGTTGCTGGGCGTGTCGGCGCCGCTGTCGCAGCTCGAGTTGCGCGTGCCGCTGCTGGTGCCGCGCCGCGCGACGCGCATCGTGCTCATCGACGACAACGACGGCCTCGCGCAGCGCGCGGAGGGGAAGCTGCTGCACTACGGCTACACCGATGTCCAGGTGATGCAGGGTGGCATCGAGGCCTGGGCGTCCGCCGGCTACGAGATCTACAGCGGGGTCAACGTGCCGAGCAAGGCCTTCGGCGAGTTCGTCGAGCACCACTACAACACGCCGCGCATGGAGCCCACGGAGGTCAAGGCGAAGCTCGACCGGGGCGAAAAGCTCGTCATCCTCGACAGCCGCCCGCTCACCGAGTATCAGCGCGTCAGCATCCCGGGCGGCATCGACTGTCCCGGCGCGGAACTCGCCTACCGCGTGCACGATCTCGTCGATTCGCCCGACACGCTGGTGGTGGTGAATTGCGCCGGTCGCACGCGCAGCATCATCGGTGCGCAATCACTCATCAATGCGGGCATCCCGAACCGGGTAGTCGCACTGAAGAACGGCACCATGGGCTGGCACCTCGCGGGGTTCCAGGTCGCCAAGGACCAGGCCCTGATTGCGCCGCCGCCCGGCCCCCAGGGGCTCGCCAAGGCGAAAGCAGTCGCCGCGCGCGTCGCGAAGCGTTTCGGCGTGCAGGCGATCGACGTCGCGCAACTGAAGAAGCTGGCGAAGGAGAAGGACCGCACGCTCTATGTGTTCGACGTGCGCAGTCCGGACGAATACCACGTGGGCCATCTGCCGGGCACTTTGTCCGCGCCGGGCGGGCAACTGGTGCAGACGACCGACAGCTTCGTCGGCGTGCGCAACGCCCGCATCGCGCTGGTGGACGACCACGGCGTGCGCGCGACGATGACCGCCCACTGGCTGATTCAGATGGGCTGGAAACAGGTCTTCGTCGTCAACGGCGCGCTGGATTCAGCACCGCTTGAAAAAGGGCCGGGCCCGCTGGAAGCGCTGGGACTGGACGCCGTTCGGTGCGAGAACATCGAACCCGCGGCGCTCCAGCAGATGCTGGCCATAGGCGGCGTCAACGTCGTCGATCTCGATTCCAAGCCCAAGTACGCCGCCGACCATGTTCCCGGCGCCTGGCATGCGATCCGCGCCAATCTGGCCGCGAACCTGAAAAAGCTGCCGCCCGCCGCGACGCTGGTGCTGACCTCGCCCGACGGCGTGCTGGCCACGCTGGCGGCGCCGGAGGCGGCGACGCTGACGACAGCGAAGGTAAAAGTCCTCGCGGGCGGCACCGCCGCGTGGCGCAAGGCCGGACAGGCGCTCGAACAGGGCGAGACCCGGCTCACGGACGACAGCGACGACGTCTGGGTCAGGGCCCATGACCGGAAGTCGGACCGCGAGCAGGCGATGAAGGACTACCTCACCTGGGAAGTCGACCTGATCACCCAGATCGGACGCGACGACGACGTCGCGTTCCGCCACTTTCCGGCCTGATTAACACAAGGCGGCGAGCAATTGATGACGGATCTTTCCTGTGATGTCCTGGTGGTCGGCGCCGGCAACGCCGCGTTGTGCGCCGCCTTGTCGGCCCGCGCGGCCGGCGCTTCGGTGATCGTGCTCGAGCGCGCGCCGGAAGACGAGCGCGGCGGCAACAGCCGTTTCACCGAGGGCTCGATGCGCTTCGCCTTCAGCGGCCGCGACGACATCCTGAAGGTGGTGCCCGATCTCACCGACGACGAGAAGCGCATCACCGACTTCGGCGCGTATCCCGAAGACCAGTTTTTCGACGACATTGCCCGCGTCACCGACAACCGCACCGACCCCGATCTCGCCGAGCTGCTGGTCAAGCGGAGCTACGACACCGTCCTGTGGCTGCGCTCGATGGGCATCCGCTACATGCCCAAGTACGGCAAGCAGGCGTACAAGGTCGACGGCAAGTTCACGTTCTCCGGCGGCGTCGTGCTCGAAGTCTGGGGCGGCGGGCCGGGCCTGATCGAAGCGCTCTACAAGCTCGCGCGCGACCGCGACGTGGCCATCCATTTCAACGCGCGCGCGCTGAGCCTGCTACAGGACGACAACGGCGTGCACGGCGCGCGCGTGCGCCTCGACGGCAAGACGGTCGACATCCGCAGCAAGAGCGTGGTGCTCGCGTGCGGCGGCTTCGAGGCGAACTCCGAAATGCGCGCGCGCTACCTCGGTCCCGGGTGGGACCTTGCGAAGGTGCGCGGCTCGCGCTTCAACACGGGCGACGGCATCCGCATGGCGCTCGATGCCAGCGCCATGCCGTACGGCAACTGGTCGGGCTGCCACATCCTGCCGACCGACATCAACACGCCCAACTACGGCGACATCACGCTGGGCGACGCCTTCCAGAAAAACAGCTACCTGTTCGGCATCATGGTGAACTCGGCCGGCAGGCGCTTTTTCGACGAAGGCGCCGATTTCCGCATGTATACCTATGTCAAATGCGGGCTCGCCGTCATGCAGCAGCCGCAACAGCTCGCCTGGCAGGTGTTCGACGGCAAGACGCTGCATCTGCTGCGCGACGAATACCGGATGAAGCAGGCGACGCGCGTGCGTGCCGACACGCTGGAAGGCCTCGCGGACAAGCTCGACGGCATCGACCGCGCCCAGTTCCTGCGCACGGTGCAGGAGTACAACGCCGCGGTGAAAGCCGAGGCTCCGTTCGACCCGAACAGCAAGGACGGCCGCTGCACCAACGGGCTGGCGGTCAACAAATCGAACTGGGCGACGACCCTCGACCAGGCGCCGTTCGAAGCCTTCGTAATCACCGCCGGCATCACGTTCACGTTCGGCGGCATCAAGGTCAACACCGGTGCCCAGGTCATGGACATCGACGACCGGCCGATTCCCGGCCTGTACGCCGCCGGTGAAATGGTCGGCGGCCTGTTCTATACGAATTACCCCGGCGGCACCGGGCTCATGTCGGGCGCGGTGTTCGGACGCCTCGCGGGCGCCTCCGCGGCCGGCGCTGCCGCGTCCGGGCGGCAGCAGGCGGCATAGCCGACTATTCCGAGGAGATTCCCCATGGCAGAGGCAAACGCGGCCCTTCGACTGGCTGTCAGCGACACGCGGTCGGTTTCACAGGTCATCGCCGACCACATCGTCGGCTTTGACGCGAACGCATTGCCGGCTTCCGCCGTGGCGGCGGCCAAGCGGCTGATGCTCGACACGCTGGCCGTGGCCTGGGCGGGCGCGGACGCACCTGGTTCGCGTCCCGTCTACGACCTGGTCGCGGGCGAGGGCGGCAGCGCGCACAGCACCGTCTGGGGTTATGGCGGGAAACTGCCCGCCACCGCGGCGGCCTTCCTCAACAGCATGACCGCCGCCGCGCTGGACTACGACTCGGTCAACACGGTGCATGCCGACATGGTGGCGTTGCCCGCCGCGCTGGCGCTCGCGGAACGGCAGCAGGCGAGCGGCCGGGAATTCCTGACCGCGTTCATCCTCGGCAACGACCTGTGCGGTCGCCTGGGCGGCAGCCTCACCGGACAGCACAAGGGCTGGTTCACCACCTCCATCTACGGCGTGTTCGGCGCCGCCGCGGCCGCCGCGCGGCTGCTGAAGCTCGACGCGGCGACGACGACTCACGCGCTCGGCATCGCGCTCAGCCAGTCGGCGGGCACGCAGCAATCGAACATCGAGCAGGCCCTGACCAAGCGCCTGCAGGGCGCGTTCTCGGCGCGCGGCGGCGTGTTCTCGGCCCTGCTGGCCGCCAGGGGCATCACTGCGCCGCGCGAAGCCTTCGAAGGCAAGTTCGGGCTCTACCAGCTCTATCAGGAAGGCGATCCGGCCAAGGTGCTGGACGGCCTGGGCAAGCGTTTCCAGCACGAGCAGACGGCGCTCAAGAAGTACCCCTGCTGCGCGTGCAGCCACGCGTCGCTCGATGCGGCGCTGGCGCTGATCCGGGAGCACGACCTGCAGGCGGATGAAGTGACCGCCATCGAGATCGTGCACTCACCGATGATGCACCGGCTGGTCGGCGCGCCCTTCGATCCGAAGGACAACCCGCAGGTCACCGCGCAGTTCAGCGCGCAGTACGCCATGGCGTCCGCGCTGCTGCATCGCAAGCTCGGCATCGCCGAGATCCAGGATGCCGCGGTGCTCGACCCGCGCGTCAAGCCGATTGCGCAGCGCGTGAAGATCGTGGTCGATGAAACGAACAAGGGCTCGCGTGTGCCCGCCACGGTGACGCTGACCACGGCGCGCGGGACGTTCACGCGCACGACGACGAAGTTCCCGTGGGGCACGGAGGCGCCGCCGGCCGAAGCGGCCCTGATGGCGAAAACCGAGGACTGTCTGGGCTTTGGCGCCCTGGCGCTCAATCCGGCGCGACGCAAGAGGCTGGTCGAACGCGTGCAGGGTGTCGAGAACGTGTCCGACATGGCGGCGTTCTTCGTGGACATTCTGTAACGCCCGCAACAAGGACGAGGGACCCCGCTTGGATACCAGCATCGCCCACATCGCCGAGTACGCGCACGCCCTTGAATACCGCGCGCTGCCGGCGGACGTCGTCCATGAGTGCAAGCGCCGGGTGATCGATGCGATCGGTTGCGGGCTCGGCGCCTGGCATGACGTCCCTTCGCGGGCGGCGCGCGAGCTCGCGGCGCGCGCGGAGGCACCGCAGGGTGCGCGGGTGTTCGGTTCGAGCCGGCGCCGCTTGCCCGAACTCGCGGCGTTCGCCAACGGCGTGATGAACCGCTATCTCGACGGCAATGACACCTATCCCGGCGGCGGCGGGCATCCGAGCGATACCGTGGCCGCCGTGCTGGCGGCGGCGGATGCCGTGCACGCGGACGGCAAGATCGCGCTCACGGCGATCGTGCTGGCCTACGAGGTCTATCACGGCTTCTTCAAGGCCGCCTGCATGCGCGACCACGGGCTGGACCACGTGTTCTACACGGCGGTCGCCAGCGCGGTCGGCGCCGGCAAGGTGCTGGGCCTGACGCCGCCGCAGATGGCCAACGCCATCGCGCTGGCGGTGACGCCCAACGTCGCGCTGCACGCGACGCGGCGGGGCAACCTCTCCATGTGGAAAGGCTGTGCGGCCGGCAACGCCGCGCGCAACGGCGTGTTCGCCGCGCAGATGGCCGCCGCCGGGATCACCGGGCCGGACCACGCCATCGACGGTCCGCACGGCGTGGGAGAACTGGTCGGCGGCTTCGTGCTGGAAGCGTTCGCGGCCGGCACCGCGCGTGCCTACCGGATCACCGAATCGAACATCAAGTTCTTCCTCTCCGAGTACCACTCGCAGGCGCCGATCACCGCGGCACTGCAGTTGCGCGCCGGACTGCACGCGGACGACATCGCGAGCGTCACCATCGACACCTACTGGTTCGCGTGGCACGAAATCGGCAGCGAGCCGGAGAAATGGCACCCCACCAACCGCGAGACGGCCGACCACAGCCTGCCTTACATCGTGGCCGGCGTGCTCATCGACGGCCGCTTCAGTGACGAACTGTTTTCCGGGCGGCGGTTGCAGGACCCGCGTATCCACGAAATGGCCGACCGCATCGTGGTGCGCGAGGACCCGGCGCTGACCAAGCGCTTTCCCGCGTTCATCCCCTGCCGGATGGAGATCGCCACCAAGGCCGGCGTGCGCACCTCGGCCAGCATCGACTATCCGCGCGGGCACCACAAGAATCCGATGAGCGATGACGAAGTCGTCGCGAAGTTCCGCGAGCTGTCGGGGCGATCGCTGGCGGCCGAACGGACGGACGAGCTGCTGGACCGGCTGTGGACGCTGGAAACGCTGGCCGATACCGGCGCGCTGTTCGACGCCATGGCGTTCGAGTCATGAACCGGCGCCGGCGCGTCACCGTCCTTCCAGGCGCCCTGGCCCTGGCGCTGATCGCGTCGACAGCGGTCGCGCAGGACCCTTCGACCAGCTCAGGACAGGCTTTTCCGACCAAGTCCATCCGGCTGATCATTCCCTTCGGCCCCGGCGGCACCACGGACATCCTCGGGCGCGTGATCGGTGAGCGCATGAGCGCGCGCTGGGGGCAGCCGGTGGTCATCGACAACCGGCCGGGGGCGGGCGGCAACATCGCCGCCGAGCAGACCGTGCGCGCGCCCGCGGACGGCTACACGCTGTTCATCGGCTCGATGGGCACCCAGTCCATCAATGTCAGCATTTACTCGAAGCTGCCGTTCGACCCGCTCAAGGACTTCACGCCGATCAGCCTGGTCGCCAACAGTGCGAACCTGCTGCTGGTCCATCCGTCGATTCCTGCGCGCAACGTCAAGCAGCTCATCGCGCTGGCCAGGACCAAGCCCGGACGCCTGAGCTATTCGTCCTCCGGCAGCGGCAGCTTCAACCACATGTCAGCGGAGCTGATGAAGCTGATGGCCCAGATCGACATGGTCCACATTCCGTATAAAAGCGGCGCACAGGCCGTGACAGCGGTGGTCAGTGGCGAGGCGGACCTGATCTTCCAGACCATCCCGGGCGCGCTGCCCTTCATGGACTCGGGGCGCCTGCGGGCGCTGGCGGTGTGCAGCATCGAACGCCATCCCCTGTTTCCGCAGTTGCCGACGGCCAGTGAATCGGGCCTGCCCGGCTTCGAGATCAGCACCTGGTACGGCATCCTGGGACCGGCCGGCATTCCTCCGCCTGTCGTGACGAAGCTCAACGAAGGAATCGTCCAGATCGTCAATGCCAACCGCAAGCGCTTCCTGGAGCTCGGCGTCGATCCTGTCACCAACACCCCGCAGCAGTTCGCCGCGCTCATCAGCGCCGACCTGACGAAGTGGGCGAAAGTCGCGCAAGCGGCGCGCATCCGGGCGGACTGAGATGAAGACGGCGCAACGAAAAGCCGGCAAGGGCGCGGCGCGCGAACTGAAGGGCAAGGTAGCCTGGGTCATCGGCGCCTCCGGCGAGATCGGCCGCGCGATCGCCGCGACGCTGGCGTCCGCGGGCGCCACGGTCGTGACGTCCTCGCGCAAACCCGCGCGTGCGGCGCTGGCCGCGGGCGCCGTGCCGGCCGACTTGCGGTCGCGCGCCTCCATCGAGCGCGCGCTGAAGGTGATCGAACGCCGGCACGGCCGCGTCGACGTGCTCGTCAATTGCGCGGCGGCGGCGATCTTCGGCGATTTCCGGACGCTCACCGATGCCGATTGGGAAACCGTGCTGCAGACCAAGCTGCTCGGTTACATGCGGTCGATGCGTGCCGTGATTCCCGGCATGACGAAGAACGGCGGCGGCAGCATCGTCAACATCACCGGCCGCGGCGGCCGCCAGCCCACGCCCGCGCACCTGCCGGGCTGTTGCGCCAACATCGCCGTCAACCTGCTGACCAAGGGACTCGCGGATGTCTACGCCGCTGGCCGCGTGCGCATCAACGCCGTGGCGCCGGGTCCGATCGAGTCCGAGCGCCACCACGAGATCGCCCGCAACAACGCCGTACTGACTTCGGCCGCGGTGGCGAAGCGCGTGCCGCCGCTCGGCCGGCTCGGTGACGCACGCGAGATCGCCGAGGCGGTGCTGTTTCTCGCCTCGGCGCGCGCCAGCTACATCACGGGTGTCACGCTGCAGGTGGATGGCGGCGGGACTGCCACGATCTGAACGAAGGAGAGAAAACGACATGAAAAAAGCGATTCCGTGGGGACTTGCGGCGGCAGGCGTGTTCGGCGCGTCGGCGGTAGCGGCGCAGCAGGCCGCGGACTTTCCCAACAAGCCGGTGCGCATCCTCGTCGGCTACCAGCCCGGCGGCGCGGCCGACCTGGTCTCGCGTCTCGTCGCCAAGGGTCTGGGCGAGAAATTCAACCAGACCGTGGTCGTCGACAACCGCTCGGGCGCCGGCGGCTTCATCGCCAACGAAATCACGGCGAAAGCCCTGCCGGACGGCTACACGCTGCTGCTCGCGAACTCCTCGTTCGCCTACATCCCCGCCATGTTCGCCGGCAAGAAACTCAACTTTGACGTCCGCAAGGACTACATCCCCGTGGCGCTGGTGGCGACGACGCAGAACCTGCTGGCCGTCAGCCCGAACGTGACGGCGAAGAGCGTCACGGAACTGATCGCCTTCGCCAAGGCGAACCCCGGCAAGCTGAGCTACGCCTCGGGCGGCATCGGCGGCTCGACGCACCTCTCGACCGAGCTGTTCAAGAGCATGACGGGCACCGACATCGTGCACATCGCCTACAAGGGCAACGGGCCGTCCATCACCGATCTCATGTCGGGCCAGGTGGACCTGACGATCGCGCCGCTGCCCGCGTTGCTGCCGTTCGTCACCTCGGGCCGCCTGAAGGCGCTCGGGACGTCCGGGAGCAAGCGCTCGCCGCTGTTTCCCAGCCTGCCCACGATCGCGGAGTCCGGCGTGCCCGGCTACGACGCCGGTTCCTGGTACGGCTACATGGCGCCGGCCCGCACGCCGCCCGCGATCGTGAACAAGCTCTCCGGCGAGATGATCGCGCTGCTCAACCAGCCGAAGTTCCTCGAGGATCTGCAGAAGACAATCGGCGCGGAAGCGTCCGGCCTGTCTTCGCCCAAGTTCGCCGAGTTCGTCGCGCTGGAGACGGAGAAGTGGGGCAAGGTGATCCGCACCACGGGCATCAAGGGGGAATAGCCGATGCGGCATCGCCTGGCGGCTAGCGTGCTCGGGGTGCTGTTTGGCGCCGGGTACGGCAATGCCTGCGCGCAGGGCGCCGCCGAGACCGCGTTTCCCGCGAAAGCCGTGCGGATCGTCGTGGCGTTCAGCCCCGGCGGTTCGCTGGACCTGCTCGCGCGCACGACCGCGCAGCGCCTGGGCGATGCCTGGAAGCAGCCGGTCGTCGTGGACAACCGGCCGGGTGCGGGCGGCCTGACGGGCAGCGAGTTCGTCGCGAAGGTGGCGCCCGACGGCTACACGCTGATGATGGCCGGCGCGTCGAATCTGGTGAACACCGTGCTGTTTCCCAAGGCGCCCGATTTCGGTCGCGACTTCACGCCCATCCAGCTCCTCGTGAGCAATCCCTATCTGCTGGCCGTCCACACGTCTCTGCCGGTACGGACGGTTGGCGACCTCGTCACGCTCGCGCGGCGGCGGCCCGGCGAACTCACTTTCGCCTCGTCCGGACCCGGCTCATTGCCGCAGCTCGCCGGTGAGCTGTTCGTGCACATGACGAAGACGAGGATGGTCCACGTTCCCTACCGGGGCGGTGCGCCGGCGCTGGTTGATCTGATGGCGGGCCGCGCCGACCTGATGTTCAACGCGTTGCCGCTGATGTTCCCGCAGGTGAAGGCGGGACGTGTCCGCGCCGTCGCGGTGACGACGCTGCGCCGGAGCAGCGCGTTGCCGGAAGTCCCGACCATCGACGAGAGCGGCGTGCGGGGCTACGACGTCAACGGCTGGTACGGACTGGTGGCGCCCGTTCGTACCGCCGCAGCCATCGCGCAGCAGATCAACCGCGATATCCTGCAGTACGTGCTGACGCCGGAATACCGCGAGCGGCTGAAAGGCGAGGGCTCCGAGCCGGTCGGGAGCACGAGCGAGCAGTTCGCCACGCTCATCCGGAACGATCTCGCCAAATGGCGCACCGTGGTGGATGCCGCGCGCATCATCGCCGAATAGCGACGCCGCCACGAAATTATTGTTTGCAGAGAGGCCCTCATGATCATCGACATGGACACCCACATCCTGCCCCGCGACATCTACGACTATCTCGAGGGGCCGACAGCGGACCTGCGCCCGCGCTTCGTCTTCGACGACGCGGGCGCGCTCACGAGCTGGGATTTCCCCGGCGCGTATTACGTCAAGGGCACGACGCCGCTGCCGCCGCCCGGCGCCGGCGGGAAGCACAAGGGTCTGACCGACATGGACCACCGGCTGGAGGAGTTCCGCAAGCTCGGCATCGAGCAGCAGCTCCTGCTGCCGCAGTTCTCCGCGATCCTGTTCAACTACACGCTGGAGCCCGCGCTCGGCTTCCAGATGGCGCATTCCTACAATCTCAGTATCCTGAAGCTGCTCAAGCAGCATCCCAGCGAGCTGATCGGCGCGGCGCTCGTCGCGCTGCAGGACGTGCCGACCGCCATCCAGGAAATGGAATGGGCGGCGGCCAACGGCTTCAAGGCGCTGTCCGTCGACAAGGTGTTTCCGGTGCGCGAGCATGCGTTCTCCGAGGCGCTCGGCAGCCATCGCGAGTTGTGGCCGTTTTTCAAGCGGGCCGAGGAACTGGGGCTGCCGATCGTGCTGCACAACATCCAGCATGGCCATCGCATCAGCAACCTTTCCATCTTTCAGCACGGCGGGCTGGACATCGTCTCGCCGGCCGAAGGCCAGCTGAGCCTGGTGTCGTTGTGCACGAGCGGACTGTTCGACGATTTTCCGAAGCTCAAGGTCGTCTTCACCGAGGCCGGTTCGGCCTTCATCAGGCCGATCATCGAGCGTTTCGATGCCGCGTTCGTAAAGGCGCCGCTGAATTACGAGGACGAGGACGCGACGGCGCGCTTTCACCGCAAGGTGGTGCCTGGCGGAGAGCGCCTGTCCGCCGGCAAGCGGTTGACCACGCTCGAGGAGTACGAGAACCGGAACAAGCAGCCGGTCAGCCACTACTTCAAAAACAACCTGTTCTTCACCATCGAGACCGAGGAGCCCGAACTGGCCGATTCCATCGGCATGCTGGGCGCCTCGCAGTTCCTGTTTGCCACCGACTATCCGCATGACGACCCGGGCGGCCGCATGAAATACAAGGACGTCGAATTGCTGAAAGCGCACGCGGGCATCGTCGAGGCGGACAAGGACCTGATCCGCAGCGGCAACGCGCTCGACATGCTGCCGGCCTGACGCCGGACCAAGGAGAAACGCCATGACCGCACCGCAGAACCTGTTCGACAAGATCTGGAGCCGCCATGTCGTCGCCCAGCGCGAGGACGGCGAATCGCTGGTCTACATCGACCGCAATTTCATCCACGAAGGCCCGTTCTACGCGTTCGACGGGTTGCGGCTGGCGCAGCGAAAGATGCGCAGGCCGTTGCGGCAGATCGCGATCGCGGACCACTACCTGCCGACGCTCAACCGCGCGGGCGGCATCGCCGGCATCCGCGATCCGGACATCCGCCGCATGATCGAGCAACTGGGGACCAACGCGCGCGACTTCGGCATCCCCTTCATCGGCATGGACAACGAGCGGCAGGGGATCATGCACGTCGTGGGCCCGGACCTGGGACTGGTGCAGCCGGGCATGACGATCACCGCCGCCGATTCGCACACCACGACGAACGGCGCGTTCGGCGCGTTTTCCTTCGGCATCGGCGCCTCCGAGATCAAGCACGTGATGGCCACGCAGTGCCTGTGGTACCGCAAGCCCAAAACATTGCGCGTCACCATCGAGGGCGCGCTGCCGCAGGGCGTGACCGCCAAGGATGTGATCATCACCATCATCGCGAAGATCGGCATCACCGGCGGCAGCGGCCACGTCATCGAGTACGCGGGCTCCGCCTTCCGCGGCATGTCGATGGAGCAGCGCATGACGGTCTGCAACATGTCGATCGAGGCCGGCGCGCGCGCGGGGCTGGTCGCGCCCGACGACACGACCTTCCAGTTCCTGCAGGGCCGCGAATACGCGCCGCAGGGCAAGGACTGGGACCGGGCCCTGGCGTTCTGGAAAACGCTGCCGACCGACGACGGCGCGCGCTTCGACAAGGAAGTAACCCTGGCCGCCGCGGACCTCGTGCCGATGGTGACCTGGGGCACGGTGCCCGGCGACGCCCTGCCCATCACCGGCAAGGTGCCCGATCCGCAGGCGGCCGGCAGCGCGGAACAGCGCGCGCACTACACGCGGGCGCTGGAGTACATGGGTCTCAAGCCGGGGCAACTGCTCTCCGGCATCAAGGTGGACCGCGTCTTCATCGGCTCCTGCACCAACGCGCGCATGGAGGACCTGCGCGCGGCGGCCGCGATCGTGAAGGGCAAGCATGCCGTGATTCCCGCGATGATTTCGCCGGGCTCGTCCCTGGTCAAGCGGCGCGCGGAAGCCGAAGGACTCGATCGCATCTTCATCGCCGCCGGCTTCGAATGGCGCGATTCGGCCTGTTCGATGTGCGTCGGCTCGAACGGGGACTTCGCGTCCCCGGGCGAGCGCTGCGCCACCACTTCGCCGCGGAATTTCCCCAACCGGCAGGGACGCGGCGTGCGCAGCCACGTCCTGAGCCCCACGATGGCCGCCGCCGCGGCGATCACCGGGCATCTGACCGACGTGCGGACGCTTGCCTGAAAGGAATGCCATGGAACCCTTCACCCGCCTGACCGCCGTCGCCGCGCCGCTGCCGCAGCCGGACATCGACACCGACATGCTCATCCCGCAGCGCTACCTGCGGCAGCCGCTGACGGTGGGCTACCGCAACTTCTTCTTCTACAACGACCGCTTCGACGCGGAGGGCAAGGCGCGGCCCGATTTCATCCTCAACCGCGAACCGTACAACCGCGCGCGGATCCTGGTGACCGGGCCCAATTTCGGCTGCGGTTCCACGCGCGAGGGCGCGGTGTATGCCGCCGTCGATTTCGGCGTGCGCGCGATCGTCGCCTCGAGCTTCGGTCCCTTCTACGCGAGCAACAGCTACCAGAACGGTGTGCTGCCCGTCGTGCTGCCGGAGGCCGAGGTCCGCGAAATCATCGCCCAATTGCAGGCCTCGCCGGGCGCCGAGGTCACGGTCGATTTGCAGGAGCAGACGGTCATCGCGCCGGGCGGCAAGACCTACCGCTTCGAGATCGAGCCTTCGCGCAAGGAGCGACTGCTGGAAGGACTCGACGACATCGGCATCACGCAGCGCTACGAAGCGGAAGTCGCCGCCCACGAAAAGCGGCTAGACGCCGAAATGCCGTGGCTCTCCGGCGCGCCGCTGCAGGGGCTGGTGCAGCCGTGAACCAGCCGCTGACCGCCGGGCTCGGGCAGTTCATCTCGGCGCTCGCCTACGAGGGCATACCCGCGCCCGCGGTCGCGACCGTGAAGCTGGGCTTCACCGACTGCATCGGCGTCATGCTCGCGGGTTCCCGCGAACCGGTCACGGCGGCGGTGGAACGCACGCTGCTGGCGGATGCGCCGGCCGGCAGCAGCACGCTGTACTTCAGCGACCGCCGAACCAGCGCGCCGGTCGCCGCCATGATCAACGGCACCGCCTCGCACGCACTCGATTACGACGACGTTGCGCTGAAGGGCAGCCACCCGAGCACGGTGCTCGTACCCGCCATTCTGGCCGAGGCGCAGACGCTGGGCGCCAGCGGGCGCGACATGATCCGCGCATACGTCGCGGGCTACGAAGTGTGGGCCGAACTGATTTTCCGCGAGCGCGGCAACTATCAGCGCAAGGGCTGGCATCCGACCGGGATCTTCGGTGCCCTCGGCGCCGCGGCCGCCTGCGCGGCGCTGCGCAAGCTGAGCCCGGAAGCGGCGACCCACGCACTGGGCATCGCCGCCTCGGAAGCGAGCGGCGTGGTGTCCAACATGGGCGCCATGGTCAAGCCCACGCATCCGGGGCACGCGGCCGCCTGCGGCATCATGGCCGCGCGCTACGCCGCCAACGGCGTTACCGCCGCGCACGATGCCCTCGAACACGACCAGGGTTTCCTGCGCGCGCTGTCACCGGCCGGTGACGTCGATCTCGATTCGCCGATGATGCTGCCGCCCGCGCGCTGGCGCCTGCTGGAGCACGGCCTCGCGATCAAGAAGTATCCGGTGTGCTACCGCGCGCACCGCGCCATCGACGGCATGCTGGACCTGCTCGCGCGCGAGCGCGTGGAGACGGCCGCCATCCGCGGCATCGGCGTCACCTTCAGTCCGACGCACGCGCTCATCCTCAAGCACCACCGGCCGCAGACGGCCATCGAGGGCAAGTTCAGCATCGAGTTCGCGCTCGCCTGCGCGATCGTGGCCCGCCGCGTCGGCCTGCGCGACCTCACCGACGCTTTCGTGCGCGACCCGGCCGTGCAGGCGCTCATGGCGAAAGTCACCGTCGAGATCGATCCGGCGGAGGAGCCCGGCACCTCGGGCTACGCGCCCGCCGACACGGTACGGCTCGAGCTGACGGACGGCCGCACCCTCGCGGGCACGCCGGTCCGGCATGCGCTGGGCGACGCCGCACGGCCGCTGGCGGCCGAAGACCTGTGGGTGAAATTCGAGGACTGCGCCGGCTGGTCCGGACTGTCCTTGCCGGCACGCCCGTTGTTCGACCGGCTGCAGTCACTGGAAGTCTGCGCGTCGGCCGCGGAGTTGTTCCCGTCCGCGCAGCCCGTCATCCCGCTGCGGGCGAAATCACGCCGTGCGCCGGCCGAGGGCCGGCGCACGGTTCAATAAACCTTTCTTCAACCGAAACAGGAGCTGACATGGCCAAACTGAGACATATCGCGATGGCGGTGGACGACATCCAGGCGACCGCCGCCTTCTACGAAAAAGCCTTCGACATGCAGCGGGTGCGCGAATCCGACGTGGCCGTGATGCTGTCCGACGGCTTCATCAGCCTCGCCATCATCGACGCCAACAAGAACGTGAACGCCGAGAGCCGCAAGGGACTGCACCATTTCGGCCTGCTCGTCGACGACATGGACTCCGGCGCCCAGCAGGCCGAGAAAAGCGGCGCGGTCTATCACGGCCAGATCCGCGGCATCGGCGCCGGCCCGCAGTCGGAGCGCAAGTACCGCGATCCCAACGGCCTGCCGTTCGACATCGCCACGCCCGAGCACGCGCGCAAGGTCTGGTGCATTCCGGCATGAGCGTCCGCACGCGCTACGTCCTGTACACCCAGCCGGGGTGAAGCAGCTGTCTCCGGGCGAAGGAGTTTCTTTCGCGCCACGCGGTTGATTTCACCGCCGTCGACATCCTGAACGATCCGGAAGGGCGCGCCGAGTACCTGAAGCTCGGCATGCGCAGTCTGCCCGTGGTGGCGGAAGGCGCGCGCTTCGCCTTCGCGCAGAACCTGGAAGAGGTGGCAGCCTTCGTCGGGCTCGACGGCACCGGCCACACGCGCCTGCCGCCCGCGGAGATTTACCGCAAGTGGCTCGTGGTGCTGGCCGCCGCGCAGCGCCACATCCGCCAGTTGCCGGACGACCGCATCGAGCAGGACGTGTTGCCCGACCGGCCGCGGTCCGTGCGCTCGCTCGCGCAGCACGTGTTCCGCATCGTCGAGGTGTACGTCAGCGCGGCGCTCGGCAAGACCGAGTACGCGCCGCGCGACACGAACATTCCCGAGGCGGAAGAGCGGCTCTACCTGACCGGCGCAGCCGTTGCGGAGTACGGCGACGGCACGATCGCGCGCCTGCGGGCGTGGTGGGAAGGGTGCGCCGACGGCGCCTTCGAGCAGTCGATGACGACTTCGTACGGTGTGCAGCCGCTGCACGAAGTCTTCGAGCGCTCCGCCTGGCATTCGGCCCAGCACGTGCGGCAACTCGCCGCCATCCTGGAACGCGAGGGCATCGTGCCCGACGGTCCGCTGACAGCGGACGACCTGAAAGGCTTGCCGTTGCCCGAGGGCTTGTGGAGCTGAGCGCCGCTCCCCCTTCCGGTTTCAGCCTGCCGCCGTTCTCCGCGGCGCCGGCTCCGCAGGCGCTCTGTCGGAAGCGCAAAGCTGGTATATAAAGTGCTTCTGTTTCGCCGATTCATAGCGAAATCAAGGAGACTTCCATGTCCAGGTTCATGCGCGCGGCCGCTGGTGCCGCACTGGTGTTCACATTCGTTCCGGCCATGGCGCATGCGCAGGACGCCCAGCAGTATCCGAACAAGCCGCTGCGCATCCTCGTCGGCTTCGCGCCCGGCGGTTTCACCGACGTAATGGCACGCGCCATCGCCGGCAAGCTCTCGGAAAATTGGGGCCAGCAGGTGATCGTCGACAACCGTCCGGGCGCGGGTACCCAGATCGCCACCGACTTCGTGGCGAAAGCGCCGGCGGACGGCTACACGCTGCTCATGATGACCGACAACCACGTCACCAATCCCAGCCTCTTCAAGTCGCTGCCGTACGATTCGGAAAAGGATTTCGCGCCGGTCACGCTCGGCGCGATGGCGCCGTTCCTGCTGCTGGTGCATCCGACGCTGCCGGCGAAGAACGTGAAGGAACTCGTCGGGCTGGCGAAGGCGAAGCCGGGCGAACTGCTGTTC
>JBOIEQ010000037.1:0-32057 GCA_050741255.1 Burkholderiales bacterium | reverse complement strand
GGGTGCGCCTTCAGCGTTTCCTGGAACGCATGAATCATCTTCCGCAGCGGCGTGCGCACCCAGCTGAAGGTGTTGCCGACGTCGCATTCCTCCTTGGGGTCGCGCGTCAGGTTGAAGATGTAGGGCGTTTCCAGGTGGTTCGCGCCGTCGTTCGGCTCGCGTTCCAGCACCATGTGCATCTTCCAGTCGCGCCACTTGGCCGCGCGCATTTCCTGCTTGATGTAATAGACGAACCCTTCGCGATTCGACTTCGGCTGTTGGCCCGTAAAGAAGTCGAGCTGGTCGACGCCGTCGATCACGCGATCCTTCGGCACCTCCGCGCCGACCACGCGCGCGAGCGTGGCGTAGAGGTCGGTGATGTGCACGATTTCGTTGGTGACGCCGCCGGGCACCACCTTGCCCGGCCAGCGCAGGATGAAGGGCACGCGCAACGCGCCTTCCATGGCCGTGTGGTACGTGCCGCTCCACGGACCCGCCGTGCCGCGCCAGGGCTGGCGGAATTCGGGACCGTTGTCGCTGCCGAAGAAGAACAGCGTGTTGTCGCGCAGGCCCAGCGCATCGACCGCGTCGAGCATCTGGCCGACACGGAAGTCCATTTCGTGCATCGAGTCCGCGAAATCCCCCGCGCCGGTCTTGCCCGCGAAGTCGTGGTGCGGGAGTGTCGGATAGTGCAGGTGCGTCAATGGCACGTACGCGAAGAAGGGCTTTTTCGCTTTCGCCTGCCGCGTCATGAAGTCGATGGTCTTCGCCGTCAGCTCGGAGTCGATGCGGCGGCGCGCTTCGAGGTCGTAGACGTGAGCGTTCTTCGCGGGCTGCCCCTTCACGCCTTCCATCACGTAGGGCAGGGGCACGACTTCCGGATCGAAGCCGGGTGAACTCGTGAACATGCTTTCATTGGTGGTGCGCGGAATGCCGTACCACTCGTCGAAGCCGCGGTCCTTGGGATAGCGGCCTTCCTTGTCGCCGAGGTGCCATTTGCCGTAGCAGGCGGTGGCGTAGCCCTTGCCCGCGATCAGTTGCGCGAGCGTGATCTCCCACGGGATCAGTCCCTGCGGCAGGCCGGCCGGCACCGATTGCAGCGCGCCGGTGCGGATCGGATGGCGGCCCGTCATCAGCGCCGAACGCGTCGGCACGCAGTCCGACTCCACGTTGAAGTTGAGGAACTTGAGACCCTCTGCGGCCAGCGCGTCGATGCGCGGCGTGGGCGCGCCGCGCAGGGCGCCGCCGCCGTAGCAGCCGAGTTCGCCCCAGCCGAGGTTGTCGGCGAGGATGAGGACGATGTTGGGTGGCGCGGTTTTGCTTGACATGCACTATGCTCCCGGTCAATTCATGTGCGGCTGGAACGTTGGCATCGAATGCTAGCATTACCGAAAGTCTTCCTCCGCCGAAGCCAGCCCTGAACGACCGAACGCCAAGCCATGTCCGCGAAACTGGATCACATCGTCATCACCGTTGCCGACTACGCGCGGGCGCTGCGCGTGTACCAGGCCATCTGCGGCGGCGAGCCGCACGTGCACGTGGCGGACGACGGCACCGCGCGCTACACGCGCTTTTACCTTGGTGATTCGGTGGTGGAACTGGCGGAACCGCTCGGCGCGCCCGACCACGGCGCCGGCCGGGCGTTGTCGCAGCGGCTCCTGCGCAGCGGGCCGGGGGTGCACCTCGTGTGCCTGCCGGCATCGGACCTGGAAGAAACCGCTGCCGCGCTGGAAGCGGGCGGCGCGACCCTGATCCGCGGGAATGGGCATGTCTACGTGCATCCCAAATCCGCCAGCGGCGTGCTGGTGCAATTGACGCCGCGGCGGGAATTCGGACCGCGGCCCCGCGAGGGCGATGCGCGCTTCGACCACGTGGCGATCGCCGTGAACGATCTGGCGGCAGCATCGGCACGCTGGGCGACGATCACCGGCACCGCGGCGCAGCTCATGGGCGTGCATCCGATCTCCAACGGCGCCTTTCAGGCGGCGCGTTTCGTGTTGGGGGCGCAAATGGTGGAACTGATCAGCCCGGTAGCGGGCGTGGCGTCGCCGCTGGCTGCGCGGTTGGCCAGCCGTGGAGAGGGCGTCGCCGCACTGGCCTTGCCGGCGAACCGCATGGATGCGACGCTGTCGCGGCTGCGCGCCGCGGAGGCGCGTCTCCTGGAGCAACCCCCGCACTGGATGGTGCATCCGAAAGATGCTTCAGGCGTGCTGGTGCAGATCACGCCGCGCGTGGCGCACTAGCGCAGGCGCGCCGTGCTGGGCATGTTCCTTGCTCGTAATCGGGTCATCGGCAGCGTCAATGCTGTCCCAACACTCTTGCAAAGGTATCCCCCCATGACATTCCCGTTCACACCCCGCGGTACGGTCGCTTTCTGTTGCGCGTTTTCTGGCTTGCTGGCGGCCGCGCTGCCGGCCTGTGCACAGACCTGGCCCACGAAACCGGTGCGCCTGGTCGTGCCCTACGTGCCGGGCGGGGCCACCGATCTCGTGTCACGGACGGTCGCCGAGCGTCTGACCGGCGTGCTGGGCCAGCAGGTCGTCGTCGACAACCGGCCGGGCGCCACGGGCACGATCGCCTTCGACGGCGTCGCCAAGTCGACGCCCGACGGCTACACGCTCATCACCGCGGCGGATTCGCTGACCCTGCTGCCGTCGATTTTCAAGGGCATCACCTTCGACCCGCGCACCAGCTTCACGCCCATCGCGCTGATGTCCACCCAGCCGCTGGTGCTGGCCGTGCACGTCTCGACGCCGGCGAAGACGGTCAAGGAATTCATCGCGCTCGCGAAGGCGAAGCCGGGCACGCTGACCTTCGCTTCGTCGGGCATCGGCACTTCGCAGCACCTGTCCGGTGAGCTGATCAAGAAGATGACGGGCATCGACATGCAGCATGTGGGCTACAAGGGCGGCGGCCAGGCCATCATCGATCTGTCGGGCGGGCAGGTGCCGGCGGCGGTGCTGGGGTCTTCGACCGTCATCCCGCAGGCGAAGGCCGGCCGGGTGCGCATCCTCGCGGTCACCTCGAAGAAACGTTCCGCCGCCTTGCCCGATGTGCCCACGCTGGCGGAATCCGGACTCGCCGGCTTCGACGTGTATCAGTGGACGGCAATGCTCGCACCCGCCAAAACGCCGAAGCCCATCATCGCGAAACTGAATGCCGATGTGGTGAGCGTGCTGAAGCAGCCCGCCGTGCGCGAGCGTCTGGAGCAGGCGGGCTTCGAGGCGCAGGCGGGTTCGCCGGCGGAAGTCGAGGCCCTGATTCGCGACGGCATGGCGCAATGGGGTAAGCTCGTCAAGGAATTGAAACTCGATCCGAGTTGAGCGGGTCGACCACCTTGTTATCCGGGGGATCCATGCCGGCAACAGCGATAATTACCCTGGTGCGCGCCATCGCTTCGTTCTCATGCGTGCTCGCGATTACGGCGCCGGCGGCCGCGCAGCAGTACCCGCAAAAGCCGGTGCGGGTCATCGTCAGCTATGCGCCGGGCGGCGCGGGCGATGTCATGGCGCGCGTGTTCGGCCAGAAGCTGGCGGAAAGCTGGGGCCAGCAGATGATCGTGGACAACCGGCCCGGCGCCAACGGCATGATCGGCGCGGCGGCGGTGGCCCGCGCGGCGCCCGACGGCTACACCTTCCTGTTCGGTTATGTGTCCGAGGTGGCGATCAACCCGAGCCTCTACGCCAAAATGGCGTACGACCCGGCGAAAGAATTGGTACCGGTGGCGATGGGCGGCGTTCTCCCGCTGCTGCTGGTCAGCAATCCCTCGTTGCCGGCGAAATCCGTGCGCGACCTGCTCCGGCTGGCGAAAGCGCGTCCCGGCGAACTGACCTATGGCTCGGCAGGCTACGGTTCCCCCGCGCATCTCGGCGCCGAATATCTCAAGCGGACGGCGGGCGTGGACATCACGCACGTCCCGTACAAAGGCGGCGCTGAAGTGGTGACCGCGATCCTGAGCGGCCAGGTCATGGTGTTCTTCTCGGGTATTCCGCCCGCGATCGCGCATGTCCGCTCCGGGCGGCTGCGTGCGCTGGCGGTATCCACGGCCGGACGCGTGCCGGGGCTGGAGGAAGTGCCACCGGTGGCGGAATCAGGAGTGAAGGGCTTCGACATGGCGGGCTGGTTCGGCTATTTCGCGCCTGCCGGTACGCCCAGGGAGGTGGTCGACAAGCTCGCGTCCGGCGTCAGCGCCATTCTCCGCCAGCCCGAGACCGGGCGCCTGTTCGTGCAGCAGGGCATCGTGATCGCGGAGATGGGGCCGGAGAAATTCGCGCCTTTCATCCAGGCTGAAGCGCAGAAGTATGCGCGCATCATCCGCGAGTCCGGCGCGAAAGCGGAGTAGGCCGTAGTGGCGGGTGCCGCCGCAGGCAGGATCGATCTGGCGACGGAGGTGGCTGAAGGCTTCGCGGTGCCGCCGTTCGGCGTTCCGCTGGAGAGCCTCGCGGCGCTGACGCTGCCGGACGGGCGCAGGTTGCACCCGCGGCATCGTTCAGCCCGGTTTGACGACGAAGTCATCCCGCATGTCACGTCAGCCCATCTCGCGTGCGGCGTGCATTCGGGCGACCCATTGCTGATCCGGCGCACCGCAGCGACGCTCGTGGCGCGCGGCATCCGGCTCGGCGCGCACCCTTCCTATCCGGACGCGTTCGGATTCGGCCAGCGGCGCCAGGTGATGCCGGACGAGGACGTGAAGGCCGTCCTGCTGTATCAGTTCGGCGCGCTGGCCGCGATCCTGCGCGGGATCGGCGCGCGCATGGAGCACGTGAAGTGCCACGGCGCGCTCGCCTTCGACGTTTCCTATGAAGAGCGGTTTTGCGCGGTGATGGTCGATGCCGTCAAGACCTTCGATCCGGAACTGATCGTCGTGCTCATGGCGGGTTCGCCCGGCCTCGATTACGGCCGGGGGCAGGGGTTGCGCGTGGCCTCCGAAGGGTATGTCGACCGCGGCTACGACAGGTCCGGCAGGCTGGTGCCGCGCGATCATCCGCAGGCGCTGATCGAAGGCGCCGACCGTGCCGCGGCGCGTGTCGCGGAATTCGTCTGCGAAGGCAAGGTGACCTGTGTCGACGGCACGCGGATCGACCTGCACGTCGATACGCTGTGCCTGCACAGCGATACCGCGGGTGCCGGGGCAACCGCTGCAGCCGTGTCCGCCGTGCTGTCCACGCGGAACTTGGTGAAGGCGCCGCTGCGCGACCTGATCGCCTGACCGTCTGACCGCGCGGCATCCCGGCCCGGGCGTCCGTTGTGCCATGACATGACGGAGACCGTCGCGTAAGCTCCGCTCCGGGCAAGAAAAAAATCGGAGGGGGAATGAAGCTGAAGACGCAAAACGCCTGCCTGTTGGCGGCGCTCGCTGTTGTAGCGTCGGTGCATATGACGGTGCACGCGCAAGGCTGGCAACCCACCCGCCCCGTCGCGCTGGTCGTCGGCGCCGCGCCCGGCGGCAGCATCGATCTCACCGCGCGGCTGATCCAGCGTGCGCTGGACTCGCGGAAGCTGGTCCCGACGCAGGTGATCGTCATCAACAAGCCGGGCGCGGGCCAGGGCATCGCCTGGGCCTACATGATCGAGAAGGGCGGCGACGGCCATGCGCTGGCGATGGGCGGGCCCAGCCTGACCTCGAACCCCATCCTCGGCACGCACAACATCGGCTACCAGGACGTCACCACGGTGGCGATGCTGTTCGACGATTACATGGCCTTCGTCGTGCGCGCGGATTCGCCGTTCAAGTCGATGCGCGATGTCGTGGAACGCCTGCGCAAGGACCCCGGCGCGGTGTCGATCGGCGTGGCGCCCGCGCTCGGCAGCGGCGCGCACATGGGGGCGGTGATGGGGCTGCGCGGCGCCGGCGTGCGCGTGAAGGATGTGCGCTTCATCGTTTACAAGGCCGCCGGCGAGGCGCTGACGGCGGCGATCGGCGGCGAGCTCGACGTCGTGTCCGGCACCGTGGCGAATTTTCCGCCGCATTTTTCGTCCGGCCGCATCCGCGTGATCGGCGTCACCTCGCCGCAGCGGCTCCCCGGCGTGATGGCGAACGTGCCGACGCTGAAGGAGCAGGGTATCGACGGCGTGTACACCAACTGGCGCAGCGTGATCGGCCCGAAGCAGATGGGGCGCGCGCAGCTCGCCTTCTGGGAAAACGCGCTGGCGCAGGTGGTGAAGACGGACGACTGGCAGAAAGACCTGGAGCGCAATTTCTGGACCGCGAACTTCCTGACGGGCGCGGCGGCGAAGCAGTACGTGGACGAACAGGGCGTGCTGTTCAAGAAGGTGTTCATCGAACTCGGCATGGCCAAACAGGAAACGAAATGAAGCAACCGAACATCCTCCTCATCACCTCCGACCAGCAACGCGCCGACTGCAACGGCTTCGAAAATCCCGACATCAAGACGCCGCACCTCGACCGCCTCGCGCGCGACGGCGCGCGCTTCACGGCCAACATCACGCCCAATCTGGTGTGCCAGCCCTCGCGCGCGTCCATCCTCACCGGCATGCTGCCGCTGACGCACGGGGTGTGGGACAACGGCGTCGATCTCGACCCGAAGGTGGGCGATCAGGGCTTCGCGGGCACACTGGGGCGCGCGGGCTATCAGACGGCCTTCATCGGCAAGGCGCACTTCGCCACCAAGACCACCTTCGCGCCCACCGGCTCCCCGGAATGCGAAAGAAGCCAGGCCAAGTACGGCCCGAACTGGTTCGGCCCCTACATGGGCTTCCAGCACGTGGAGTTGAGCGTGCTGGGCCACATGCATCGCACGCGGCCGCTGAAGCGCCCGCCGATGGGGCATTACGAGCGCTGGCTCATTTCGCGCGGCAGGGATGAGGAGGCGCTGAAGCTGTGGGCGCAGGGCCTGCCGCCCGAAGTCGGCGCGGCGCAGACGTGGAGCTCCGCGCTGCCGGTGGCCTGGCACAACAGCACCTGGCTGGCCGACCGCATGCTGAGTTTCCTGCACACGCGCGACCAGAAAAAACCGTTCTGCACCTGGGTGTCCTTCCCCGATCCGCACCATGCCTTCGACTGCCCGGAGCCTTGGGTTCGGATGTATGACCCGAAGAGTGTGAAGCTGCCGAAGCACCGCACGCAGGATCTCGAGCGCCGGCCGTGGTGGCACAAGGCCACGCTCGAGAGGAAGCCGCAACTGACGGACCCGGAGATGCTGAAATTCCGCGCGGAAGGCTCCCGGGTGCCGCCGCAGACCGACGAGCAGCTCGCCCACATGACGGGCAACTACTACGGCATGATTTCGCTCATCGACCACAACGTCGGCCGCATCCTCGAAGGGCTCGAGGCCCACGGCCTCGCGGACAACACGCTGGTCGTCTACAGCACGGACCACGGCGACATGCTGGGCAACCACGGCCTGTACCTGAAGGGCCCCACGCCGTACGATGACCTCATGCGGGTGACGCTCGTTGCGCGCGGGCCGGGCGTGAAGGCGGGTGGCGTGATCAACGAGCCGGTGTCCACGCTCGATCTCGCGGCGACGTTCTGCGATGCGGCCGGGGTCAAGGGCGCACCCGGAGCGCAAAGCCGCAGCCTGAAAACGTTGCTGGCGGGCAAACCGGAAACGCGCGACGCGTCCTACAGCGAGTGGTATGTCCATCCCTCCCGCTGCGGCGTGCCGCTCAAGCTCCGCACGGTGCGCACCAAGCAGTGGAAATGCACCTTCGAGCTGGAATCCGGCGCGGGCGAGCTCTACGACCTCGTGAACGACGCGGGCGAGATGAACAACCTGTTCGACGACCCCGGCTATCGCAAGGTGCGCGACGAGATGGAAGGCCTGATGCGTGCGCGGCCCGGCAAGATCGTCGATCCGCTGCCGGAGCCGATCGGCATGGCGTAAGAGCGTGGAAGGCTGCGGATCGTCGCGGGCTGGCATTGATGTTGCTAGATGTTGCGGGATAAGCCGGTTGTTTGGTGTTACCGGCGCGCACTGAAATTCACGGAGCAAGCGATGTCGAACACACTCAAGGCATTGACGGCAGGCCTGCTGCTGACGGCAGGCACCTTCGCCTCCGCGCAAACCTGGCCCGCCAAGCCGGTGCGGATGGTGGTGGGCTATCCCGCCGGCGGTAGCGTCGACATCGTCGCGCGCCTGGTGGGGCAGAAGCTCGCCGAGACCTTCGGCCAGCAGTTCGTGATCGAAAACCGCTCCGGCGCCGCCGGCAATATCGGCACCGAGTACGTGGCGAAGGCGGCGCCCGACGGCTATACGCTGCTGATGGCCAGTTCACCCGCGCTGGCGTCCAACATTCACCTGTACGCGAAGCTGCCGTTCGATCCGGTGAAGGATTTCGCGCCCATCATCCTGATCGTCAACCAGCCCAACGTGCTGGTGCTGCATCCCTCGGTGCCCGCGGGCAGCGTCAAGGAATTCATCGCGCTGGCCAAGGCGCGGCCGGGCGCGCTGACGTTCGGCAGCTCCGGTGTCGGCGCTTCCCAGCACATGGCCGCCGAGATGTTCATGGTCATGACGGGCGTCAATATGGTGCATGTCCCGTACAAAGGCGGTGCACCCGCGCTGATCGACCTCGTCGGCGGGCAGATCGATGTGATGTTCGAAACCGCGCCGACGGCGATTCCCTACGTGAAAAGTGGCAAGCTGAAAGGCCTCGCGGTGACCACGACGCAGCGCTCCGGCATGCTGCCCGACGTGCCGACGCTCAACGAGGCGGGACTGAAAGGCTACGAATTCCGCGGCTGGATCGGCCTGCTCGCGCCGGCGGCGGTGCCGAAGGACATCGTAACCCGGCTGAACGCCGAAATACAGAAGTACCTCACCACGGGCGATCTGAAAGGCAAGCTGACGGAGTTCGGCCTCGATGTGGCCGGCGGCACGCCCGAACAATTCGCGGCCTTCATGCGCGAGGATTCCGCGCGCTACGGAAAAATCGTGAAGGCCGCCAGGATCCCGCCGCAGTAGCCTCGCCGCGCGCCGGCGACGGCGGCGGCCTATGGTAAATTCATTGCCCCGTCGCGGGCTTCCCGCCACCGTCCCGCTGTTTCCCGAAAGAGAGTCGCATGCCCATTTCCGGTTCTGAACTCGTCGGCGCTGCGCTCAAGCGCCAGGGCGTAGACACCTTTTTCTATCTGATGGGCGCGCCGATGCTGGACGCCGAACGCTCCAGCCTGCGTCACGGCCTGCGCGGCATCGACGTGCGGCACGAGCAGGCGGCGGCGATGATGGCGCACGCCTACAGCCGCGTGCTGAACAAGGCCGGCGTGTGCATGGCCTGTTCCGGCCCGGGCACGCTCAATCTCGGCACCGGGCTCGCGAACGCGCTCGTCGATTGCTCGCCCGTGGTGGCGCTGGGCGGTTCGACGCCGGTGCCTGAATACGGCATGGAGGTGTTCCAGGAATTCGATCTCGTCGCGGCGATGACTCCCCTTACCAAATGGGCGGGCCGCTGCTACGACACGCGGCGCATTCCCGAAATGATCGACCTCGCGTTCCGCAAAGCCCTGTCCGGCAAGCCCGGTCCCGTCTACCTCGATCTGCCCGGCGACGTGCTGTTCGGCTCGGTGGAGGAAGACAAGGTGATCTGGCCCAGCGATGCGCGGCCATTCGTGCGCGCCAAGCCCCAAGGCGATGCGGCGCTCGTGGAACGCGCGATCGCACTGCTCGCCAAGGCGCAGCGGCCGGTGCTGCTCTCGGGCAGCGGCGTCCTGTGGTCGGGCGCCGCCGCAGCGCTGCAACAGTGGATCGACCAGACCGGCATGCCGTTCTACACCACGCCGCAGGGTCGCGGCGTCATTCCTGAAGACCATCCGCAGGCGCTGCTCGGCGCGCGCTCGGCGGCGCTGAAGGATGCAGACCTCATCATGGTCGTCGGCACGCGCCTGAACTACGTGTTCGGACATGGCCTGCCGCCACGACTGAATGCGGACGCGAAGATGATACGCATCGACATCGATCCCATGGAGATCGACAGCAGCCAGCGCGCGGACGTCGGCATCGTCGGCGATGCCGGCGCGGTGCTCGGGCAGTTCGCGGAAGCCGCGAAGAAGCGCGTGTCCAAAGACCAGTTCGCGGAGTGGCGCAAGCGCCTCGAAACCATCGACGCCGGCAAGGTCGAGGCCACCGAGCGCAGCATCAGCACTGACCAGGTGCCGATTCATCCGCTGCGCCTGTGCAAGGAAGTCCGCGACTTCATCAGCCGCGACACCATCCTCGTGGTCGACGGGCAGGAGACGCTCAACTATGGCCGCCAGACCATCCCCAGCTACCTGCCGTCGCACCGGTTGAACTCCGGACCGTTCGGCATCATGGGCGTGGGCCTGCCGTTCGGCGTCGGCGCCAAGGCCGCGCGGCCCGACAAGCAGGTGGTGGTGCTGCACGGCGACGGTTCGTTCGGCATGAACGGCCTCGAGCTCGACACCGCGCGCCGTCACAACACGCCCATCCTGGTGATCGTCAGCGTCAACGGCGGCTGGAGCGCGGACCCGAAGCGCGACAAGCCCGGCCGCGATCTCGGTTACACGCGCTACGACCAGCTCGCGCAGGCGCTGGGCTGCCATACCGAGTACGTCGAGCAGCCCGCGGACATCCGGCCAGCGCTCGAGCGCGCCGCGAAGGCCGTCAAAGCGGGGCAGTCCGCGCTGGTGAACGTGGTCACCGACGCGACGGCACGCGCCGGCGGCGTGCGCTTTTCGGCCAGCAGCACGTAGAAACCGTCGCTTGTTGGTCGCATGGGCCAGCGCCGGATGCCGGATATCCGCCCGATAGACCGTTGAAGTATCCCGCGAGGCCGTTCGTATTGAGCGTAGCGAAGCGAAGTCGAAATATGGCGTGCGTTACAAGTTTGGGTGCGCTTCGACTTCACGCCTTCGGCGCTGCGCTCAGCGCGAACGGAGAAAGTCAGTAAACCAGTCACCGTTCAACATTCATTTGCCCAAAGGACCGCCATGCCCTACGCAGATTCCAACGGAGTCCGGCTCTATTACGAAGAGGCCGGCAAGGGTTTCCCCATCGTCTTCGTGCACGAGTTCGCCGGCGACCTGCGCAGCTGGGAGCCGCAACTGCGCTATTTCAGCCGCCGCTACCGCTGCATCGCCTACAACGCGCGCGGCTACGCGCCGTCGGACATCCCCAAGGCGGGCTCGAAGTACTCGCAGATGATCGCCACCGACGACATCGCTAGCGTCATGCGCGCGGCGGGCGTCCGCAGCGCCCATGTCATCGGCTGCTCGATGGGCGGCTTCGCGACACTGCATTTCGGCCTGCGCCATCCGCGGCTCGCGAAATCGCTGACGGCGGTAGGTGTCGGCTACGGCTCCGATCCTTCGCGCTACAAGCAGTTCTACAAGGATAACGGCGAGATGGCGCGCCGCTTCGATATGCTTGGCACGCGCGAGGCGGTCAAGCCCTACCAGGTCGGCCCGGGGCGCGTGCAGCTGCAGAACAAGGACCCGCGCGGTTTCCGCGAGTTCTGCGCGCAGTTCGCGGAACACTCCGCGCTCGGCTCGGCGAACACGCTGCGTGGGGTGCAGATGCGGCGGCCGTCGATCTACAGTCTCGAGCGCAAGCTGCGCCAGCTCAAAGTGCCGCTGAACATGGTGTCGGGCGACGAGGACGACGGCTGCCTCGATCCGGGGATTTTCATCAAGCGGGTCTGCCCCTCCGCCTGGATGACCGTGATACCGGCGACCGGTCACGCAGTCAACCTCGAGGAGCCCGATCTGTTCAACGCGATCACCGCGAACTTTCTCGCGCAGGTCGATGCCGGGCGCTGGCGTCCGCGCGATCCGCGCTCGCTGAACAAATCCAACCTGTTGAAGAAGTAACGGAAGTAACGGAAGCAACGAAAGGACGCACGGCATGCCGCACCCGATCGACCGGATTTTGAATCCCCGCACGCTCGCCGTGGTGGGCGCGTCCAACGACCCGGAGAAGCGCGGCTACCGCGCGATCGCGACGCTGATCGCTGACGGCTACCAGGGAGAGATCATCCCGATCAATCCGAAAGCGCCGGAGATCCTGGGGTTGAAGGCCTACCCGACGCTGGAGGCGGTGCCCGGCGAAATCGATCTCGCGATCGTCTGCACGCCGGCGAAGCTGGCGCCGGAAGTGGTGCGTAGTTGCGGCGTGAAAGGCGTCAAGGGCGCGCTGATCCTCGCCGGCGGCTTCAGCGAGGCGAGCGAGGCGGGGCGAGTGCTGGAAGAGCAGACGGTCGCGGTGGCGCGGGAGTACGGCGTGCGGCTGATCGGCCCGAACACCAACGGCCTGTTCAGCGCTCGGCTCAACTGCAACGCGATCGCGTGGTTCAACATTCCGCGCGGCTCGCTCGCGCTCCTGTGCAGTTCCGCGAACGTCATGCTGTCCCTGCTGGCGGAGGCGCAGATCCACCAGCACTTCGGCATCAGCACCATGCTGAGCGTCGGCAACCAGTCCGATATCCTGTTCCACGAATATCTCGACGCACTGAGCGCCGACGACGGCACCGCGGTCATCGGGCAGTACATCGAGGGGTTCAAGGACGCGGGCGCGTACCTGGCGGTGGCGCGCCGTGTCACGCCGGTCAAGCCGATCGTCATGTACCTCTCCGGCCGCAGCAGCGAGGGCAAGCGCGCGGCGCGCTCGCACAGCGGCTCGCTCGCCGGCGACTACGCGGTGGGCAGCGCCGTACTCCGGCAGGCGGGGGTATCGCTCGTGCACCAGGCCGAGCACCTGTTTCCGGCGGCCGAGGCGCTGGCGCTGCTGCCACCGATGCGTGGCCGCCGGGTCGCCGTGCTGTCCGAGGGCGGCGGCGTCATCACGGTCGCCGCGGAAGCGCTGGCCGAACGCGGGTTGGTGCTCGCGGAACTGACGGCGGAATCGCAGGCAAAAATCCACGCGATCGTACCGGCGGCGTCGGCCATCTCGAATCCGGTGGACGCGGGCGGCGGCACCGATCCGCGCGCCGAGTACTACGGGCAGATCACCAAGGTGCTGGTCGAGGACCCCAACATCGACGCCGTGCTGTTCGTCGGTTTCTTCGGCGGCTACGCGCTGCGCTACGGCGAGGGCGTGGCGGCGACCGAGAATGCCGTGTGCGTGGAACTGGGCGAGCTGATGCGCAAGCACGGCAAGCCGATCATGGTGCAGTCGCATTACGCGCAGTTCAAAACCGGGGCGCTCGACATCCTGCGCAAGGGCGGCGTGCCGTTTCAGCGGCACATCGAAGTCGCCGCGGAATGCCTCGCCTGCGCCGCGAATTACTACGAGGCCAGGACGCGGCTGGCACAGCCCGCCGTGCCGCCGGCCGCCGTTGCGGGGGTGAAGGCCTGCCTTGACAAAGTCCGGACATCAGGCCGTACCGCGCTCCTCGAGACGGAAGCGCGCGAGGTGCTGGCGGGCGCCGGCATTCCCGTGCCGCAGAGCTGCCTGCTGCGTTCGCCCGACGACGCCGCGGCCGCGGTCAAGGCGCTCGGCGCGGTTCCGCTGGCGCTCAAGATCGTGTCGCCCGACGTGCTGCACAAGTCCGACGCCGGCGGTGTGCGGCTCAATGTCAGCGGCGAGGCGGCGGTGCGCGGGGCCGTGGCGGACATCCTGCGCGCGGTCACCTCGCACCAGGCCGGCGCCGACATCCAGGGCGTGCTCGCCGCGGCCATGGCGCCGAAGGGTGTCGAACTCATCGTCGGCGTGACGCGGGATCCGCAGTTCGGGCCCGTCGTGCTGTTCGGCCTGGGCGGCATTTTCGTGGAAACGATCCGTGACGTGGTGTTTCGCGCGGTGCCCCTCTCCCGTGCGGACGCGCAGGAGATGCTGGGCGAGATCAAGTTCAAGGCAATGCTGGACGGCGTGCGCGGCCTGCCGGCGGTCGACAAGCCGGCCATCGTCGAACTGCTGATGAAGGTGTCGGCGCTTGCCGCGGCGCATCCGGAAATCGCCGAGATCGACCTCAATCCGGTGATCGCGCATGGCGGCGGCTACACGATCGCCGATGCGCGCATGATTTTGGGGTGAGGGGTGAGGCGGTCCCCTCACCCCTCACCCCTTCCCCCTCACTTCTTCAGTCGACGGGCTTGATGCCCGCGTCCTTCGCGAGCTTGACCATCTTTGCCGACTGCTCGCGCATGTGCGTGCCGAGCTGCTCGGGCGTGCTGCCGACGATGCCGAGCGCGATTTCGAGGAGCCGCGTCTGCACGTCGCTCGCCGCGAGAGCCTTGTTCACGTCGCCGTTGATGCGTGCGACGAGATCCTTGGCCATGCCGGGTGGACCGGCCATGCCCATCCAGCCTTCAAAGTCGTAACCGGTAAGGCCCGCTTCGGCCATGGTCGGGACATTGGGGATGATGGGGGAACGCTTCGAGCCGGTGACCGCGATCGCGCGCACCCGTCCGCTGTTGATCGCCTGCACGGCTTCCGGCAGAACCTGGAACATGACGTCGATCTGCCCGCCGAGCAGGTCCGTCATGGCCGGCGCCCCGCCTTTGTAGGGGATGTGCACCATTTTGACGCCGGTCATGCTGGCGAACAGTTCCGCCGACATGTGCTGCGACGAGCCGTTGCCGCCCGAGCCGTGGTTGAGCTGGCCGGGCCGGGCCGTGGCGAGTGCGGTGAACTCCTTGAGGGTCTTCGCCGGCACCGAGGGGTTCACGATCAGCACGTTGCCCTGGGTCACCAGCAGCGCGATCGGCGTGAGGTCCTTCAGCGGGTCGTAGGCCATCTTCGTGTAGATGGAGAGATTGGTGCCGAGGGCGCCGCCGCTGCTGATGAGCAGCGTGTAGCCGTCGGGCGGCGCTTTGGCCGTCAGTTCCCCCGCGATGTTGCCGCCCGCGCCGGGACGGTTGTCGACCAGCACCTGCTGGCCCCAGCCCGCGGCGAGTTTCTGCGCCATGATGCGCGCCACGATGTCGACGCTGCCGCCGGCGGCGAAGCCGACGACGATGCGCACCGGTTTGGTCGGGTAGGATTGCTGTCCCCACGCCGTTCCAGCCAGGCCAAGGCACAGCAATGACAGCCAGCGCAGCGAGCTCATGTTCATCGTGACCTCTTTCGACGGAGAGTGAAGGGAGTGTGCGCGCGTGGGTAATCTCGTGCAACGCACGTGTTGAATCTCAGCAACAATCATGCCATCGGGGTATCCGCGCCCGCGGCCGGCGGGGCAGCGGTGCGGATGATATCGTCCGGCGCGGGCGAAACCGGGATAATTCCGGCGGACGTCCGGTCGCCCCCTTCGCAATAACCAATAACGCAGGCAAAAAAAGGAACCCCCCATGTTGCGTTCACCGCTGCAGGTTAGTCTCGCCGGCGCGCTGCTGCTGTGCGCCGCCACGCCGGCCTTCGCGCAGATCGCCGCCGGCGGTTATCCGAACCGGACCATCCGCTTCGTCGTCGGCTTCGCGCCCGGCGGCTCCACCGACATCGTCGCGCGGCTGATCGCGCAGGAACTCGGCAAGAACATCGGCCAGCAGGTGGTGGTCGACAACCGCACCGGCGCGGGCGGCATCATCGCCACCGAGGTACTCGCCAAGTCGCCGCCCGACGGCTACACCATCCTCGCCTGCACGACCGGCACCTTCGCGATCCAGCCGTTCATGTTCTCGAAGCTGCCGTACAACGTGGAGAAGGACATCGTGCCGGTCACGCAGACCGGCTCGCTGCCCTACATCATCGTCGTGCATCCCTCGTTGCCGGTGAAGAACGTGAAGGAGTTCATCGCCTTCGCCAAGCCGCGCCCGGGCCAGTTGAACTACGCCTCGTCGGGGGTCGGGACCGGCTCCCACCTGTCGGCCGCCTATTTCAACAACGCCGCCGGCATCAACGTGACCCACGTGCCGTACAAGGGCACCGGCCAGGCGATGGGCGACCTGCTCGGCGGGCAGGTCGTGATGATGATGGACCAGGTGGTGAGTTCGCTGCCGCACGTCAAGGCCGGCAAGCTGAAGATGCTGGGCATCAGCAGCAGCAAGCGCTTTCCCACGCTGCCCGACGTGCCGACCATCGCCGAATCCGGCGTGCCCGGCTTCGACGCGGTGTCGTGGTCGGGCGTGTGCGTGCCCGGCGGCACGTCGCGGGACATCGTCAACAAGCTGCAACAGGAGATCGCAAAAGTCCTGCAGGCGCCGGATCTCAAGACGCGGTTCCTGAACGACGGCATCGAACCGATCGGCAGCACGCCCGAGCAGTTCACCGAGCACACGAAGAAGGAAGCGGTGAAGTGGGGCAAGGTGGTGAAGGACACGGGGGCGAAGGCCGATTAGGTCGGTGAGGGGTGAGGAGTGAGGGGGTAAGTGACCCTTCATCCATGAAAAGCGCGGACTCCCGCGCTTTTTTTACGTCTTTTTTACATCTCCCGGCCCCGTTTTTATCCGGGGTTTTCACACGAATGCCTATCGTGTGGACCTTACCTGGAGACACCGATGGATCTGCTCTTCCTGGCCTTGATCGCAGGCTTCTTCGCGGCGAGCGCGGGGCTCGTGTGGTTCTGCGAGCGATTGCGGGGGCCGCAATGACGCTCTTCTACTACATCAGCGGCGCGCTGGCGCTCGGCGTGTTCGTCTATCTCGTCGCCGCGCTGTTCTGGCCGGAGCGCTTCTGATGGGTGCCCAGGGCTGGATGCAGATCGTCGTCTACCTCGCGGTGCTGCTCGCGCTGGCGAAGCCGCTCGGCGCCTACATGGCACGCGTGTACGCGGGACGGGCGGTGCTCGCCGGCAGGGTGCTGGGACCGCTGGAGCGGGCGATCTACCGCCTGTGCGGCGTAAAGGCCGATGCCGGCATGCGCTGGACGGAATACGCGCTTGCGATGCTCGCGTTCAACCTGCTGGGCGCGCTCGTCGTGTTCGCGCTGCAGCGGCTGCAGGCGGACCTGCCGCTCAATCCGCTGGCGCTGGGCGCGGTGTCACCGGATTCGGCCTTCAACACCGCGGTGAGCTTCGCCACCAACACCAACTGGCAGGGCTACGGCGGCGAAGTCACGATGAGTTACCTCACGCAGATGCTCGCGCTGACCGTGCAGAATTTCGTGTCGGCTGCGACCGGGATGGCGACGCTGGTGGCCCTGGTCCGCGCGTTCGTCCTGGAGAAGGCGGAGACGATCGGCAATTTCTGGGTCGATACGACGCGCAGCGTGCTCTACATCCTGCTGCCGCTGGCGATCGTGCTGGCGCTGGCGCTCGTGAGCCAGGGCGTCGTGCAGACCTTCAGCGCCGCGCACACGGTGCCCTTGCCCGAGCCCGTCACCTACGAGCAGCCCGCGCCTGGCGCGGACGGCAAGCCCGTCGAAGGCGCGGACGGCAAGCCGGTCATGGAAACGGCGACGGCCACCGAGCAGGTGATCGCCGTGGGTCCCGCGGCCTCGCAGGTGGCGATCAAGCAGCTCGGCACCAACGGCGGCGGCTTCTTCAACGTCAACTCCGCGCACCCGCTGGAGAACCCGACGCCGCTGTCCAACTTTCTGGAACTGCTGGCGATCCTGCTGATTCCGGCGGCGCTCTGCTACACCTTCGGCGCCATGGTGGGCGACCCGCGGCAGGGCTGGGCCGTGCTCGCGGCGATGACGGTGGTGTTCGCCGCGTTGCTCGCGGTGTGCGTCACCGCCGAGCAGGCGGGCAATCCCGCGCTCGCCGCGCTGGGGGTGGACCAGGCAGCCGCCGAGGCCCAGGCGGGCGGCAACATGGAAGGCAAGGAAGCGCGCTTCGGCATCGCGAACTCCGCCCTGTGGGCGACCGCAACCACCGCCGCCTCGAACGGCTCGGTCAACGCCATGCATGATTCCTTTACGCCCCTCGGCGGGATGGTGCCGATGTGGCTCACGCAGTTGGGTGAAGTGATCTTCGGCGGCGTCGGCTCCGGCCTTTACGGCATGCTGGTGTTCGCGATCGTGGCCGTGTTCGTCGCGGGACTCATGATCGGCCGCACGCCGGAGTACCTCGGCAAGAAGATCGAGGCCTTCGAGATGAAGATGGCCGCCGTGATCGTCCTCGTGCCGCCGCTTTGCGTGCTGGCAGGTACCGCGGTCGCGGTGCTCGTCGATCCCGGCAGGGCCGGCATCGCGAATCCCGGCGCGCACGGCTTCAGCGAGATCCTCTACGCGTTCTCCTCGGCGGGCAACAACAACGGCAGCGCCTTCGCGGGCCTGTCCGCCAACACGCCGTTCTACAACACGCTGCTCGGCTTCGCGATGCTGTTCGCGCGCTACTGGCTGGCGATCCCCACGCTCGCCATCGCCGGCGCGCTCGCCGCAAAGAAACGCATTCCCGCGGGCGCCGGCACGCTGCCCACGCACACGCCGCTGTTCGTCGCGCTGCTGATCGGCACGGTGATCGTGGTGGGGGCGCTGACCTTCATCCCCGCGCTCGCGCTCGGCCCCATCGTCGAGCACCTGCTCATGACCGGCGCGCGCTGAGCGCAGGACCCACAGGAAGCATCCCATGACCGCCAAAGCCCTCGTCTATTCCGCGCTCGACGCCGCCAGCCTGCGTGCGGCGTTTCTCGACGCGCTGCGCAAACTGGCGCCCCAGCACCAGTGGCGCAACCCGGTCATGTTCGTGGTTTACCTCGGCAGCCTGCTGACGACCGCGCTGTTCGTGCAGGCGCTGACGGGCGCGGGCGAGGCGCCGTCGGGCTTCATCCTCGCCATCACGCTGTGGCTGTGGTTCACGGTGCTGTTCGCGAACTTCGCGGAGGCCGTGGCGGAAGGGCGCAGCAAGGCGCAGGCCGCGGCGCTCAAAAGCGCGCGGCGTGACGTGGTTGCCAAGCAGCTTGCGGAACCGCGCCACGGCTCAACGTGGCGTCCGTCGTCGAGCGCGGCTCTGCGGCGCGGCGACGTGGTGCTGGTCGAGGCGGGTGACGTCCTGCCGGGCGACGGCGAGGTGATCGAGGGCGTGGCTTCGGTCGACGAATCCGCGATCACCGGCGAGAGCGCGCCGGTCATCCGCGAGGCGGGCGGCGACTTCAGCGCCGTGACCGGCGGCACGCGCGTGCTGTCCGACTGGCTCGTGGTCCGCATCACCGTCGATCCGGGCGAGACCTTTCTCGACCGCATGATCGCGATGGTGGAGGGCGCGAAGCGCCGCAAGACGCCCAACGAGATCGCGCTGACGATCCTGCTCGTCGCCTTCACGCTGGTGTTTCTGCTGGCCACCGTCACGTTGCTGCCGTTCTCGATCTACGCCGTGCAGACCGCGGGCGCCGGCAGCCCGGTGACGATCACGGTGCTGGTCGCGCTGCTCGTGTGCCTCATCCCGACCACCATCGGCGGCCTGCTGTCGGCGATCGGTGTCGCGGGCATGGGTCGCATGATGCAGAAGAACGTGGTCGCGACTTCCGGCCGGGCGGTCGAGGCCGCCGGCGACGTGGACGTGCTGCTGCTCGACAAGACCGGCACCATCACGCTCGGAAATCGACAAGCGACAAGCTTGTTGCCGGCGGCGGGTGTCACCGTGGAAGCGCTGGCGGACGCGGCGCAACTGTCGTCGCTGCCGGACGAGACGCCGGAGGGCCGCAGCATCGTCGTGCTGGCGAAGCAGAAATTCGGCCTGCGCGAACGCGACCTCGCCGCACTCGGCGCGACCTTCGTGCCGTTCAGCGCGCAGACGCGCATGAGCGGCGTCAACCTGCCCGGACGCGAGGTCCGCAAGGGCGCGGCGGACGCCATCCGTTCCTACGTCGAAGCCCGCGGCCAGGCGTTTCCGCGCGAAGTGACCCAACTGGTCGAAACGGTCGCCCGCCGCGGCAGCACGCCGCTGGTGGTGGCCGACGGCGGGCGCGTGCTCGGCGTGATCGAGCTCAAGGACATCGTCAAGGGCGGCATCCGGGAGCGTTTCGCGGAACTGCGCCGCATGGGCATCCGCACGGTGATGATCACCGGGGACAACCGTCTGACTGCCGCCGCGATCGCCGCCGAGGCAGGCGTGGATGATTTCCTCGCCGAGGCGACGCCCGAGGCCAAGTTGAAGCTGATCCGCGACCAGCAGGCGGCCGGCCGCATGGTCGCGATGACGGGCGACGGCACCAACGACGCGCCGGCGCTCGCGCAGGCCGACGTCGCGGTCGCGATGAACAGCGGCACGCAGGCGGCGAAGGAGGCCGGCAACATGGTCGACCTCGATTCCAATCCGACCAAGCTGATCGAAATCGTCGAGACCGGCAAGCAGATGCTGATGACGCGCGGGGCGCTGACGACGTTCAGCATCGCGAACGACGTGGCCAAGTATTTCGCGATCATCCCGGCGGCCTTCGCCACCACCTACCCGGCGCTCAACGCGCTCAACGTGATGCAACTCGCGAGCCCGGCGAGCGCGATCCTCTCGGCGGTGATCTTCAACGCGCTCGTCATCGTCGCGCTGATCCCGCTCGCGCTGCGGGGCGTGCGCTACCAGCCGGTGGGTGCGGCCGCATTGCTGCGCAACAACCTGCTCATCTACGGCGTGGGCGGCCTGATCGTGCCCTTTGTCGGTATCAAGCTGATCGATCTGGTGCTCGTTGCGCTGGGGGCGGCCTGAGATGCGCGCGACGGATGGGCGGGCCAACAGGCGCGAACGACCGGGACACGGCGACTGGATGTTCGTGCTGGTTCCGCTGGCCGCCGTGTTCGGGCCGGTCGTCGTCATTTACCTGCTGGCCGAGCTGTTCGGCTGGTGACGGAGAAGGAGTGGCCATGCTGCAACAACTGAAACCCGCGGTGATCCTGCTCGCGCTGCTCACGCTGCTGACGGGCGTCGCCTACCCGCTGCTGGTGACCGGGCTCGCGCAACTCCTGTTTCCCGGGCAGGCCAACGGCAGTCTGATCGTGGCGGACGGCAAGGCCGTGGCCTCGGCGCTGATCGGGCAGCAGTTTGCCGACCCCGGCGTGTTCTGGAGCCGGCCGTCGGCCACGGGCCCGTTTCCCTATAACGCTGCCGCCTCGTCCGGCTCGAACCAGGGGCCGACCAATCCCGCGCTGACAGACGCCGTGAAAGCCCGCATCAAGTCGCTGCGCGCGGCCGATCCCGACAATCGCGCGCCCGTGCCGGTCGATCTCGTCACCGCCTCCGCCAGCGGGCTCGATCCGCAGATCTCGCCGGCCGCCGCTGCTTACCAGGCGGTGCGCGTGGCGCGTGCGCGCGGCGTGCCGCTGGAACGGGTGACGGCGCTGATCGCGGCGCACACCGAGGGCCGGCAATGGGGAATATTCGGCGAACCGCGCGTCAACGTCGTGCCGCTCAACCGGGCGCTGACCACTCTGAAATGAACCCCCGAATCGGGCACCATAGCAGCCGATGCATGCCACTGACGACCGTCCGGACCCCGATGCCCTGCTTGCGCGGGTCAGGGATGACGAGGCGCGTGCCGCCCGCGGGCGGCTGAAGGTCTTTTTCGGCGCCGCGCCCGGCGTCGGCAAGACCTACGCGATGCTGCAGGCGGCGCAGCAGCAGCGCGCGGAGGGCCTCGACGTGGTGGCGGGCTACATAGAAGCTCACGTGCGGCCGGAGACCACGGCGCTGCTGGCGGGCCTCGAGGTGTTGCCGCGCCGTGCCTCCGATGACCGCGGCGTGCGCCTGCCGGAATTCGATCTCGACGCCGCGCTCAGGCGCCGTCCCGCGCTGATCCTCGTCGATGAACTCGCCCACACCAACGCGCCGGGTTCGCGCCATCCGAAACGCTGGCAGGACATCGAGGAACTGCGCGACGCCGGCATCGACGTCTACACCACGGTCAACGTCCAGCACCTGGAAAGCCTCAATGACCTGGTCGAGCAGGTCACCGGTATCGCGGTGCGCGAGACGGTGCCGGACACCATCATCGAGAACGCCGACGACGTCGAGGTTATCGACCTGCCGCCGGATGAACTGCTCGAACGGCTGCGGGAGGGCAGGATCTACCTGCCACACCAGGCGCGGCAGGCGGAACAAAACTTTTTCCGCAAGGGCAACCTGATCGCGCTGCGCGAACTTGCGCTGCGGCGCACCGCCGACCGGGTGGATGCGCAGATGCGCGACTACCGCGAGGACCACGCGATCGACGCCGCCTGGCCGGTGCGGGAGCGCATCCTCGTCTGCATCGGCCCGGCTGCGGATGGCGAGCGGCTGGTGCGCGCGGGCCGCCGCATGGCCGCGGCGCTGAAGGCCGAATGGCTGGTCGCCTATGTCGAAACGCCCGAGCTCGTGCGCCTGCCCGCCGCGGACCGCGAGCGGATCGCACGCACGCTGAAGCTGGCCGAATCGCTCGGGGCGGAAACGCAGACGCTCGCCGGGGCCGCGCGCTTCAGCGACGACGTGCTGGAACTCGCGCAGGCGCGCAACGTGAGCCGCATCGTGCTCGGCAAGCCGCGCCGCCGCGGCTGGCGGCGCTGGCTGTTCGGCTCCATCGTCGATGCGGTGGTCGAGGGCAGCGGCGAGATCGATGTACATGTCATCAGCACCGATGCCGGTGCCGCCGCGTTCCCCGGCCAGCAGGTGCTCGCGCGCAGCAGTGCCTATCTGGGGCTCGACGAGCAGGGCGGCTTCGCGCGCCGCCGCAAGGGCTATGCGGTGGCGGCCGTCGTCACGGTCGCCGCGACGGTGCTGGCCTGGCCGCTGCGCGATGATTTTCAGCTCACCAATCTGGTCATGCTCTACCTGCTGGGCGTGGTGTGGATCGCGGTGCGTTACGGGCGCGGGCCTTCCGTCCTCGCCTCCGTGCTGAGCGTGATGAGTTTCGATTTCTTCTTCGTGCCGCCTTACCTGACCTTCGCGGTCTCCGACACCGAGTACCTCGTCACCTTCGCCGTGATGCTGGTGGTGGGGCTCGTCATCTCCTCGCTGACCGCGAGCGTGCGGCTGCAGGCCCGGGTGGCGGGACACCGCGAGCGGCGCACCGCCGCGCTCTACACGATGGTGCGCGAGCTTGCGACCGCGCAGGACGCGGACGTACTCCTGCGCGTCGGCGTGCGCGAGGTGACGGCCGTCTTCGATTGCCAGGCGGTGGTGCTGCTGCCCGACGCCGACGGCAAGCTGCGGTATCCGCGCGAGACCAGCATTCACGGTTCCCTGCACGGCGCGGATCTCGGCATCGCGCAGTGGGTTTACGACCACGGCCGGCCCGCCGGCCTGCATACGGACACGCTGCCTGGCAGCGATGCCCTGTACCTGCCGCTCGCCGGGGCGGCTGGCGCGCTGGGGGTACTCGGCGTGCTGCCCGCCAGCGCGCGCCGCGTCTTTCTGCCCGAGCAGTTGCGGCTGCTCGAGACCTTCGCCGGCCAGATCGCGCTGGCCCTGCAGCGCGTGCAGTCCGTGGAGGATGCCCGCCGTGCGCAGACCAAGGCGGAGACCGAAAGCCTGCGCAATTCGCTGCTGGCGGCGATCTCGCACGATCTGCGCACGCCGCTCGCGGTGATCGCCGGTTCGTCCAGCGCGCTGCTCGAGGGCGGAACGGATGTGCCCGAAGCCAGCCGCCGCGAACTGGCGCAAACCGTGCTCGACGAGGCCCGCCGCATGACGCGGGTGGTCAACAACCTGCTCGACATGACGCGGCTCGAATCCGGCGCGGTCCACCTCGATCTGCAATGGCACGTGCTGGAGGAACTGGCCGGTTCGGTGCTGGGCCGGCTGCGCGAGCCGCTGGAAGGCCGCCGCGTGCGCGTGGACGTGCCGCGCACATTGCCGCTGGTGCGTATCGACGGCGTGCTGATCGAGCAGGTGCTGATGAATCTCGTCGAGAACGCCTGCCGCTACACGCCTCCCGGCACGCCGATCGAGATCACGGCCGCGCACGACGGCCGGTCGTGCACGCTGCGCGTGCGCGATTTCGGGCCGGGGCTGCCGCCGGAGGTGGCGCAGCACGTGTTCGAGAAGTTCTACCGGGCCCAGCCCGAGAGCGCCCACGGCGGCGCCGGGCTGGGGCTGACGATCTGCCGCGCCATCGTGGAGGCGCATGGCGGCACCATTTCCGCGGCCAACGCGCCAGACGGCGGCGCCGTGTTCACCGTGACGCTGCCCGCCGCGGAGAATCCGCCGGGGGTGGTGCCGGAAGCGGAGGCGGCATGACGGAGCACGCCGCGACGGTGCTGGTGATCGAGGACGAGCCGCAGATCCGGCGTTTCCTGCGCGCGACGCTGGAAGCGAACGGCTACCGCGTGCTGGAAGCGGAGACGGGCCGGCTCGGCGTGTCGGAAGCGGCGAACCACAAGCCCGATCTGCTGATCGTCGACCTGGGACTGCCCGACCTCGACGGCCTCGAGGTGGTGCGCCAGGTGCGTGCCTGGTCCGCCCTGCCCATCATCGTGCTGTCGGCGCGCAGCCTGGAAACAGAGAAGGTCGCCGCGCTCGATGCCGGGGCCGACGACTACGTGACCAAACCCTTCGGCGTGGGCGAACTGCTGGCGCGGCTGCGCGTCGCGTTCCGGCACCGGGCGACCGCGGGTACCGAAGGCGAGTCCGTCTTCGAACTGGGCGGTCTCAAGGTGGACCTCGGGCAGCGCAAGGTGACTGCCGCCGGGCGCGAGGTGCGCCTGACGCCGACGGAGTACCGGCTCCTCGCGGAACTGACGCGCCACGCCGGCAAGGTGTTGACCCACCGGCATCTGCTCAACGCGGTGTGGGGACCGTCCAAACTCGAGCAGAACCATTACCTGCGCATCTACATGGCGGAACTGCGGCACAAGCTGGAAGCGGATCCGGCGCGCCCTCGCTACCTGTTGACGGAGGCAGGGGTCGGCTACCGGCTGGCGGCGGAGTAGGCTCAGCGCGGCTTGGTTATACTGGGTTGTCCCGCAACCGGAGCCCGCAATCGCCATGGCCGAGTCCAATCCCTACGCGAACCAGAACCCGTTCAACACGTCCGCCTCAAACACCGGCGCTTCCGCGGGGGGCGGCATGCTCGTGTCGAACATCGAAATCATTCCCGGCCGCCGCATCCGCACGCACCTGGGGATCGTGCAGGGCAGCACCGTGCGCACCAAGCACGTCGGCAAGGATTTGCTCGCCGGGCTGAAGAATATCGTGGGCGGCGAACTCAAGTCCTATACCGAGCTACTGCAGGAGGCGCGCGAGGAAGCGACCCAGCGGATGATCGCCCAGGCGAAATCCATGGGCGCGAACGGGGTGATCAACGTGCGCTATTCGACGGCGTCGATCACGGCGGGCGCGGCGGAGATCCTCGCCTACGGGACCGCGGTCGTCCTCGAATAGCCCGGGGCCGGCGGCATGTTCGACCTGATTGTCTTCCTGGTCCTGCTCGGGCTGGGCTACTTCATCGGCCAGTGGAACGAGTCGCGGCATTACGCGTCCATCCGCATCCGCGAGCGGCAGTACGCCAAGGTGCTGGCCTTCGCGACCCGCTATCCGCCGGACGTCGCGCGCGAGCAGGCCTGCCTGCTGGTGTCGGGCTCCGTCGTCGTCGGGTCGGACTACTTCAAGCAGTTCGTGGCCGGGCTGAAAACGCTGATCGGCGGGCGGCTCACCTCCTACGAATCGCTGCTCGATCGCGCGCGCCGCGAGGCGATCCTGCGCATGAAGGAACAGGCGCTGCGTCTCGGCAGCCATCTCGTCATCAACGTCAAGTTCGAGACCACCAACATCGGTGGCGGCCACGGGCAATCCATGCCGATCGTGCAGGTCATCGCCTACGGCACGGCGCTGAAGCCCCTGGACGTGCTGACGGCGCCGGCGCGCTGATACTTAGCCGCTGCCCTCCGATGGACTTCGAAAACCGTCTTCCCGACGAAACCGTCAACTACAGCACCGAGCATCCGCTGAAGGAGTTCACGTGGCTGGTCGTCGGGGCGCTCGGCACCGTGGCCGCCGTGACGGCGCTCATCGGGTTTTTCGCCGGCGAGATCGCGGCGCGGTTGCCGTTCAGCACCGAAAACAACTTCGCCTCCAGCATCACGAAGCACTGGGAGGAAGGCCTGCGCGACGCGCAGGCCGAGGAAGCCCGCCAGGCGCTGCGCGCGATCACGGCGAAGCTCGTGCCGGTGATGGGGCTGCCCGAGGGCATGCAGGTGAAAGTGCACTACGACGATGGGACGACGCCGAACGCGTTCGCGACGCTCGGTGGCAACGTGGTGTTCTACCGCGGCCTGCTGGTGAAGTTCGACAGCGAGGATGCGGTGGCCACGGTGCTCGCGCACGAGATCGCGCACGCCAAGCTGCGCCATCCGGCGTCCAGCCTCGGGCGCGGCATCGCCGTGGGCCTGACGCTGTCCGTGCTGTCGTCCGGCATGGGCGAGGGCGTCGCCGGTGGCGCGCTGCAGACCGCGGGCACACTGCCGCTGCTCAAGTATGGACGCGACCAGGAAAGCGCGGCCGACGCGGAGGCCTTCGCCGCGGTGGCAAAAGTCTATGGCCACGTGGGGGGTGCGAAGGACACCTTTACCGAACTCGCCAAAATCGGTGGTGGCGGTTACGCCCCCGCGTTTCTGCAGACGCACCCGCTATCGCTGGAACGCGTCGCTGCGGCCGAACGCATGGCGCGCGAACGCGGCTGGGCGCCGGACGGGCCGCGCACGCCGCTGCCGCCGGCGCTGGCAGTCCTCAGGAAGGTGGAGGCTGTGAAGCCGCCCGCCGGCGGGGCACAATAGCGCCCCCATGCGCGTCGCCCTGTTCGTCACCTGCCTCGTCGACCTGATGCGCCCGCGCATCGGCTTTGCGGCGATCCGCCTGCTGGAAGCCGCCGGTTGCACGGTCGAGGTGCCCAAAACGCAGACCTGCTGCGGCCAGCCAGCCTATAACGCGGGCGATCGCGCCAATGCCGCGGCGCTCGCGCGCAAGACGCTCGCCGAGTTCGAGGGCTTCGACTACGTGGTGGCGCCTTCCGGTTCCTGCGCGGGGCAGATCAAAACGCACTACCCGGAATTGTTCGCGGACGATCCCGCGATGCTCGCCCGCGTGTCTGCGCTGGCGGCGAAGACGTACGAGCTGACGGATTTTCTGGTCAACGTGGCGAAGGTCGAGCGTGTCGCAGGGGACTACAAAGGCGCCGTCACCTATCACGACTCCTGTTCCGGCCTGCGCGAACTCGGCGTGAAGCGGCAGCCGCGCGCGCTGCTGGCAACAATGCCCGGTGTGGAACTCAGGGAAATGAACGAATGCGAGACCTGCTGCGGCTTCGGCGGCGCCTTCGCGGTGAAGTACGGCGACATCTCCACGGCGATCGCCGACCGCAAGTGCAACAACATCGCGGCGAGCGGCGCGCAGGCGGTCGTGCTGGGCGACCTCGGGTGCATGCTCAACATCGAGGGCAAGCTGCGCCGGCGCGGCGACGACAAGACGCAGGTCCTGCATATCGCGGAAGTGCTGGCGCCCAAGGGGTGAGCGGGCACGTTAGGCCGCCCCCCACGCCGAAGTGTGTTTAGACTTCAGTACCGCCACGCCACGAAGGGTCGCCAAATGAAACGCAAAACCACGCGTGCTCGAGCTTTTCCCGCAATCGCGACCGCAACGCAGGCGATTGGCAGCGTGGCATTGGGCGCGGTCGCGCTAGGCGCCATCGCCATCGGTGCGATGGCCATTGGCAAGCTGGCGGTGGGCAGGGCGCGGATCAAACGGCTGGAAATCGACGAACTTGTTATCAGCGAACTTCGGGTCACAGAGCGGGTCTCGCTGCCCCCTGCGGTGGACGTCGAGAGCGAGAGCCATGCTGACGCCGCATCTCCGACCCAACCTCGTGCCGGTTAACCTTGAGTCTGCTGGAGCTGTAAATCGATCATGGAAAACTACCCCAAAGACATCTACACGGAACCCGAACCGGACGTCGACACGCTCGCCAATCTGGGACCGCTCACCGGAATGGCGGGCCTCTGGACCGGCGCCGGCGGGCTCGACGTCAACCCGAAAGCCGACGGCCCCGAACGGCAGGCGTTCATCGAGCACATGGAGTTGCAGCCGATCGATGCGCAGACCAACGGGCCGCAACTGCTCTATGGGTTGCGCTACCACACGCGGATCGTGAAGCCCGACGACGTTGAGACCTTTCACGACCAGGTCGGCTACTGGCTGTGGGAACCCGCGACGGGCACCGTGACGCAGACGCTGTCCATCCCGCGCGGGCAGACGGCGATGGCGGTCGGTCGCGCGACCGCGGATGCCAGAACGTTTCGGCTGGAAGCGGTGCGCGGGTCCATGACGAACGGCATCGTGTCGAATCCGTTTCTGGAGTACGCGTTCAGGACGGATCGCTACTCCATCACGGTCTCGATCAACGCCGACGGCACGTGGTCCTACGAACTGGACACGGTGCTGATCATCCCGGGCCAGGCGGAGCCGTTCCACCACACGGACCGCAACACGCTGCGGAAGATCGGCGAGCCCACGCCCAACCCCACGGCGCAGGCGGCCGCGCGCGACCGGGGAAAGTCGGAGTGAGTCGGTCGGAAAATCAGGGATGGTCCGGCGCGCCTTGAGGACGCGGCGGGTCAGTCCGGCTCGATCACGAACTGCTTGATCAGATCCACGTAGCGCTTGCGGAAGTCCTGGGTCACTTCCTCGAAGGCCGCCGGGGTGGAGCCCACCGCGACCAGGCTCTGGGCGGCCATGGTTTTCGCGACCGCGGGATCCTTCACGGCCTCCGCGAACGCGGCGTTCAACCGGTCCACCGCGGCCTTCGGCGTGCCGCTGCGCACGAAGACGCCGATCCAGTTGTCGACGAACACCCCGGGAAACGTCTCGGCGATGGTGGGTACGTCGGGCGCGAGGGGGGAGCGGTCCTTGCCGGTGGTGGCGAGTACGCGCACCTTGCCCGCGCGCGCCGCCGCGAGCGCGGGACCAAGGTCGTCGAAGGCGACGTCCACCTGCCGCTCGACCACGTCCATGCGCGCGGGACCCGCGCCACGGTAGGGCACGTGCAGCAGGTCGGCGCCGGTGTTCTTGTTGAGCACTTCGCCGATGACGCGGCTGGCCGTCGCGCTGCCGGAACTGGCGAAGCTGGTGGTGCCCTTGCTCTTCTTGCCGAGTTCCACCAGTTCCCTGACGGTGCGGGCCGCGAACTTCGGATGCGCGATCAGCGCGTAATCGAAACGCGCGAGTTCCACGACCGGCGTGAAATCCTTGTGCGCGTCAAAAGAATTTTTGTACATCGCGTTGGCGATGAGCAGCGCGGTGCTGGTGAGCAGCACCGTGTAGCCGTCGGCCGGCGTGCCGGCCACCAGGCCTGCGCCGGTGCCGCCGCTGGCCCCGGGCACGTACTCGATGTAGACCGGCTGGCCCAGGCGTTTGGAAGCCGGGGCATTGACCGCCTTGGCCACCGCGTCCACGGACCCGCCCGCGGCAAACGGCACGATCATGCGGATGGGCCGTGTAGGAAAGTTTTGCGCCTGTGCGGTGGCGGTCACCATCGGAACGATCACGAGTGCAGCTAAAACAATGCAGTAGGTGGGTTTATGCATGTAGAAAGCGAAGGTGTTGTGCCGGTGAGTGCGGAGGGAGGGCGCGGAGGCCGCACTTTAACAAGATTTAAACCAAGTTTCCGCCGCAGATTCCGCCTGTGAACTGCATCACGGCGCAGAAAAAAACCGTGAAAAATCATTGTGGAGAGGGTGGGTACTCCGCGAAAATCTACCGTTTTGACAGATTTTCACCGCGCCATTTTCACCCCATCGCCATGCCCGACCTGCTCCCCCAACTCCGCCAGGATCTCAAGCTGCACCGCAGCGCCGCGCTCGCGGACGGTTCCCCCGTCTGGCGGATTGCCGATCCCGTGCGCAACCGCTTTTTCGAACTCGGCTGGCTGGAGTTCGAATTGCTGTCGCGCTGGCGCGCGCATCCGGAGGCGGGCGCGCTCGTGGCGGCAGTTGCGCGCGACACCACGCTGCGGCCCACCGCGCAGGACGTGCAGACGGTCGCGGCTTTCCTGCTGCAGCACGAACTCGCCGCGCCCGCGGACGCCGAAGGGCTTGCGCGCCGGCGCATGGGCTGGCTGACCTCGAAACCCGCGCTGTGGAAGCAGGCGCTGCATCACTACCTGTTCTTCCGCATCCCGCTGTTCCATCCCGACCGCTGGCTCACGCGCATGCTGCCCTACGTGCGCGGGCTGTGGACGCCGGCGTTCGCGGCCGTCGTCGCGGTGGTGGCAGCGATCGATCTCGTGCTGCTCGTCCGCGAGTGGGACGCACTCGGACGCACCTTCCTTTATTTCTTCAACCTCGAAGGCCTGCTGTTTTACGCGGTGGCCGCCAGCTTCGCGAAGGTGATCCACGAATTCGCGCACGCCTTCACCGCCAAGCGTTACGGCGTGCGCGTGCCGACCATGGGCGTGGCCTTCCTCGTGTTGTGGCCGGTGCTTTACACCGACACCGGCGAGACCTGGAAGCTGGCGGACCGCCGGCAGCGCTTCGCCATCGCCTCCGCCGGCATCGCCGCGGAACTGGTGCTGGCGGTGTTCGCGACGCTGGGCTGGGCGCTCGCCCCGGAAGGTCCGTTGAAGAGCGTGCTGTTTCTGCTGGCGACCACCACGTGGGTGACGACGATCGCGATCAACGCGAGCCCCTTCATGCGGTTCGACGGTTATTTCCTGGCCTCCGACGCGCTCGACATGCCCAACCTGCACGAGCGCAGCTTCGCGCTGGCGCGCCACTGGCTGCGCCGGTTCTTTTTCGGCCTGGACGATCCGCAGCCGGAAGCGGACCTGTCGCCGCGCCGCCGCGCGCTGCTGATCGCGTTCGCCGTCGGCACCTGGGCTTACCGCTTCGTGCTGTTTCTCGTCATCGCGTTCGCGGTCTATCACCTGTTCTTCAAGCTGCTCGGCCTCGCGCTGATGGCCGTCGAGATCGGCTGGTTCATCGTGCGCCCGCTGTGGCGCGAGGCGCAGGCGCTCTCCGCGCGGCGCGCGGAACTTGTGCCGCAGTGGCGTCGCATCGGCACGGTCGCCGCGGCCGCCTTCGCGGTGCTGTGGCTCGGCCCCGTCAGCCTGCAGGTGCAGGCGCCCGCGCTGGTCCGCGCGGCGCAGGTGCAGACGGTGTACGCGCCGGTGGCGGGCCAGATCGTCGAGGTCGCGGTGAAGGACGGCGAGGCGGTCGCGCCCGGCGCGCTGCTCGCGCGGATCGCCTCGCCGGAACTGGTGTCGCGGCGTACCCGGGCCGAGGCCCGCGCGCAGGCGCTGCAGGTGGAACTGCTGCGCGCGCCGGCGAGCATGGCCCAGTCCGAACGCCGCGCGGTCACCGAACAGCAACTGGCCGAGGCGCTGGCCGACCGGCAGGGCGCGGAGGCCGAACTCGCGCGGCTGGAACTGCGCGCGCAGTCGGCAGGCGTCGTCCGCGATCTGGCCGCCGATGTGGTGCCCGGACGCTGGGTCAACCCGCGCCAGCCGCTGCTGCGCGTGGTCTCGGCACAGTCGGTAATCGAGGCGTACGTCAGCGAATCGCAGGTGCGGGCCGTGGCCCCGGGGCAGTCGATCCGTTTCTATCCGGAACGCGCGGGCAGCGGTGCGATGACCGGGCGCGTGACGGCGGTCGACGCCTCGTCCGCCCGCGAGGTGGCGCATCCGCTGCTCGCGTCGGTGCACGGCGGCGATGTGGCATCGACCCGCGGTGGTGGCCATGCGGGCAAGGCCGCTTACCTCGCCCACGACGCGCGCTATCGCGTCGAGATCTCGCCGCCGGAAGGCACGGCACCGGCGGATGGCGTCGTGCGCGGCACGGTGCGCATTAATGCCGGTTTGTTCTGGACCGTGCAGGATGTCACGAGCCGGGTGGTCTCCTTGTTCGTGCGGGAGAGCGGATTTTGAGGCGGGACAGGAACCGTGCGACGGAAGTCACGTCCAACGGCCGCCGCCGGCGAGGGCACGGGTTTTGCACCGGGTTGCATCGTTACAAGCAGTTGAAGCCACTCGAATATCGGATTTGTGAACAGGTGAGAGCGACATGCGGAAAAGCAGACTGAGCGCGGCAGTGGCCGAAACGATCGACGTGGGGCGGCAACGCCCGGCGCCGCGCCGGTCCGCGACCCGCACCCGCCTGCTCGCGCTGGAGCCGCGCATGCTGTTCGACGGTGCGCTGGCCTCCGACGTGATCGAAACCGCTGCGGCCACCGCCATCGCCGCCACGGTCAGCGCGGACACGGCGGCCATAGCCAATGCCGATCCCGCCGCCGGCGTCGTCGCGACGACCGCCGAAGCACCCACGACCGACTACGTGCCCCGGGCCGCCCTGCGCGCGACTGGCGCCGGCGCCCCGTCCGCGCAGGCGCGGACGCGCGTC
>JBOIEQ010000036.1:0-32623 GCA_050741255.1 Burkholderiales bacterium | reverse complement strand
CGGCACTTCTCTGGCGGACGCGGACTGTCCGCTGCTGCTGGTTGACGATCCGGAACGCGCGCTCGCCGCGCTCGCGAAGGACTGGCGGGCCCGCTTCGCGCTGCCGCTCGTCGCGCTGACGGGCAGTAACGGCAAGACCACCGTCAAGGAGATGCTGGCGTCGATACTGCGCGCTGCGGCCGGTGGCGAGTCGCGGGTGCTGGCGACGCAGGGCAACCTCAACAACCACATCGGCGTGCCGCTCACGCTGTTGCGGCTGCGCGCGGTGCACCGCTACGCGGTGGTCGAGATGGGCATGAACCACGCCGGCGAGATCCGTCACCTGACGAACCTCGCCGTGCCCGACGTCGCGCTGGTGATCAACGCGGGCACCGCGCACATCGAGTATCTCGGGTCGCGCGAGGCCATCGCGCGCGCCAAGGGCGAACTGTTCGAAGGCCTGAAGGCGGACGGCACGGCGGTGCTCAACGCCGACGACGCTTTTGCCCCGCTGTGGCGCGCGGCGGCCAGCGCGCGCCGCACGCTCGAGTTCGGCCTCGACCAGACACGGCCGGCCGCGGTGCACGCGACCTACCGGCTGCGCGACTTCGACAGCGAACTCCGGCTGACGACGCCGCTCGGCACCGCCACCGCGGTGGTGCTGGCGCCCGGTCTGCACAACGTCAGGAACGCGGTCGCTGCGAGCGCGGCGGCGGCGGCGCTGAAACTCGCGCCCGGCATCATCGCCAGCGGGCTCGCGCAGTTCACCGGCGCGAAGGGCCGCCTGCAGCGCAAGACCGGCACGGACGGCGCCACCGTGATCGACGACACCTACAACGCAAACCCCGATTCGGCGCGCGCGGCGATCGGTGTGCTCGCCACGGCGCGCGGCGCGCGCGTGCTGGTGCTCGGCGACATGGGCGAACTGGGCGCGGACGGCCCGGGACTGCATGCAGAAGTCGGCGAGTTTGCGCGGAGCAGCGGCGTGGAGCGCCTGTACACGCTCGGCAGCTTGTCGGCGCGCGCCACCGAGGCCTTCGGCGCCGGCGCCCGGCACTTCGAGCGGGTGGAAGACTTGCTGTCCGCGTTGCGCGGCGCGCTTGGGCCCGGCGCGACGGTGCTGGTCAAGGGGTCGCGCTTCATGCGCATGGAGCGCGTCGTGACCGCGCTGACCGGCGAGACGGGAGCGGCGCACTGATGCTGCTCGAGCTGGCGATCAACGTGTGCTCGCCCGTCGGAGCATCGGGAAAGGGAGTGTCCCGATGCTCCTAGAGCTCGCACAGATTCTGGCCAAGGACTTCCGCCCGTTCGGCGTGTTCCAGTACATCACGCTGCGCGCGGTGCTGGCCTGCCTGACCGCGCTCGTCATCTCGTTCATCGTCGGCCCGGCGATGATCCGCAAGCTCACCCATTACAAAATCGGGCAGGCGGTGCGCAGCGACGGCCCGCAGTCGCACCTGCCCAAGGCCGGCACGCCGACGATGGGCGGCGCGCTGATCCTGGTCTCCATCGTCATCACGACGCTGCTGTGGGCGGATCTGGAGAACCGCTTCGTGTGGGTGGTGCTCGCGGTCACGCTCGGCTTCGGCGCGGTCGGCTGGGTCGACGACTACCGCAAGGTCGTGCATCGCAATCCCAAGGGGCTGTCCGCGCGCGTGAAGTTTTTCTGGCAGTCGGTGATCGGCGTCACCGCCGCCTGCGTGATCGCCACCTCGACGAACCTGCCCGCGCAGACCGAGTTCATCGTGCCCTTCTTCAAGGAAATCCAGTATCCGCTGGGCGTGATCGGCTTCGTGGTGATGACGTACTTCGTGATCGTCGGCACCAGCAACGCGGTCAACCTGACCGACGGTCTGGACGGCCTCGCGATCATGCCGACGGTGATGATCGGCAGCGCGCTCGGCATCTTCGCCTACGTGGCGGGCAACAAGGTGTACGCCAATTACCTGCTGTTCCCGCACATCCCGGGCGCCTCGGAGCTGACGGTGATCTGCGGCGCGATCGCGGGCGCGGGGCTCGCGTTCCTGTGGTTCAACGCCTACCCGGCCGAAGTGTTCATGGGCGACGTCGGTGCGCTGTCGCTGGGCGCCGCGCTCGGCACCATCGCCGTCATCTGCCGGCAGGAGATCGTGCTCTTCATCATGGGCGGCGTGTTCGTCGTCGAGACGCTGTCGGTGGTGCTGCAGGTGGCGTCCTTCAAGCTGACCGGCAAGCGGATCTTCCGCATGGCGCCGCTGCACCACCACTACGAATTGAAGGGCTGGAAGGAGAACCAGGTCGTGGTTCGCTTCTGGATCATCACGATGATGCTCGTGCTGGTGGGCCTCAGCACGCTGAAGCTGCGTTGAGGCGACGTGGAATGGAAAGGGAAACAGGTTCTCGTGCTCGGGCTCGGTGACACAGGGCGATCGATGACGCGCTGGCTGGTACGCCATGGCGCGCGCGTGCGCGTGGCGGACAGCCGCGACGCGGCGCCGCAGGCCGCGGCGCTCGCGCGCGAGTGTCCGGGTGTGCCCGTCGACAGCGGGCCGTTCCGGGCCGCGAGCTTCGCCGGTGTCGATCTGATCGCGATCAGCCCCGGGGTCGATCCCCGCACGCCGGAGATCGCGGCCGCGGCAGGGCGCGGCGTGCCCGTGGCTGGCGATGTGGAACTGTTCGCGCAGGCGCTGCCGGCGCGCCGCGCCAAGGTCATCGCCATCACGGGAACCAACGGCAAGAGCACGGTGACGCAGATGACGGGTGATATCTGCATGGCCGCGGGTCGTGACGCGATCGTCGCCGGCAACATCGGGCTGCCGGTGCTCGATGCGCTAACGGCGATCGAGGACGGCCGCGCGATGCCCGACGTGTTCGTGCTGGAACTGTCGAGCTTCCAGCTCGAGAGCATGGCCAGCCTCGCCGCCGACGCGGCGACCGTGCTGAACGTGACCGAGGACCATCTCGACCGCTACGCCGGGCTCGCGGCCTACGCGCAGGCCAAGGCCCGCATCTTCGCCGGCGGCGGCGCGCAGGTGCTGAACCGCGACGACGCGTGGAGCCGCGGCATGCTGCTGGCGGGCCGCAAAGCCGTGACGTTCGGGCTGGACGCGCCGTTCGCGGCGAACGCGTGGGGTATCGCCGCACACGCTGGCGCGACCACGCTGATGCACGGCGACACACCGGTGCTGGCGAGCGGCGAACTGCAGGTCGTGGGCAGTCACAACCACGCCAACGCACTGGCAGCGGGTGCGCTCGCGGCGAGCATCGGTATCGAGGACGCGGGTATCGCGCGCGGCTTGCAAGCCTTCCGTGGTCTCGCGCATCGCGTCGAGCGCATCGCCGAGGTCAACGGCGTCGCCTTCTACGACGACTCCAAGGGCACCAACGTCGGGTCCACGGTGGCGGCGCTCGCGGGCATGCCGGTGCCGGTGGTGCTGATCGCCGGCGGCGACGGCAAGGGCCAGGATTTCACGCCGCTGGCAGGCGTCATGGGCGGGGTGCGCGGCGTGGTGCTGATCGGCCGCGACCGCGAACGCATCGCCGCCGCCATCGCCGCGACGGGGGTGGCGATCGAACGCGCAGACAGCCTGGAACAGGCGGTGACGCGGGCGTATGCGCGCGCGAAAGAAACACAGGCCGCCGTGCTGTTGTCCCCCGCGTGCGCGAGCCTCGACATGTTCCGCAACTACGTGCACCGCGCCGAGGCGTTCGCCGCCGCGGTGCGGCGCCTCGCCGGGAGCGCCCGCTGATGGCCGTGGCCGCCACCGTGGACTTCAAGCCGCGCGGCGCAGGCGCCGCGCCTGCCGCCGAGTTTGACGCGGTCCTCGGCTGGACGACGCTGCTGCTGCTGACCATCGGCATGGTGATGGTGTATTCGTCCTCGATCGCGATCGCGGAGGGCAGCCGCGCGACCGGCGGCAACTCGCTCTATTACCTGACGCGGCACGCCGCCTTCATCGGCATCGGCGCGCTGGCGGGGCTGGTCGCCTTCCAGGTGCCGCTGCGCGTGCTGCAGCCGCTGGCGCTGCCGGTGTTCATCGTCTGCATGGGCCTCCTGGTGCTGGTGCTGATCCCCGGCATCGGGCGCGAGGTGAACGGCGCGCGGCGCTGGATTTCGCTCGGCGTGGTGAACCTGCAGCCCTCGGAGCTCATGAAGCTCGCGGCGACGCTCTACGCCGCCGACTACACGGTGCGCAAGGCGGCAGTGATGGACAGCCTGAAGAAGGGCTTCGCGCCGATGCTGGCGGTGATGCTGGTGACCGGGGCGCTGCTGCTGCGCGAGCCCGACTTCGGCGCCTTCGCCGTCATCACCGCGATCGCCATGGGCATCCTGTTCCTGGGCGGCATGTACTGGAAGCTTTTCGCGGGGCTGGTGGCGATGCTGGTGGCCGGTTTCGTGGTGCTGGTGCTGACCTCGCCCTACCGCCTGCAGCGCGTGGTCGGCTTCATGGACCCGTGGGCCGATCCCTACGGCAAGGGGTACCAGTTGTCGCACGCGCTGATCGCGTTCGGCCGCGGCGAATGGTTCGGCGTGGGGCTGGGCGCGAGCGTCGAGAAACTCTTCTACCTGCCGGAAGCGCACACCGACTTCCTGCTGGCGGTGATCGCGGAGGAACTCGGCTTCGCCGGCGTACTCGTGGTGCTCGCGTTGTTCGCCTGCCTGGTGTGGCGCGCCTTCCTGATCGGGCGCCGCGCGGCGCAGCTCGAACGCCCCTTCCCGGCGCTGGTCGCGCAGGGCATCGGGCTGTGGCTCGGCGTTCAGGCCACGATCAACATGGGCGTGAACATGGGGCTGCTGCCCACCAAGGGTCTGACGCTCCCGCTGCTCTCCTTCGGCGGCAGTTCGATCGTGATCAGTTGCGTGGCGCTGGCGATCCTCCTGCGGGTGGATTGGGAAAACCGTCAATTGATGCGGGGGTACACGGTATGAACCCCTGTATTGGCCGCCAAGACGCCGAGACGCCAAGAAATGCTGGCCGACGTCTGCTTATTGATCGCTTCCTTGGCGCCTCGGCGTCTTGGCGGCAAAACATTGTTGTGCTTTCTCCGCGCCTCCGCAGCGAAGAGGCTCGGTCATGAGCAAGACCATCATGATCATGGCCGGCGGCACCGGTGGCCACATCTTTCCCGGTCTTTCCGTCGCCGAGCACCTCAAGGGCCTCGGCTGGCGCATCGTCTGGCTGGGCGCGCAGGCCGGCATGGAAGCGAAGCTCGTCGTGCCGCGCGGCTACGAAATGGCGTGGGTGTCGATGTCCGGCGTGCGCGGCAAGGGACTGCTGCGCTTCTTCACGCTGCCGCTCGAACTGCTGGTCGCGTTCTGGCAAAGCCTGCGCGCGTTGCGTCTCCACCGGCCGGACGTCGTGCTGGGCATGGGCGGGTACGTCACCTTCCCGGGCGGGATGATGGCCTCACTGCTGCGCCGGCCCTTCGCCATTCACGAACAGAACGCCGTGGCGGGGCTGGCCAACCGCGTGCTCGCGCAACTGGCCGACCGCATCCTCACCGGATTCCCCGGCGTATTTCCGGGCGCGACCGCTGTGGTGTGGACGGGCAATCCGGTGCGCGCGGAAATCGCCGGCATTGCGGAGCCCGGCACGCGCTACGGTGCGCGCATCGGACCCCTGCGGCTCACGGTGATCGGCGGCAGTCTCGGCGCGCAGGCGCTGAACGAAACGGTGCCGCGGGCGCTGGCGCTGATCGATGCCGCGCAACGCCCGCAGGTGACGCATCAGACCGGCGCCCGGCATGCCGAAGTCACGCAGGCCGCCTACGCCGCCGTCGGCGTCGCGGCCACGGTCACGCCCTTCATCGACGACATGGCGCGCGCGTACGCCGACGCCGACGTCATCGTGTGCCGCGCCGGCGCGTCCACGATCGCGGAACTCGCCGCGGGCGGCATTGCCTCGGTACTGGTGCCGTTCCCCCACGCGGTGGACGACCACCAGACGCGCAACGCCGCCTTCCTCGCGGAGCGGGACGCCGCCGTGCTGATCCCGCAGCCGGAACTGACGCCGGAGCGGCTGGCCACGGTACTGCGCGGGTTCACGCGCGCGAGCCTCGCGCAGATGGCGCAGCGCGCCCGTGCCGCCGGCAAGCCGGAGGCGACCCGCGCGGTCGCGGATGTCTGTCTGGAGCTGGCGGCATGAGGCACAAGGTCAAACACGTGCATTTCGTCGGCATTGGCGGATCCGGCATGAGCGGTATCGCGGAAGTGATGCTGAACCTGGGTTACCAGGTGAGCGGCTCCGACCTGAGCGACACGCCCGTCACGCAGCGGCTGGCCGCGCAGGGCGTCAGCGTGCGGCAGGGCCACGCGGCGGCGAACATCGCCGGCGCGGACGCCGTGGTGGTGTCGAGCGCGGTGAAGGAAGACAACCCCGAAGTGGCGGCGGCGCGCGCGCAGGGCGTGCCGGTGGTGCCGCGCGCGATGATGCTGGCCGAACTGATGCGCCTGAAGCAGGGCATCGCAGTGGCCGGCACTCACGGCAAGACCACGACGACGAGCCTCGTCGCCAGCGTGCTGGCCGAAGCGGGCATGGACCCGACCTTCGTGATCGGCGGCCGGCTGGAAGCCGCGGGCTCCCACGCCAAGCTCGGCGGCGGCGACTTCATCGTGGTCGAGGCCGACGAATCCGATGCCTCCTTCCTGTATCTCGCGCCGGTGCTGGCGGTCGTCACCAACATCGATGCCGATCACATGGAGGCCTACGGCCACTATTTCGGCCGGCTGCGCCAGGCCTTCCTCGATTTCGTGCAGCGGCTGCCGTTCTACGGGCGCGCGGTGCTGTGCGTGGACGATCCCAACGTGCGCGAGATTCTGCCCGCGGTGACCAAGCCGATCACCACCTACGGGCTCGTGCCCAGCGCCCATGTGCGCGCGGTGGACGTCGTCGCCGATGCCGGGCGCATGCGCTTCCGGGTGGTGCGGAGCGGACCCGCGCAGGGGCCGGACCTCGCGGTGACGCTCAACCTGCCCGGACTGCACAACGTACAGAACGCGCTGGCGGCGATCGCCGTCGGCATGGAAGTGGGCGCGGCGGACGCCGCGATCGTCAAGGCACTCGGTGATTTCAAGGGCGTCGGCCGCCGCTTCCAGCGCTACGGGGACGTCGCGCTGCCGCAGGGCGGGCGCGCGGAACTGGTGGACGACTACGGCCACCATCCGGTCGAAATGACCGCGACGCTGGCCGCCGCGCGCGGGGCCTTTCCGAAGCGGCGCCTCGTGCTCGCCTTCCAGCCGCACCGCTACACGCGCACGCGCGACTGCTTCGAGGATTTCGCGAAGGTGCTCTCCACGGTGGACGCCCTGGTGCTGACCGAAGTCTATGCCGCGGGCGAAGCGCCCATCGTGGCGGCCGACGGCCGCGCGCTCGCGCGCGCGGTGCGGGTGGCCGGCCAGGTGGAGCCGCTGTTCGTGGAGCAGGTGGCGGAGGTGCCGCGCGCGCTGGGCACGGTGGCGCGCGACGGCGACGTGATCCTGACGATGGGGGCCGGCTCGATCGGCGGCATCCCGGCGCAGCTCGCGGCGGGACGGTGGTGAGCGGCGCGCGCGATATGAACATGACGGACATCAATCAATGGGGAACGGCGAGCCTGCGCGGCCGGCTCGTCAGGGACGAGTCGATGGCGCGGCATACGAGCTGGCGTGCGGGCGGCGCGGCGGCGCGCGCCTATACACCCGCGGATCTCGCCGACCTGCGGGCCTTCCTGGCGGCCATGGCGCCGGATGAACCCGTGCTGTTCGTCGGCCTCGGCAGCAATCTGCTGGTGCGCGACGGTGGCCTGCGCGGCAGTGTGGTGTTCACGCACGCGGTGTTGAACCGCATCCAGCTCGAGACGGCGGCGAACGCTGCGCCGCTGGTGTACGCGGAAGCGGGCGTCGCCAGTCCGAAGCTGTCGCGGTTCGCCGCGCTGCACGGGCTCGCGGGCGCCGAATTCTTCGCCGGGATTCCCGGCACGATCGGCGGGGCGCTCGCGATGAACGCGGGCTGCTACGGCGGCGAAACGTGGCGCGTGGTCGAACGCGTCACCACCGTGGACCGGCGCGGCGGATTGCATACGCGCACGCCAGGCGACTACGACCTGGGATACCGCCACGTGCGCCCCAGGGCGGCCACGGAAGAGTGGTTCGTCAGCGCCCATTTCCGGCTGCCGGCGGGCGACGGCGATGCCGCGCGCGCGACCGTCAGGCAACTGCTGGAACGCCGCATCGCGACGCAGCCGCTGAGTCAACCGAACGCGGGCTCCGTGTTCCGCAATCCGCCGAACGACCACGCGGCGCGCCTGATCGAGGCCTGCGGACTCAAGGGCCACCGGCAGGGCGCCGCCGCGATCTCCGACAAGCATGCGAACTTCATCGTCAATCTCGGCGGCGCGCGCGCCACCGACATCGAGGCGCTGATCGTGCTGGCAGAAACCGCGGTACGGGAACGCTTCGACATCGTGCTCGAGCGGGAAGTGCGGATCGTGGGGGAGGCGGCATGAGCGATTTCGGCAAGGTCGCCGTGCTCATGGGCGGGGCCTCCAAGGAGCGCGAGATTTCGCTCATGTCGGGCAGCAATGTGCTCACGGCGCTGCGCGGCCAGGGCATCGATGCCTACGCCTTCGATCCGGCCGAGCGGCCGGTGTTCGATCTCAAGCGCGAGGGGTACGACCGCGCGTTCATCGCGCTGCACGGGCGCGGCGGCGAGGACGGCACCGTGCAGGGCGCGCTGGAAACGCTGGGTATTCCGTATACCGGCAGCGGCGTGATGGCCTCCGCGCTGTGCATGGACAAGCTGCGCACCAAGCTCGTGTGGCGCGCGTGCGACGTGCCGACGCCCCGCCACACGGCGTTGCGGGCGGACAGCGATCCCGCGACGGTCGCGCGCGACCTGGGGCTGCCGCTGATCGTGAAACCGGCGCACGAAGGCTCGAGCCTGGGGCTGACGAAAGTCGAGTCGATCGAGAAGATCGGCCCGGCCTACGCGCTGGCGGCGGAGTACGACGACCTCGTGATCGCGGAGACTTTCGTCGCCGGACAGGAGCTGACGGCGGCCTTCCTGGGCGACACGGCGCTGCCGCTCATCCGCATCGAGGCGCCCAAGGGCAATTACGACTACCAGAACAAGTACTTCACCGACGACACGCAGTATCACTGCCCGTGCGGGCTGCCCGCCGCCGAGGAGCAGGCGATCCAGTCGCTGGTGATGCGCGCGGTGGACGCGCTCGGCTGCACTGGCTGGGGCCGCGCGGATCTCATCCGTCGCGACGACGGGCAGCCGTTCCTGCTCGAGATGAACACCTCGCCCGGCATGACCGGGCATTCGCTGGTGCCGATGGCCGCGCGCGCGGTCGGCATCCCCTTCGAGGCCCTCGTGGTCCGCATCCTGGAGGGCGCCCATGTCGGCTGACACGCCGCCCCCTGTCGTGCCGGCGCCCGCCGATCTCGGCCGCCTGTGGGACAACCCGCGGGCGCTGTCGGTCATCGCGGACCTGCTTGGCGTGGCCGCGCTGGTCGCCGCGGTCGCCACCGGTGTCGCGTGGCTCACGCGCCAGCCGGCGTTCGCGCTGCGCGTGATCCAGGTCGATGCGCCGCTCGGCCATGTCGTGCCGGACGACCTGGCGGAAGTGGTCTCGCGCGAGCTGGCCGGCAACTTCTTCACGCTCGACCTGCCGCGGCTGCGCGGCGGTCTGGAAGGGCTGCCGTGGGTGCGCCGCGCCGAGCTGCGGCGCGAGTGGCCGGACCGCCTGCGCGTGCGCGTCGAGGAACACGTGCCGCTCGCGCGCTGGAACGACCGCGCGCTGGTGAACACGCGCGGCGAGGTGTTCGACGCGCCTCTGTCGACGGCGGCCGCGCTGCCGCTGTTTGCCGGACCCGATGGCATGGCCAAGGAGATCGCGATCCAGTACGTATTCTTCCAGCGTGCGCTCGCGCGCATCCAGCGCACGCCCACGCAGGTCATGGTCTCGGCGCGCCGCGCGTGGCAGTTGAAGCTCGACGACGGGCTGACGCTGGAGCTTGGCCGCGAGAAGCTCGAGCCGCGGCTCGAGCGCTTCGTCACCGCCTACGACCGCACTCTCGCGCGCATGAACCGCCGGATCGACAGCGTGGACCTGCGCTACAGCAACGGCTTCGCCGTGCGCGTGCCCGGGCTGAAGCCGGACGCGCCGTCCGCCCCCAACTCCGCGCGGAGAGCCGGCTGATGGCCATGGCGAAACCCCGCGACCAGAAGAACCTCGTGGTCGGCCTCGACATCGGCACCTCGAAGATCGTCGCCATCGTCGCCGAATTGAAGCCCGAGGGCGGCTTCGAGGTGATCGGCATGGGCAGCCATCCCTCGCGCGGCCTGAAGAAGGGCGTGGTGGTCAACATCGAGACGACGGTTGCGGCGATCCAGCGGGCGCTGGAGGAGGCCGAGCTGATGGCCGACCGCAAAATCCGCGAGGTCTACACCGGCATCGCGGGCAGCCACATCAGAAGCCTGAATTCGCACGGCATGGTCGCGATCAAGGACCGCGAGGTGTCGCAGCAGGACCTTGAGCGCGTGATCGAGACCGCCAAGGCGATCCCGATCCCCAACGACCAGCAGGTGCTGCACATCCTCACCCAGGAGTTCATCGTCGACGGCCAGGGCGACGTGCGCGAGCCGCTCGGCATGTCCGGGGTGCGGCTCGAAGCCAACGTGCACATCGTGACGGGTGCCGTGTCCGCCGCGCAGAACATCAGCAAGTGCGTGCGCCGCTGCGGGCTCGAGGTGCGCGACCTCATCCTGCAGCCGCTGGCGTCCGCGGCGGCCGTGGTGTCCGAGGACGAGAAGGATCTCGGCGTGTGCCTGGTCGACATCGGAGGCGGTACCACCGACCTCGCCGTGTTCACGCAGGGCGCGATCCGTCACACCGCGGTGATCCCGATCGCCGGCGACCAGATCACGAACGACATCGCGATGGCGCTGCGCACGCCGACCAAGGATGCCGAGGAGATCAAGCAGAAGTACGGCTGCGCGCTGCGCCAGCTCGCCGACCCGCACGAGATGGTGGAAGTGCCGGGCGTGGGCGACCGCGGGCCGCGGCAACTGTCGCGGCAGACGCTGGCCGAGGTGATCGAGCCGCGCGTCGAGGAACTGTATTCGCTGGTGCAGGCGGAACTGCGCCGCAGCGGCCACGAGGACCTGCTGTCCTCCGGGGTCGTCATCACCGGCGGCTCGAGCGCCATGCAGGGCATGGTCGAACTCGGCGAGGAGATTTTCCACATGCCGGTGCGGGTGGGCATGCCGCACTACGAAGGGGGGCTGCGCGAGGTGGTGCGGCATCCGCGCCATGCGACCGCGCTCGGCCTGATCCTGATCGGCCTGCAGCAGCAGCGCGGCAACGGCGGCGCGTCGGGCGGCGTGCAGTCCTTCGCCCACGTCTTCGAACGGATGAAGCACTGGTTCAAGGGGAATTTCTGAGCATGGATCCCGCGCACCGGTTGGATACGGGATGAAAGCGGGGATGAACAAGGCTTTTGCAACAAGGGTTTTCGGGTTTTTACGCGTTAAACGACAGGAGGTTCAGCATGTTTGAAATCGTCGAAGCACCCGCCCAGGAGGCGGTGATCAAGGTGATCGGGGTCGGCGGCTGCGGGGGCAATGCCGTCGATCACATGATCAGGCAGGGCGTGAAAGGCGTGGACTTCATCATCGCCAACACGGACATGCAGGCGTTGAAGCGCACGCAGGCGAAGACGCATCTGCAACTGGGTCAGGCCATCACCAAGGGCCTCGGCGCAGGCGCGAATCCCGAGGTCGGCCGCCAGGCCGCCATCGAGGACCGCGAACGCATCGCCGAGATGATCGCGGGCTGCGACATGCTGTTTCTGACCGCCGGCATGGGCGGCGGAACCGGCACGGGCGCCGCACCGGTCGTCGCGGAGGTCGCCAAGGAACTGGGCATCCTCACCGTCGCGGTCGTTACCCGGCCGTTCGGCTTCGAGGGCAAGCGCCACAAGATCGCGCAGGCCGGCATCGACGCGCTGTCGCAATACGTCGATTCGCTGATCATCGTGCCCAACGACAAGCTGATGCAGGTGCTGGGCAACAAAGTCTCGCTGCAGGACGCCTTCCGTGCTTCCAACGACGTGCTGCATGGTGCGGTCGCCGGTATCGCGGAGATCATCACCTGCCCGGGCGTGGTCAACCTCGACTTCGCCGACGTGCGCACCGTGATGTCGGAAATGGGCATGGCCATGATGGGCTCGGCCAAGGCCGCCGGCACCGATCGCGCGCGGCTGGCGGCGGAACAGGCGGTGGCCTGCCCGTTGCTGGAGGACATCGACATCGCGGACGCCCGCGGGGTGCTGATCAACCTGTCGGCGAGCGAGGCGAGCTTCCAGTTGCAGGAAGTGTATGACGTGATGGAAACGATCAAGGGCTGCGCCGCCGAATCGGCCACCGTGATCGTCGGCACCGTGTTCGACGAGTCGATCACCGACGAAATGCGGGTGACCGTGGTGGCGACCGGACTCGGCAAGGGCGCGGCCCGCCGCGAGCCGCGACCGCTGACCGTGGTGCCGCAGCAGGCGACCGGCACCGACGGCATGATGGCGGGCGGCGACGTGAACTACGCCGAACTCGATCAGCCGGCCGTCATCCGGCACCGCCGCGCGACGGTGGAAGCCATGCAGAAACAGGGGGTGGAGACGCTCGATATCCCGGCGTTCCTGCGCAAACAGGCCGACTAGCCGCCACAGGCGGCGGTTGGCCTGCGTGGGCGGGGCGCGCGGGAAGGGGACTTCCGCGTGTTAAACTCGTCGTGAACGGGCAATGAAATTTATCAGGTCGATCAACGGCTTAAACGGACGGAGTTGTTGATGCGGCATTTGAAACGATCGCTAGAACCAGAGTCGCGGGCATGATCCGTCAGCGGACATTGAAATCGGTCGTGCGCACCACGGGCATCGGTCTGCACTCGGGGCAGAAGGTCGAACTGACCCTGCGTCCGGCGCCGGCCGGGAGCGGCGTGATCTTCCGCCGCGTCGATCTCGACCCGCCGGTGGAGATCAAGGCCGACCCGCACCGGGTCACCGACACGCGGCTGTGTTCCGTGCTGACGCAGGACGGCGTGCGGGTGGCGACGGTCGAGCACCTCATGTCGGCGTTGGCGGGCCTGGGCATCGACAACGTGTACGTCGACGTCACCGCCTCGGAGCTGCCGATCCTGGACGGCTCGTCGGGCCCCTTCGTGTTCCTGCTGCAGTCGGCGGGCCTGACGGAGCAGCGCGCGCCCAAAAAGTTCATGCGCGTCACGCGGCCCGTCGAGGTCAGAAGCGGCGACAAGTGGGCGCGGCTCGAGCCCTTCGACGGCTTCCGGCTCACGTTTTCCATCGATTTCGACCATCCCGCCTTTGAGCGCACGGCGAGCGAGATTACGGTGGACTTCGCCACCACCTCCTACGTCAGCGAAATCAGCCGCGCGCGCACCTTCGGCTTCATGCAGGACGTCGAAGCGATGCGCGCCGCCGGCCTCGCGCTGGGCGGCAGTCTCGACAATGCGGTGGTGCTGGACGAATTCCGGGTGCTGAACAACGACGGCCTGCGCTACGACGACGAATTCGTGAAGCACAAGGCGCTGGATGCGATCGGCGACCTCTACCTGGTCGGCCATCCGCTGATCGCCGCCTACAGCGCCTACAAGTCGGGCCATGCGCTGAACAACGATCTGCTGCGGGCGCTGGTGGCGGAGCAGTCGGCCTGGGAATTCGTCAGTTTCGACCGCACCGAAGACGCGCCGGCGTTTCTCGCTGCGCAGGCCCTGTCGGCCGCTTCCTGAAGCACCGGCCGGGGCCGGACGCCCTGCCTCCTGTTACGGCTTTTGCGGCACGCGCCGCCCGCCGGCCGGGCTGACCGGCCCGGGGTCCTGATCGGGTGTTCCGGGAGGCGCCGCGTGGCGCGCCAGCCGGTGCAAAGCGGCCTGCAAACCGGGATCGGCCACACGGGCGGCCAGTTTCGATAATTCCTTTGCGGTTCCGGGACTTAACTGCGGTGTGGGGGCCACTCGGCGGGCCTCATTCGGGCTTACTTGAACTGCCACCCGAATTTCAGTAACCTGCCACCCGGACCTGCGGTAGGACGCCAACAACCTCGGGGCGAACTGTCTGAGCTTCGCCGCCACCGCAGCGTTTCCAGCCAAAAGGAAGAGGGTTCCTTCCCGCAAACGACCGGCCGTTACGGCTGGCCGGATCGCATCGGGCAACACGCGGGAGGCAATTTCGGTCAGTTCCGCGAGGCGTTGTGCCTCGCGCGCGTAATCGCGCAGGCCGGCAGCGGCCTGCAGGATGCTGTTGACGCGCGACGGGGAGCGGAACGGCATGGCGTCTAATGTGCTGTTGAACGGGCGGGAGACTGGCGTATGAACGTTATTCTAGTGTCGGGCCGCCTGGCGAGAGCCCGCACGCTGACCCTCACGCTGCCGCAAGTGGCGGCGGCCGCGGCCGCCGTCATGCTGGGGCTCATCCTCGTTGCCGGGGCCCTGCAGTACCTCATGCTCCGCTACGCCTCGTCCATCGACAGCCCTTTCCTCAACGGACTGATCGTTTCGGCGAGCCGCGAACAGACCGAAAAATCGCAGACCTATCTGCGCGAAAACCTGAACGCCATGGCGACCAAACTCGGGCAGATGCAGGCCCAGTTGCTGCGCCTCGACACGCTCGGCGAGCGGCTCGCCAAAACCGCCGGTTTCAAGCCGCAGGAATTCCTGTTCGACAAGGAGCCCGCCCGCGGCGGCGCGGTATCGACCCTCCCCAGCTACGACCTGTCGCTGACCGACCTTGCGCGGCAGGTCGAAGGCCTGGCCAAGCAGGTCGAGGACCGCAGCGAGAAGCTGGGCCTGCTCGACGCGCTGATCACCTTCGACACGGCGCGCAAGAAACTCACGCCTTCCATGCTGCCCGTCGACGGCGGCTGGTATTCCTCGAACTTCGGCTGGCGCATCGATCCCTTCAACGGCATGAAGGCGTTTCACGAAGGCGTCGACTTCATGGCGGAGACCGGCACGCCGGTGTTCGCAGCGGCGGGCGGCGTGGTCATCGTGGCCGATTTCCACCCTCAGTATGGTAATATGATCGAGATCGATCATGGCAACGAACTCGTGACGCGTTACGCGCATGCCTCGAAGCGCATGGTCAAGGTAGGAGACGTGGTACTGGCGGGCGCCAAGATCGGCGAAGTAGGCGCGACGGGACGCGCGACCGGCAGTCACCTGCACTTCGAAGTCCGTCACCGCGGTGCGCCGCAGAATCCGGCGCGGTTTCTGCGATTGCCCGGCTAGTCCAGCCCAAGCACGGCCGAGTGCTGAGGTAGCGAAACCGGCAGCGACCGGCGGAACGGACAGACGAAGCGAAGGGGTGGGGTCTCCCACCCCTTTTTGCTTTTTACGGACCCCATGCTCACGAATGTACTGAAGAAAATTTTCGGCAGCCGCAACGACCGGCTGCTGCGCCGCTACGCAGGGCAGGTACGCGCCACCAACGCGTTCGAGTCCGCCATCGCGAAGCTGACCGACGCGGAGATGCGCGCCCGCACCGATGCGCTGCGTGCGCGTGCGAAAACCGAGTCGCTGGACGCGTTGCTTCCCGAAGCGTTCGCGCTGGTGCGTGAAGCCGGCAAGCGGGTGCTCAACATGCGCCACTTCGATGTCCAGCTCCTGGGCGGCATCGCGCTCCACAACGGCAAGATCGCGGAGATGCGCACCGGCGAAGGCAAGACGCTGGTCGCGACACTGCCCGCGTACCTGAACGCGCTGTCCGGCAAGGGCGTGCACATCGTGACGGTCAACGACTACCTCGCCAGCCGCGATGCCGAATGGATGGGCAAGATCTACCGCTTTCTCGGCTTGTCGGTGGGGGTCATCCTGTCGCAGCAGGAGACCGCGGACAAGAAGGTCGCCTACGCCGCGGACATCACCTATGGCACGAACAACGAATACGGCTTCGATTATCTGCGCGACAACATGGAGTACCAGATCGCCGACCGGCGGCAGCGCGGACTCAACTACGCCATCGTCGACGAGGTCGACTCGATCCTGATCGATGAGGCGCGCACGCCTCTCATTATCTCGGGCCAGGCGGACGACAACACCGACTTCTACGTGCGCGTGGACAAGGTGGTGCCCCGTCTGAAGCGCCAGGCCGAGGAAGAGTCCGCCGGCGATTACTGGGTGGACGAGAAGCAGCACCAGGTGCTGCTGTCCGAGGCGGGCCACGAGCACGCCGAGAAGCTGATGACGGAAGCGGGGATGCTGGCCGAGGGGTCGAGCCTCTACGATCCAGCCAACATCATCCTGATGCATCATCTGAACGCCGCGCTGCGCGCGCACAGCCTGTTCCATCTCGACCAGCAGTATGTGGTGCAGAACGGCGAGATCATGATCGTCGACGAATTCACCGGGCGCCTGATGCCCGGCCGGCGCTGGTCGGAAGGCCTGCACCAGGCGATCGAGGCCAAGGAAGGCGTGCCGATCCAGAAGGAAAACCAGACGCTGGCGTCGATCACCTTCCAGAACTACTTCCGCATGTACAGCAAGCTCGCGGGCATGACCGGCACGGCGGACACGGAAGCCTACGAGTTCCAGCAGATTTACGGGCTGGAGACCACGATCATCCCCACCCACCATCCCATGGTCCGCAAGGACATGAACGACCTCGTCTACCAGTCGACGCCGGAGCGCTACCAGGCGGTGGTCGAGGACATCCAGGACTGCTATGCGCGGGGCCAGCCGGTGCTCGTCGGCACCACCTCCATTGAGAACTCGGAAGTCGTGGCCAAGCTGCTGGAAAAAGCGGGCCTGCCGCACAACGTGCTGAACGCCAAGCAGCATGCGCGCGAGGCGGAGATCGTGATTCAGGCCGGCCGGCCGAAGATGATCACGATCGCCACCAACATGGCGGGCCGCGGCACCGACATCGTGCTCGGCGGCAATCCGGAACCGGAGGTGAGCCGCATCCTTGGCGACGAATCCATCGACGCGGCGGCGCGCGAGCGCCAGGCGGCGGATCTGCGGCACGCCTGGCAGAAGCTGCACAACGAGGTCGTGCAGACCGGCGGACTTCACATCATCGGCACCGAGCGCCACGAATCGCGGCGCATCGACAACCAGTTGCGCGGCCGCTCGGGCCGGCAGGGTGATCCGGGTTCCACCCGTTTCTACCTTTCGCTCGACGACTCGTTGATGCGCATCTTCGCCGGCGATCGCGTCAAGGCGATCATGCAGCGCCTCAAGGTGCCCGAAGGTGAGCCGATCGAAGCGGGCATCGTCAACCGTTCGATCGAGTCGGCCCAGCGCAAGGTGGAAGCGCGCAACTTCGACATTCGCAAGCAGCTTCTCGAGTACGACGACGTCGCGAACGACCAGCGCAAGGTGATCTACCAGCAGCGCAACGAGCTGCTGGAGAGCGAGGACGTCGCGGACACGATCAAGGCCATGCGCGAAGACGTGATCACGACCGTCGTCGCGCAGCACATCCCGCCGGACAGCATGGAAGAGCAGTGGGACGCGCCCGGGCTGGAGAAGACGCTCCTGGCCGACCTGCAGCTGGAAGCACCGGTGCCCCGCTGGCTCGAGGCCGAGCCGGACCTGGACGAAGCCGCGCTGCGCGCCCGCATCGTGGACGCCGCGCACCGGCGCTACGACGACAAGGTCGCGCCCGTCGAGGCCAAGGCCATGCGCCACTACGAGCGCGCGATCATGCTGCAGACCCTGGACTTGCACTGGCGCGAGCACCTGTCGCACCTCGACCACCTGCGGCAGGGCATCCATCTGCGCGGCTACGCGCAGAAGAATCCGAAGCAGGAATACAAGCGCGAGGCGTTCGAACTGTTCGCCGGCATGCTGGAGCAGGTGAAGGCCGACGTGACCCGCGTCCTGATGACGGTGCAGGTCAAGAGCGCCGAGGAACTGCAGAAAGTGGACGAGCCGTCGGCGCCTACCAATATCCAGTACCAGCATGCCGAGTTCCCGGCGGAAGCCGCGCTGGCGGCGGCGGACCCCGCTGCGGAGGCGGTGGAAGGCGGCGCCTTTGACGGCGCGGCGGACGATCCCGCGCAGCGTCCCTTCGTGCGGCCCGGCCAGAAAGTCGGACGCAATGATCCTTGCCCCTGCGGCTCGGGCAAGAAATACAAGAACTGTCACGGGCGCCTGACCTAGCGCGCGCGGACCCGCGGCCACTGGCCGTGCTTCTGAAAACACCGCGATGCCCGTCAATCTGAATCCCCCCGATCCCGCCGCCCTGTTGCCCATCGCGGGTGTTGAACTCGGCTTCGCCGAAGCAGGCATCCGCAAGGCGGGTCGCCGCGACCTGATGCTCATGACCTTCGCGGCGGGCACGCACGTCGCCGGGGTCTTCACTCAGAACAGTTTCGCCGCCGCGCCGGTGCAGGTCTGCCGGGAGCACCTGGCGGCAGGCAAGCCCATCCGGGCACTGATCGTCAACGCGGGCAATGCCAACTGCGGCACCGGCGCCGCGGGACTGGCGGCGGCACAGCGCACCTGCACCGCGGTCGCGCTCACGCTGGGCTGCGAGGCGAACGAAGTGCTGCCGTTTTCGACGGGCGTCATCCTCGAGCACCTGCCGGTTGACCGCATCGAGGCCGCGCTGCCGCGCTGCAAGGGCAGCCTGGCGGCGGCGCACTGGGCGGATGCCGCGTCGGCGATCATGACCACGGACACCGTTCCCAAGGCGTATTCCGCGCGCGCGGAGGTCGATGGCCGTACCGTACAGGTGACCGGCATCGCCAAGGGCGTCGGGATGCTCGCCCCGAACATGGCGACGATGCTGGCCTTCATCGCCACCGACGCCGCGGTCGTGCCGGCGGTGCTGCGACGGCTCGTGAAGGAGGTCGCGGACGCGTCCTTCAACTGCGTGACGGTGGACGGCGACACCTCGACCAACGACTCCTTCGTGCTGATCGCCACGGGCCGCGCCGGGAATGCCGAAATCACCGCGGCGGGAAGCCCCGCGTACGTGGCGCTGCGCGCGGCACTGCTGGCGGTCGCGGTTCCGCTCGCGCAGGCGATCGCGCGCGACGGCGAGGGCGCGACCAAATTCATCACGATCCGCATCACCGGCGCGGCGGACGCGGCGGAAGCCGCGCGCGTGGCGAAGACGATCGCGCATTCGCCGCTGGTCAAGACGGCGTTCTTCGCTTCCGATCCCAACCTCGGGCGCCTGATCATGGCCATCGGCAACGCCGGCGTGCAGGATCTCGACACCGGCCGCATCGACATCTGGCTGGGCGACGTCCGGGTGCTGGCCGCTGGCGGGCGCGATCCGGCCTACCGCGAGGAAGACGGTGCGCGCATCATGCAGCCGCCGGAGATCACGGTGCGCGTGGCGCTCGGCCGCGGCGCCGCCGAGGCCACGGTCTGGACCTGCGATTATTCGTACGACTACGTGAAGATCAACGCGGAATACCGTACATGAAAGACGAAACCAGGGATCCGCTGGGCCGCCTGCTCGAGCGCGCCGAACGCGTGCTCGACCGCGTCGAGGCGGCGCTGCCTGCTGCGCCCGCGCCCATCGACTGGAAGGCGTCGATTGCGTTCCGCTGGCGCAAGCGCAGCGGCCGCGGCTGGCTCGAACCGGTGCGGCACGTGCACGCGATCGCACTCGACGACCTGCGCGGCGTCGATACCCAGAAGAAGACCGTCGAGCAGAACACACGCCAGTTCGTCGAAGGGCTGCCCGCCAACAACGTGCTGCTGACGGGCGCGCGCGGCACCGGCAAGTCCTCGCTGGTGAAGGCGGTACTGAACAAGTATTCCGGCCGTGGCCTGCGCGTGATCGAGGTCGAGAAGCAGGACCTGACCGATCTTGCCGACATCGTCGAGCTGATCGAGGCGCGACCCGAACGCTTCATCCTGTTCTGCGACGACCTGTCGTTCGAGGCGGACGAGCCCGGTTACAAGGCGCTGAAGGTGGTACTCGACGGGTCGGTGGCCGCCGCCTCCGAAAACTGCCTGATCTACGCCACGTCGAACCGGCGGCACCTGATGCCGGAGTTCATGTCCGAGAATCTCGAGTTCAAGCACGTGGATGACGAGATCCATCCCGGCGAAACCTCCGAGGAAAAGGTCTCGCTGTCCGAGCGCTTCGGCGTCTGGGTGTCGTTCTATCCTTTCGACCAGGAAGAGTATCTCGCCATCGTCGCGCGCTGGCTCCAGCACTTCCGCGTGACGGGTGGGGCGAACGTGGCGGCCGAGCCCGTGCGCCACGCGGCGCTGCAGTGGGCGCTCCAGCGCGGTTCGCGCAGTGGACGCGTGGCCTGGCAGTTCGCCCGCGACTGGGCCGGCCGGCACAAGACCAAAACCGGCCGGTGACCTCCGCGCCTGCGCCGGCCTTCGTCGAGGTGGCCGCCGGCGTCATTCTCGGGTCCGACGGCCAGTTTCTCCTCGCGCAGCGGCCCCCCGGCAAGGCCTACGCCGGCTACTGGGAATTCCCGGGCGGCAAGCTCGAGGCCGGCGAAACCATCGCCCAGGCACTCACCCGCGAACTGCACGAGGAGCTGGGGCTCACCGTGCACACCGTGCACCCCTGGCTCACCCGCGAATATCACTATCCGCATGCCTCAGTGCGCCTGCATTTCTGTCGTGTGACCGGCTGGACCGGAGCGCCGCACGGCCGCGAGGGACAGGCCTTCGCGTGGCAGCACCCGGACCATCCGACGGTCTCGCCGATGCTGCCGGCCAACGGACCTATACTGCGTTCGCTCGCGCTGCCCGCCGAGTATGCGGTGACGAATCTGACCGCGTTTGGCGAAGCGCAATTTCTTGCCGCACTCGATCGCGCGCTGGCGCGCGGCGTGCGCCTCGTGCAGGTGCGCGAACCGTCGCTGACCGGCGATGCGCTCGTGCGCTTCACCCGGGCGGCGGTGGAACGGGTGCGGGCGGCGGGCGGACGCGTGCTGCTGAACGGCTCACCGGAAGCGGCGCAAGCGGCGGGCGCAGACGGCGTGCATCTGACGGCGGCGCGCCTGATGGCGGCCACGGCCAGGCCCGCGGGCCTGGCGCTCTGCGCAGCGTCCTGCCACGACCAACCCGAACTCGCACAGGCTGCCTCCCTTGATCTCGATTTCGCGGTGCTGGGTCCGGTACTGCCGACGCCGACGCATCCGGCGCATCCGGGTATCGGCTGGGAGACCTTCGCCGCGCTGAAGCAGGGCTGCCCGCTACCGGTGTTCGCCATCGGCGGTCTCTCTGCCGGCGACCGGGACGCGGCGTGGGCCGCCGGCGCGCATGGCGTGGCCATGCTGCGCGGACCGTGGCGGGACGCTTAAGGCCGGGCGATCAGTGGCCGGGTGCGCCCGGTAGTTCCTCCGAACCGATGTCGTCATCCGGCGTGTCGTCGAGTTCCTGCACCGGGATGCGGTAGGACTCGGAGGCCCATGCCCCGAGGTCCAGCAGCTTGCAGCGCTCGGAGCAGAACGGTCTGAAGCGTTGCGCCGGCAGCCACTCCACCGGCTTGCCGCAATGCGGACAATTGACGGTCAGCATGCGCGCCTACAAATTACAGAAGGTGAGCTCGAAGTCGACCGCGCCCTCGAACGTCTTGGGGCGGGCGTTGCCTTCCTGGGTGGTGTAGCGGATGTTCAAAGCGTACTTGTTGGCGCTGACTTCGGGCACGCAGGCGTACTCGCGCGCGAGCCGGATGCGCAACATCTGCGCGACGCGGCCCGCCATCATCTGCTGGTAGACGCCCTGCTCGGCACGTTCGTTGGTGGTGCGGCCGCTTTCGCGCAGGATGCGCAGCACGATGGCGATGCCGTCGCGGATCGGCAGGAAGGAGCCGATCCACGTCTCGAGATCGCGCCGCCGGTTGTCCACGCCGAGGTTCAGCCAGTAGTGGTAGGAGGGCAGGTCGAACTCGCAGACGCCGCCCGGGATGCCGGTGCGCTGCTTGATGCTCATCAGCCACTCGTTCTCGCGCAGTTCCTGTCCGGCCTTGCCGGAGGTCTGGAACAGTTTGGACGACACGCGGTCGATTTCCCACACCACCTTGTCGAGGGCTTCTTCCGACACCTCGGGGTTGTCGCGGAGTGCTTCCAGCGTCTGCTTCTGGCGCTCGAGTTCCTGCAGCAGGTCCGACTTGAGATCGGCGCGGCCGGACACTTCAAGGATTTCGAACAGGTTGATGAGCGCGACGTGATGTTCGTGCGGATCGTCGCGGCCCATGAAGTAATGCGTGCGCTCGAACAGGTCTTCCAGACGCAGCAGTGTGCGTATCCGCTCGGACAGAGGATATTCGTAGCTGATCACGGCGCGCGGACTTTATTTACGTGACGGAGCGTGACGGAGCAGGGGGCTCGCAAGCCGGGCCAGAATGCCCCAAAACCCGAAAAAAATAAAGGGGTTAACGCGCTTTTTTCGCGTGCGCCAGCGCCAGATAACGGGCGTGCAGCGCGTCCACCGCGGGGGGCAGCGCTTCCCGCGGACCGTCGTTGGTGACGACGTCGTCGGCCATCGCGAGGCGCCCCGCGCGGGTCGGTTGCGTCGCCATGATGGCCTGCACTTGCGCCGTCGTAAGCCCGCTGCGTTGCACCACCCGCGCGACCTGCAGCGCCTCCGGGCAATCGACCACCAGCACGCGGTCGGCCTGTTGCGCGTAGGCGCTGGTCGCCGTCAGCAGCGGCACGACCATCAGGAGGTAGGCGGCGGTTGCCGCCGCCGCCTGGGCCAGCGCCTGCGCGCGGATCATGGGATGCAGGATCGCCTCCAGACGGGCTTTCGCGGCTGGATCCCCGAACGCGCGCTCGCGCATTTTCAGGCGGTCGAGCGCCCCGTCGGCGCCGAGGCAGTCCGCGCCGAACGCGTCCGCCAGCGCGCGGCTGCCGGCAGCACCCGGTCCGGTGAGCGCGTGCGCGATGACGTCCGTATCGATCACCGCGGCGCCGCGCGCGGCGAACAGGTCGGCGACCGCCGATTTGCCGCTGCCGATGCCGCCGGTGAGCGCGACCGTGAACGGCATGCGTGCGTTACAGCGCGTCGAGGTAGGTGCGGGTGATGGCGTCGCCCCAGAACAGCGCGATCAGGGCGGCCACCACCAGGTACGGGCCGAAGGGAATCTGCGTATCACGGCCCTGCCGGCGCACGGCGATGAGCGTGATGCCGATGACCGCGCCGACGAAGGAGGACAGCAGGATTACCGTCGGCAGGGCCTGCCAGCCCAGCCACGCGCCGATGGCGGCCAGCAGCTTGAAGTCGCCGTAGCCCATGCCTTCCTTGCCGGTCGCCCACTTGAACAACCAGTAGACCGTCCACAGCACGAGGTAGCCGGCCGCCGCGCCGATCACCGCCGAGGACAGATCGGTGAACAGGCCGAACAGGTTGGCGAGCAGGCCCGCCCAGACGAGCGGCAGCGTGATGTCGTCGGGCAGGTAGAAGGTGTCGAGATCGATGCACGCCAGTGCGATCAGCGCCCACACGAACAGCAGGCCCGCAAAGGCCTTCGCGGTGAAGCCGAAGCGCCAGGCGACGTACGCGGACAAGAGGGCGGTCGCGAGTTCCACCACGGGATAGCGCGCGGAGATGCGCGCCGCGCAGGCCGAGCACTTGCCGCGCAGCACGAGCCACGACAGGAGCGGGATGTTTTCAAGCGCGGTGATGTGGTGACCGCAGGCCGGGCAGGCCGAACGCGGTACCACCAGGTTGTAGGCGGGTGCGGCGGCGGCCGGCGCGGCGCCCGTCAGTTCGGCGCACTCGGCCTGCCACTGCCGCGCCAGCATCTTCGGCAGGCGGTGGATGACGACGTTCAGGAAGCTGCCGATCGCCAGGCTGAACGCGAAGACGATCGCCACCCACAGCAGGGGCGAAGTGTGCAATGCGTTAAAGAGGGACATCAGGGGATTCCGGAGTCAGGCGCCGGGCTTCGGCGCGAAGGCGAGGGAAGCTGAATCCCGGATCCCGTCTCCTGAATCCTGCGCTCAGACCGCCTGGCCCATTTTGAAGATCGGCAGATACATCGCGACCACCATGCCGCCGATGAGCGTGCCCAGCACGACCATGATGACGGGTTCCATCAGGCTGGAGAGCGCGTCCACCGCATCGTCCACTTCCGCCTCGTAGAAGTCGGCGACCTTGGACAGCATGCCGTCGAGGGAGCCTGCTTCCTCCCCGATCGCCACCATCTGCAGCACCATGTTGGGAAACACGTCCTGGTTCTGCATGGCGACCGTCAGGCTGGAGCCGGTGGACACCTCGCCCTGGATCTTCTTGGTGGCTCGGTAGTATTCGAAGTTGCCCGCGGCGCCGGCCACGGAGTCCAGCGCCTCCACCAGCGGCACGCCGGCGGCGAACATGGTGGCGAGCGTGCGGGTCCAGCGTGCGATCGAGGACTTGCGCACGAGATCGCCGAAGACCGGCGCCCGCAGGAGCACCAGGTCCATCGCATTCTGCATCTTGACCGAGCGTTTCCAGGTGTAGAAAAAGCCCCAGATGGCGCCACCGACCAAACCGAAGATGGCGTACCAGTACTTGACGAAGAAGTCCGAAATGGCCATGACGACCAGCGTCGGGCCGGGCAGGTCCGCGCCGAAGCTGGCGAACACGGTCTTGAAGGCCGGGATCACGAAAATCATGATGATCGCGGTGATGATGAACGCGACCCCGATGATCGCGATCGGATAGAACAGCGCCGACTTGATCTTGCCCTTGATCGCCTGGATCTTCTCCTTGTAGGTCGCCAGGCGGTCGAGCAGGCTGTCCAGAATGCCGGCCTGTTCGCCGGCGCCGACCAGATTGATAAACAGGGCGTCGAAGTAGAGCGGGTGTTTCTGGAACGCCTGCTTGAGCGACGAGCCGGTTTCGATTTCGGTCTTGATGTCGAGGAGCAGCTTCTGCACCCGCGCATTGCTGTGGCCCTTGCCGACGATCTCGAAGGCTTGCAGCAGCGGCACGCCGGACTTCATCATGGTGGCGAGCTGGCGGGTGAAGACGGTGATGTCCTTCTCGGTGATCGAACTGCCGCCGGTCAGCTTCTGCTTCTTGACCTTGACGACTTTGATGCCCTGGCGGCGCAGCGTCGCGTTGACCAAGGCTTCGCCACCGGCTTTCATTTCCCCGCGCAGCGTCTTGCCGGCCTTGTCGGTACCGACCCACTGGTAGACGGCCTCCTTGACCCCGCCTTTGGTCCCCGCTGTCGCTGTCGCCATCGCGTCCCCTTGTCGCTCTTGCGCGTCCGATCAAGAGCGGTTAATTCAATCTAACCAAATGCTTACACCGTTAACTTGCCGCGATCATGCACTTCGGCCCCCGGTTTGTAAAGGCAAGCCTGCGCACTATTCCGATGGGGCCGGCGTGACGCTGGCCGGGGGCAGCAGGCGCACGACTTTGACCGCCCGGCCCTGGGTCTGCACGATCTCCAGCGTATGGCCGGCCACCCGCAGGCTGACGTCCGGCGCCGGGATGTCCTGCAGGTGTTCCACGATCAGGCCGTTCAGCGTCTTGGGGCCGTCGAGCGGGAAGCTGCAGGCGAGCTTGCGGTTCAGTTCCCGCAGCAGGGTGCCGCCCTCCACCAGGTAGCTGCCGTCGGGCTGCGGTGCGAAGGCGCCCTGCCGCAGCGGCGACTGGGTGGTGAACTCGCCGGCGATCTCCTCGAGGATGTCCTCGACCGTGACGAGTCCCTGCAACTCGCCGTACTCGTCCACCACGAAGCCCAGCCGGTCGCCGCTCGCCTGGAACTGCTGCAACTGCGAGAACAGCGCCGTGGCGGACGGGATGAAGTAGGGCTCGCGCATGATGGTGCGCAACTCGTCGGCGTCGATGCGGCCGTCCTGCGCGATGTTGAACACGTTGCGGGTGTGGATCACGCCCACCACGTTGTCCGGAGAGCCGTCGAAGACTGCGAGCTGGCGGTGATAGGCGGTGGCGATCTGCCGGTGCAACTCGACCGGGTCGGCCCGCATGTCCACCGCTTCGATCTGTGTGCGCGGAATCATCACGTCGTCGACCGTGATCGATTCCAGATCGAACAGGTTCAACAGGATGGCGACGTGCTTCTTCGGCATGAAATTCGAGGATTCCAGGACGATCGTACGTAACTCGGCGGGCGACAGCGGCTGCGGCGCCGCATCTTCCTTGATCCGCAGGAGCTTCAGCAGCGGCCGGAGGATCGCGTCGGTGGACACCGACAGCAGGCTCACGAACGGCGCGGACACGACGGCCAGGATCCGCATCGGCCACGCGACCAGCCGGGCGATGCGGTCGGCGCTGTATTGGCCAAGCCGCTTGGGCACGATTTCGCCGAGCACGATCGACACGTAGGTGATCGAAGCCACCACGATGCCCGTCGACAGGATGCTGCTGGTCCTTTGTTCCAGCCCGGAGGACACCAGCCAGTCCGCCAGCGGCGCGGCGATTACCGCCTCGCCGTAGATGCCGGAGAGCAAGCCGATCGAGGTGATCCCGATCTGGATCGTGGACAGGAAGCGCGTCGGTTCCTCGCCGAGCCGGACGGCCGCGGCGGCGAGCCGGTCACCGCCCTGCGCCAGCGTCTCGAGGCGCGATTTGCGCGCGGTGAGCAACGCCACTTCCGACATGGCGAAGACGCCGTTGAACAGGATCAGGCAGACGAGGATCAGCACTTCCATGGAGGCACCTCAACAATCGGATCCTCCGGCGGTACGACACCGCCGTACTGCCGCGGATCAACCGCGGCCGAGGACCACTTCCAGAACGAACTTGCTGCCGAGGTACGCGAGCACCAGCAGCAGGAAACCGGCGAGGGTCCAGCGCGTCGCGACGCGGCCGCGCCAGCCGCGCACCGCGCGGCCGGCGAGGAGCCACCCGAAGATCACCCACGCGGCGATGCCGAACACCGTCTTGTGATTGAAGCGCAGCGGCTTGCCGAACACTTCCTCGGAGAACAGGATGCCGCTCGCCAGCGCCAGCGTGAGCAGCACGAAGCCGGCGGCGATGATTCGAAACAGCACCTGTTCCATGGCGAGCAGCGGCGGCAGGTGTTTCAGCGGCGAGGGCAGCGCGCCGCCGCGCAGCCGGCGCTCGACGTAGGCCATCAGCAGCACGTGCAGTGACGCGATCGTGAACAGGCTGTAGGCGAGCATCGCGACCACGAAGTGCGCGGTGAAGGCCGGCATGCCGGTGTAGGCCACGGCGGGCGACGCCGGCAGCGCGAGCGGCAGTACCGTCGCCAGGGCGACGCCCGGGATCACCAGTGCCTGCAGGCCTTCCAGCGGGTAGAAGAAATCGCCGATCCAGTAGACGGTGAGCGTGAGCCACGCGATCAGCGAAATGGCGTCGCCCACTCCGAGGTGGAGCAGGCCGCCGGCGAAGATCGTCGTATAGAGCAGCGCCGCGTGCAGGGTCAGCGGTACCAGCAGGGCCGCGCGTTCCCACGCCGGCGCCGCGAGGACGGTGGCCTTGCCCCATCGCGTGCGCCAGAAGTACAGCGCGAGCACGCCGTAGAGGGCGGCGGTGACGAGGTGCAGTAAGATACGCAGTTCGTAATCCACACCACCAGTTTACCGCACACGTGCCGCGCTTTTTGCGTTCTGCCGCGCGCCGCGGTTAACACCGCACCGACACTCACCGATGCTCGACAACCTCACCCAACGCCTGTCCAAAGTCATCAAGACGCTGCGCGGCGAAGCGCGGCTGACGGAGGACAACATCCAGGATGCCTTGCGCGAAGTGCGCATGGCGCTGCTGGAGGCCGACGTCGCGCTGCCGGTGGTGCGCGACTTCATCGCCGCGGTGCGCACGCGGGCGCTCGGCGAGGAAGTCATCGGCAGTCTCACGCCGGGCCAGGCGCTGGTCGGCGTCGTCCATCGCGAACTCACGCGGCTGATGGGCGAGCGCAACGACGCGCTGAACCTCGCAGCGACCCCGCCGGTGGTCATCCTGATGGCGGGCCTGCAGGGCTCCGGCAAGACCACCACCAGCGGCAAGCTCGCGAAACTGCTGAAGGAGCAGCAGAAGAAGAAAGTGCTGCTCGTCTCCTGCGACGTTTACCGTCCGGCGGCGATCGAGCAATTGAAGACGCTGGCCGCACAGATCGAGGTCGACTGGCTGCCGTCCACCGTCGACGAGAAGCCGCAGGCCATCGCCGCGCGCGCGCTCATGCACGCCCGCACCCACTTTCACGACGTGCTGATCGTTGACACTGCGGGCCGGCTCGCGATCGACGAAGCCCTCATGCGCGAAATTCGTGACCTGCATGCCGCGCTTGACCCGGTTGAGACGCTGTTCGTGGTGGACGCGATGCAGGGCCAGGACGCGGTCAACGTCGCGAAAGCCTTCAACGAGGCGCTGCCGCTGACCGGCGTGGTGCTGACCAAGCTCGACGGCGACGCGCGCGGGGGCGCCGCGCTCTCGGTGCGCAGCGTCACCGGCAAGCCGGTCAAGTTCGTCGGCGTCGGCGAGAAGCTGACGGGGCTGGAGGCTTTCCACCCCGACCGCCTCGCCTCGCGCATCCTCGGCATGGGCGACGTGCTGTCGCTCATCGAGGACGCGCAGCGCAACGTCGATCACGTCGAGGCCGAGAAATTTGCGAAGAAGGTGAAGTCCGGCAAGGGTTTCGACCTCGAGGACTTCAAGACGCAGATCCAGCAGATGAAGAAGATGGGCGGCGTGTCGGCGATGCTGGACAAACTGCCCGCGCAACTGGCCGGCATGGCGCAGAACACGCAGGTGGACGACCGGCAGGTGCGCCGCATCGAGGGCATCATCAATTCGATGACCCCGACCGAGCGCGCGAAGCCGGAACTCCTCAAGGCTTCGCGCAAGCGGCGCATCGCGGCCGGCGCCGGTGTCAGCGTGCAGGAAGTGAACCGGCTGCTGAACCAGTTCGAGCAGACGCAGAAAATGATGAAAATGATGGCCAAGGGCGGGATGGCCAAGATGATGCGCGGGATGAAGGGGATGTTACCGGGGCGCTGAAAGGCGGTGCCGTCGTCGTCGCGAAGGTCATCGGAAACCCGGTGTCCAGGCCGCGCCTCACCCGATTAAAAACAAGGAGTTACGTCCGTGGACCCCGCTCGAGCCGCGCCCCGGAAAATGCGCCAAATCCTTGCTAGCGCGGGGGAAATTCCGTAGAATCCGCGCCTTTCCGAATTCCGGGCACCGAAGACACATCATGGTAGTGATTCGACTGGCACGCGGCGGCGCCAAAAAGCGGCCGTTCTTCAACATGGTCGTGGCCGAGCACACGAAGCCACGCGACGGGCGCTTCATCGAACGCGTCGGGTTCTACAACCCGTCGGCGCCGGCGGGCAAGGAATCGCTCCGCATCGCGATGGACCGCGTGACCTATTGGCGGGGCCAGGGTGCGACGCTCAGCGATACCGCGCAGCGGCTCGTCAAGCAGCATCAGCGCGCCGCCAAAAAAGCCGCCTGACCCGTTGATTCCGATGGGGCGCATCGCCGCCCCGTTCGGTGTTCGCGGCTGGGTCAAGGTCCACCCGTATACCGAACGAAGCGCGAGCCTCCTCGAGTATCCCCGCTGGTGGCTGGGCCATCCGGACGATAGCGCCGCGTGGCGCGAGACCGCCGTCGAGGCGAGTGAGGTGCACGATACGACGCTCGCGGTGAAGTTCGCGGGCAGCGCGGATCGCGATCAGGCCGCGGCCTTGTGCGGGCAGGAAATCGCGGTGGAGCGGGCGGCGCTGCCGGCCGCCGCCGAGAACGAATATTACTGGGCCGATCTGATCGGCCTGGACGTGGTGAACGTGCAGGGCGTGGCGTTCGGGCGGGTGGCGGAAGTGCTGCGCACCGGTGCGAACGATGTGCTGGTGGTGCTGGCCGAGGCCGGCGGCGACGGTGCGGCGAAGGAGCGATTGATCCCCTTCAGCGCGGACGCCATCCGCAAGGTGAATGCCGTGGCAGGCACGATCACGGTGGACTGGGGCGAGGACTGGTGATGACGCCCATGCTGCAGTTCGATGTGGTGACGCTGTTTCCGCGCATGCTCGAGGCGGTGGTCGCCGAAGGCGTTACGGGACGGGCGCGGGAGCGCAAGCTCCTCGACTTGGTGACGTGGAATCCGCGGGATTTCGCGGCCAACGCGTACCGCACGGTGGACGACCGGCCCTACGGCGGTGGCCCCGGCATGGTGCTGATGGCCGAGCCGCTGGAGAAGGCGATCGCGGCGGCGAAGCAGCGGCAGCTGAGCTGCGGGGTGGCGAAGGCGCATGTGGTGCATCTCTCGCCCCAGGGCCGGCGGCTCACGCATGCGGTGGTGATGGAATTGAGTGCCCGGCCGGGGCTGGTGCTGGTGGCGGGGCGCTACGAAGGCGTGGACGAGCGGGCCATCGAGCGCGCGGTGGACGACGAAGTCTCGATCGGGGACTACGTGTTGTCCGGCGGCGAACTGGCGGCGATGGTGGTGATCGATGCGATCGCGCGCCAGTTGCCGGGAGCACTCGGCGACGGCCAGTCGGCGGCGCAGGACTCGTTCGTGAACGGGCTGCTCGACTGCCCGCACTACACGCGGCCCGAAGTGCACGCGGGCGTGCCGGTGCCGGCGGTGCTGCTGTCCGGCAACCACGCGGACATCGCGCGCTGGCGGCTGAAGCAGGCGCTGGGACGGACCTGGCGGCGGCGGCCGGAGTTGCTGGAAGCGCGGAAATTGAGTGCGGACGAGCGCAAGCTGCTCGCCGAGTACCAAGTGGAACAGTCGGAACAGTCGGAACGACCGGGATATCAGGAACCAGAACCTGCGGCAGCGCAAGGAGCCACATCATGAACGTCATCGAACAACTCGAACAACTCGAAATCCAGCGCCTGGGCAAGAAGATTCCCTCGTTCCGGCCGGGCGACACCGTCATCGTCAACGTCAACGTGGTCGAAGGCGAGCGCAAGCGCGCGCAGGCCTTCGAGGGCGTCGTGATCGCCAGGCGCAACCGCGGCCTCAACTCCGCGTTCACCGTGCGCAAGATCTCCTCGGGCGAGGGCGTCGAGCGCACCTTCCAGACCTATTCGCCGCTGATCGCGTCGATCGAAGTCAAGCGGAAGGGCGATGTCAGCCGCGCCAAGCTGTATTACCTGCGCGGCCGCACCGGCAAGTCCGCGCGCATCAAGGAGCGCCTGGAAACAGACGTGATGGCGCCCGAAGCCGAAGTCGCTGCACCCGTCGCGGAAGGCGCGGATGCCGCGCCGGCGGAACCCAAGGTCGCCAAGCCGAAAAAAGAGCGCAAACCCAAGGTCAAGGGCAAGCCCGCCGCCAAGAAGGCCAAGGCGAAGTAGTTCTCCGGAAGCGGGTGCCATGACCCAGCACAAAAAGGCGGCGCGGCCGCCTTTTTTGTTGTCCGCGCACGGCGCAGGTGCGTTGCTGCTCGCCGCCGCGGCCATTGCCCAGGCACAAACGCCCGCGCCGCCGCGGGCGCCCGACGAGCTGGACACGGCGCGCGCGTTTATCCGTGATGGTGCGCGAGCGCTGGCGCTCTCGCGCATCGAAGCCGCGCAGCCCGCGGACAGCGCCGCGCCGCGCTGGGCCGAGTGGGAAAACCTGCGGTGCGAGGCACTGGCCGGACTCGGCCGGCACGAAGCGCTGCTCGCCCGCGCCCGCGCGCTGCCCGCGAAAATTCCCGACCGGCAGGTGCGCACCTGCCTGGCGGACGCCGCCGCGAGCGCGCTGGCCACCGGCGAGCCGGTCGAGGCCCGCGCCTGGCTCGCCCGCTATTTCTGGCGCGCGGAAGCGGCGGGCGCCGCATCCGTCGAGGTCCGCGAAGCACGGCTCGCCGTCATCGATTCCTACCTCGCGGAGCGCAACGCCGACGACGCCTACCGGCTCATGCTGCGTTACCAGCAGGACTATTCGCCGCTCGGCGAAGCGGTGGCCGTGCGCTTCACCGACGCGCTGCTGGCGGCCGGCCGCGAGAAGGACGCCATCAACTGGTTCGCGCAACTGCCCGACGAGGCGCCTGCGCGGCTGCGCATGCGGCTGCGCATGGGACTCGCCACGCCGGAGCAGACCCTCGCGCAGGCGCGCACGCTGGCGACGCGGCAGCCCGGCGTCGAAGGCTACTGGGTGACGATCGGTGAGGCGGCGGCCCGGATGAAGAATCCGGCGCTCGAACTCGAAGCGCTCGAACGCACGCTCGACGCGGCGGACGCGCGCGAGCCGGCGCGGGTGGCCGCGCTCACCGAGGCCCTGTGGAAGCGCTACGGCGAAGTCGCCGCCACGACGGCCAACCGCGCGGGCCTGCTCAAGGGCGACGATGCGCGCTGGTCGGACTACGCGGCGCGCCGCTTCGGCCCCGAGCCGGGCGTGGCGCGCGCCCTGTTCGCGCAACTGGCGCGCACCGGCGTGTCGCGCGACACCCGGCTGACCGCGCAGCTACAACTCGTCACCTCCCTCACCCAGGACAATCTCGGGCGCGTGGCACTGCGCTTGTTCGAGGATCCGCGCGCGTTTCCCGTCGCGGACCTCGATCCTCAGGTCCGCTACCAGCTCGCGCGCGTGGCGGCCGCCAACGGCCAGTCGGCCACGGCCGCGCGGCTGGTCGAAGCCTTGCCGCCGCCGCCCGAAGTCGGCGCCGCCGACTGGCAGCTCGGCCTGGCCGAGGTGCACCTTCGCGCAGGCAACGCCGGGCGGGCCGCGGCCGAATTGCTGAAGTTCACGCAGGGGCTCGGCGCGGCGACCGGCCCGCCGCTGGCGCCGGCGCTCGCCACGCGCGCCACGGCGCTCGCCGCGGAACTGGCG
>JBOIEQ010000035.1:0-33444 GCA_050741255.1 Burkholderiales bacterium | reverse complement strand
CACCGGGCGGATACGGCACCACGACGCGCACCGGGCGGTTGGGATAGGACTGGGCCCACGCGAAGGAGGTGACGGCAAGCGCCGCAGCGGCCAGCAGTACTGTCGTCGTTGTGCGGATCATGATGAAGAGTGCTTCCGGATGAAGGCGAGCGTCGCCTGCGCGCATTGGTCGGGGTCCGTCGCCGCGACGTGGAAGGAATCGCCCGGCAGCACCACCAGTTCGGAGGCGCCGACCTGCTTCTGCCAGGCGCGCATCTGCTCCACGGAGCCGAGCGCGCTGCCCTCGGTCGTGATGACCAGCATCGGGCATTTGATTTTCTTCACGTCTTCCGTGATGTCCGAAAAATTGATGGTGCCGACGAAGCCGAGCTCCGTGGACACTGGCGTTTTCGCCATGTAGTTGATCCACCACTCCGCGCCCGCCTTCGGAAAAGCCGAGCCCAGCCGTCCGCCCATGCTGCGGCGCGCCCAGTGTTCGATGCCCTGGTCCTTCACCTCCGCCACGCGGGCCGCGATGGTGTCGAGGTCGAGCCGCACCGGCGGCGGCGAACCGGCGATGGTGAGCGTCTGCACGCGCTTGGGCCGGCGTGCGGCGAATGCGCGGCTGATGACGCCGCCGATCTTCGCGCTGATGACGTGGAAGCGCGCAACACCCAGGTGGTCCATCAACCGGCAGTAGTCGTCGATGACCGTGTCCAGCGTCCACGGAAAATCCGCCGGCATGGGCGTCGACTGCCCGAAGCCGCGCATGTCCGGCCGCACCACGCGGTAGTGGCGCGCGAGGTGCGGCACCCAGCCGTACCAGGCCTGGTGGCTCTCGCAGTTGCCGTGCAGCATCAGCACGGTCTCCGGCTGCGTCCACGGATCGGTGAAATCGTCGATCGTGTAGTACGTCTCCAGGCCGGGGCCGTTGCCGAAAGCCGGCATCAGGCCAGCGCCTTGCGCAGTTCGCTGGTGACGCGCGAGCCTTCCGCGACGATGAATGCGGCCTCGCTATTGGTCGTGATGAAGTGCATGCCCTTGCGGATAAACTCCACCTGGCGCGCGAGGTTGCGGTCGCCGCCCACGCCCGGTGTCTTGCCGTGCTTCTTCGCCGCCGCGATCACTTTTTCCAGCGCGGCGACATGCTCGGCGCTGCCAAAGGTTCCCGGCTTGCCCATCGCGGTCAGCAGGTCGTTCGAGCCGACATGAATCACGTCAACACCCTCCACCGCGGCGATCGCCTCGACGTTGTCCAACCCTTCCTGCGTCTCGATCATGCACACGACGAGCGTGTTGGCCTGCAGCGCCGGCACCACCTCGGCGGTGTTCGTCGGCCGGTAATCGAGGATGGGGTAGCCCGCGCCCACCGAGCGCTTGCCGATCGGCGGATACTTCGCACGGCTGACCGCCCGCTTGGCTTCCGCCGCCGTGTTGACGTCGGGGAACACGATACCCATGACGCCGTTGTCGAGCAGCGTGGAGGTGTCCGGATCGTCGACGCTGCGCACGCGCACGAGCGGCGCGATGCCGATGCTGAGCGCGACCTGCGCGATGTGGCCGACCGATTCGATACTGAACAGCGAGTGCTGCAGGTCGATGAAGATGAAGTCATGGCCCGTCGTCTTGGCGATGCGCGCGATGTCGCCGGTTTTGACGATGCGCACGTTCATGCCGAGCGCGACCTTGCCGGCTTTCAGCAGTTCCTTGACGGGATTGGGTACGGACAGCGTGGCCATGCGGTACTCCTTCTAAAAGCCGAACAGGCGTTGGGGATTGTCGATGAGGATCTGCTTGCGCACGGCCGCGTCGGGCGCCCAGTCGGCCAGCAGGTTGAAGAGCTCGACCGAACCCACCTTGTCCGCGAACGACAGGTGCGGGTAGTCGCTGCCCCAGATGATGCGGTCCGGCGCGGCGTCGATCAAGGCGCGCGCGAACGGCGCCTCGTCACTGAACCCCGGCGCGGTGGACATGCGGTAGGTGCCGGTGAACTTGGGCCAGCAGTGGGCGCCGTTCGGTCCGCCGTTGCGCATTTCCCGGATCAGCGCCAGGAATTCCTGGAAGCCCGGCTGCGCGACGCCGTCCTTCGCCAGGAACATGCCCATGTGCGCGACGGTGAAGTCCACCTTGAGTCTGCGCATCACGGGAAACAGTTCGCGCGTGAGCCAGCCCGGCGTCAGGAAGTCGAGCTGCCAGCCGAGCTCCGCGCAGCGCACGTTCAGGCGTTCGATGCGCGGCAGCATCTTCGCGGCAAGGCCCGGTGTCGGCGGATGGATGGGCGAGACGTTGACGCGCACGCCGCGCACGCCCGCCGCATGCAGGCGCGCGAGCTCCGCGTCCGGTGCGTTCTCGTCCACGTCCACGATGCCGCGGCAGCGGGCGGTGCCCACCTCGCGCATCGCGTCGAGCATGCAGGCGTTGTCGCGCCCGTAGGCGGACGGCTGCACGAACACGTAGCGCTCGATGCCCAGGTGTTTGGCCAGCGCGAGGTAGTCCTGCAATGGCGCGTGCGGCGGCGCGTAGCGCAGGTCGGTGCCGTAGGAATATTTCTCGGCCGGTCCGAAGACGTGAAAATGGCTGTCGCAGGCCAGCGGCGCCGGCCTGAAGGCCGGCGTTCCTTCATCGTGCAGTGACACGGAAATTCCTTTTCAGTGCATCCCCGCCGCCGGCGCGGCGCGGGAGTAGGCCGAGTTTAATCCAGCCGGATATTCGCTTCCCGCGCGAGCTTGGCTTTTTTGTCGAACTCCGCCTTCACGTAGGCGGCGAACTCGTCGGGCGAGGCGCTCGCCTTGAGTTCGATGCCGCGCTCCAGGTAGCGGTCGCGCAACGCCGGGATGCGCACGATACGGGCCACCTCCTCCTGGATCCGCGCGCGGGCCGTGAGCGGCGTGCCGGCCGGCGCCATCAGGCCGTTGAAGGTCACGTCCTCGTAGCCGGGAGCGCCGGACTCGCTGATCGTCGGCAGGTCGGGAAACAGCGGCGAGCGGGTCAGGCTGGAGACCGCCAGCGCACGCACCTTGCCGCCCTTGATGTACTGCTCGGAGGTGCTGATCTGGTCGAACATCATCATGATCTGGCCGCCCACGAGGTCGATCAGCGCCGGGGCGTTGCCCTTGTAGGGTATGTGCAGCAGCTTCACGCCCGTCTGGTTCGCCAGCAGTACGGTCGCCATGTGCCCGGTGCCGCCGGCGCCGGACGTGCCGTAGGCGATCTGCCCCGGCCGTGCGCGGGCCAGCGCGATCAACTCCTTGATCGAGCGCACCGGCAGTGACGGGTTGACGATCACCACCTGCGGCACGAGGCAGGTCAGTGTCACCGCACTGAAGTCCTTCAAGGGGTCGTAGCCCGGATTCGAGATGATGGAGGGCACCATCGCGAAGGTGTTGGCCATCGCCAGCAGCGTGTAACCGTCGCCCGGCGCCTTGGCCACCTGTTGCGTGCCGACGAGGCTGCTGGCGCCGGGCCGGTTGTCCACGATCACCTGCTGGCCGAAAGTTTCGGCCATGTGCTGCGCCAGCAGGCGCGCGACGATGTCCACGTTGCCGCCCGGCGCGAGCGGAACGATGATGCGGATCGGTTTTGCGGGAAAGGTCTGTGCCTGCGTGCTGCAGGTGACGGCGGCGGCCAGCGCCGCGATGACGATACCGGCTGCTTTCATGAACTCCTCCTGGAAAATCGGATGTGCACCTTCCGCTCGGCGAGGTGGCGGCGTGTTTTGGGGTTAAAGTAACACGAATAATCGTGTGCCCGTGGCCCGCCATTCCTCCCGGTCCGGGCCATCGGCCGCACTGCCTACCATCCTGCCGGAAAATTTCATGAACGCCCCCGTCATCCCCCTCCTCTCCGCCCACGGCGCGCAGATCCCCGCCCTCGGCTTCGGCACCTCGCACCTCGGCGATTGCGCCGAGACCGTCGCCACCGCACTGAAGCTCGGCTACCGGCATATCGACACCGCCTGGAAGTACGGCAGCGAGAAAGGCGTGGGCGAAGGCATTCGCGCCTCCGGCGTGCCGCGCGAAGACATCTTCCTCGTCACCAAGGTCTCGCACGAATACCTGCGCGCGGCGGACTTCTCGAAGTCCGTGGACGAAAGCCTGAAGACCCTGCAGGTGGATTACGTGGATCTGCTGCACGTGCACTGGCCCAGTCCCGAGAAAGTGCCGCTCGCGGAAACGATCGGCGCCCTGGCCAAGGCCAGGCGCGACGGACTGGCCCGGCACCTCGGCGTGGCGAACTACAACATCGCGATGCTCGAGGAGGCGCGCCAGCTCTGCCCGGAGCCGCTGGTGACGCTGCAGGCGGAGTACCATCCCTACCTCGACCAGACGAAGATCCTCGACTATTGCCGGCAGCACGGCATGGTGTTCACCGCCTACTGCCCGCTCGCGCGCGGCAAGCTGATCAACGACCCGGTCGTGGCCGGGATCGCCCGGGCACGCGGCAAGTCCGTCGCGCAGATCGGCCTGCGCTGGCTGCTGCAGCAGGGCGTCGCCCCCATTCCGCGCTCCGCGAACCCCGGGCATATCGCGGAAAGCCTGGACGTGTTCAACTTCGAACTGACGGACGGCGAAATGCAGAAAATCGCCGCCCTCAAACGGCCGGACGGCCGCATCGCCAACCCCAAGGGCCGCGCGCCCGACTGGGACTGAAAGAGAGAACCATGAACGACACGACGACCCCGCCCCTCCCCCTGTCCACCCTCCGCGTGCTGGACCTGACGCTCGCCCGCGCGGGCCCGACCTGCGTGCGCCACCTCTCCGACTGGGGCGCGGAGGTGATCCGCATCGAGCAGGCCGGCGCAGGCAGCGAGGACATCATCGGCCGCCGCCAGAGCCCGGACTTCCAGAACCTGCATCGCAACAAACGCGCGATCCAGCTCAACCTCAAATCCGCGGAAGGCCACGCCATCTTCATGAAGCTCGCCGCCCGCGCCGACGTGATCGTCGAGAACATGCGCGCGCCGGTGAAGCACCGCCTGAAGATCGCCTACGAGGACGTGAAGAAGATCAACCCGCGCATCGTCTACGGGAGCATCAGCGGCTTCGGGCAGGACGGCCCGGCGAGCCATCGCGCCGGCGTGGACCAGATCGCGCAGGGCATGGGCGGCCTGATGTCCGTCACGGGCATGCCGGGCCAGGGTCCGGTGCGCGCGGGCATCGCGGTCAACGACCTCGTCGCCGGCACCTCGCTGGCGTTCGGCATCATGACCGCGCTGTTCGAGCGCGAGCGCACCGGCGTCGGCCGCTGGGTGCACACCAGCCTGCTCGAGACGCAGGTGTTCCTGATGGACTTCCAGGCCGCGCGCTACCTGATGAAGGGCGACGTCGCGGGGCAGGCCGGCAACGAGCACCCGACCATGATCCCCAGCAACGCCTTTCCCACGGCCGACGGCGCGGTCAACATCTCCGCCACGGCGCCGCACCACTGGATCAAGTTCTGCGAGGCGATCGGCAAGCCCGAGTGGGCCACCAAACCCGAATGGAGCTCGCAGGAAGCGCGCCGCAAGGACCGCCCGGCCGTCTATGCCGCGATCGGCGACGTCACGCGCCAGAAGCCCACCGCGCACTGGGTGGACCTCTGCGAATCGGTCGGCATCCCCGCCGGCCCCATCAACAAGATCGACCAGGTCTTCGCGGAGCCGCAGGTGCAACATCTCAACATCGCGACGCCGATGAAATCCACGGTGTTCGGCGACACCAAGGTGGTCGCCTCACCGCTCAACATGCCGGGCATCCCGCGGAGCATCCGCAAGCACACGCCGGAGAGCGGGGAGCATACGGCGGAGGTGATGAAGGAGCTGGGGTATGGGGAAGCGGAGGTGGCGAAGTTGAAGGCGGGGGGCGTGCTCTAGAGGAGCGCCGCGCACGAGTCAGTCCATTGAAAATGGCCAGAACACCATTTATCGGGAAACCGGCGCCACTTAACCGTGCTTACCAGACCTGCAGCGCCCGCGGGTAGCGGGTGAGTACCTCGTAGCCTGTGTCGGTGGCCGCGACCATTTCCCCGATCATCGCCCCGCCCGCACCCGGCACCCAGATCTGCGGGTGCAACTCCATCAGCATGCCCGGCTTGATGACGATCGGTTCGGGCTGCGGGCCGTCCTTGACATTCCACGCGTAGGGAAAGGCCTGGCTCACGATCGGATCCTCGTACGAGTAGCCGAGGCCATGGCCCGGACGAGACCGGCGGATTTCATGCGGCTGGTAGTACTTCTGCCAGACCTTTGTCATTGCGGTATTCACGTCGTGCAGATTGTCGCCCGGGCGGATCTTGCCCAGCCCCGCGTCGATCATTTGGTTCACACGATCGTAGAGCAGCCGGTGTTCAGGTGTGGGTTCGCCCACGTTGCCCGTGCGGATGGCATGCCCCCAGTGACCCTCGTAGATGATGTAAATCCCGGCCAGTACCTGATCGCCTTCCTGCGGCGCCCGCAGACATTCCTCCTTGTTGAAGCGCGAAAAATCGGCATGTGGCAACACCGTCAGCCAGATCAGGCAATATTCGCAACCTTCTTCTTTCGCGGTATGTTCCATCGCCGCCTGCAGCTGGTAGCCCGGCTTGCCGCTGCGGACCTCCCGCGCTAGCCTTGCGAACATCAGGTCGCAGATTTCCGCCGCGTGCCGGTGGATCGCCAGCGCCTGCGGGCTTTTCTGCACGCGGTGTTTGTCGAGCACGCGCGCGCCGAACTCGTGGTCCCACTCGACGCCGGGCAGGCCCCGTTCGATCGCCTTCCACACGGGCGCCAGTGTTTCGTTGTAGCCGAGGTAGGCGACTCGACGCGGAGCGCCGTTGCCCGCGCCGAGGACTTTCACGATCTCGTCGCCCAGCGCCTGTGCGGTGACGTGACGGATGCCCCGTACCCAGAGGCTTTTTTCCCAGCCGACGTCGCGGTTGTTGCGGGCGTTGGCATTGCCCGTGATCAGCACGGCCGGCTCGCCCGGGCGCAGGATGAAGACCGCGGGGAAATTATGGCTGTCGAAATCGCAGAAATACCGCATATAACCGTGCGTGCGAGCCTGGTTGCCGAGCGTGCTGCCGTTTGCATAGAGCACCAGCCCGTCGAGCCCGTGATCGCGCAATTCCGCTTCGGCTTCCTGCGTGCGGGCCATCAAGCTGCCATGGTCTATCTGCATCGATGCATCCTGTTTGTCGTGGGGAATGACGCCTGGCCGCCTGCGCAAAACCGGCGCGGCAAGACATCGCCGCTCCGCAACGAAGCCGGAATGATGTTATGCAACGCACCCTCCGTACGCAACCGCCGGACAACGTACCGCTGTCCGAATGAAAAAACACGCTGTCTTCCCATTTCCGGTCGATCAGCGCAATATGCTTGCGGCAGCGCAGCACGCAGCCCTCCCTGTGGAGACCGCATGAAACGACCTGCATTCCTTGCAGCGGCGATGCTTGCCGCAGCCGTCCCGGCGCCCGCGCAAACCTATCCGGCCAAGGGCATCCGAATGATCACTCCCTCCACCCCCGGCGGCGGCACCGATCTCGTAGCCCGCATCATCAGCCAGAAACTTAGCGAAAGCCTGGGACGCTCCGTCGTCGTCGAAAACCGCCCCGGCGTGGACGGCATCGCAGGAACTGATGTGCTCGCCAAGGCAATGCCAGATGGCTACACGATCGGCATGGCGCAGCCCGGCCCCATGACCATTGCGCGAAGCCTGTACCCGACCCTGCCCTACGATCCGACGCGCGACTTCGAACCGATCGTACTGGCCAACGAAAGTGTGAGCGTTCTCGTCGTGCACCCTTCGCTGCCGGCGCGCTCGGTGGCGGAGTTCGTCGCGCTGGCCAAGACGCGCACCATCAATTCGGCGTATCCGAACGTCGGCACGGTGCAGCATCTGCTGACGGAACTTTTCCATCAGGCGGCCAGGATACGCGTCAATCCCATCCCCTATAAAGGCGGTGCGCCGGCGCTGACCGACACGATCGGCGGTCATGTAGATGCCTTGTGGAGCGTGCTGCCAGTGGCGTTGCCCTTTATCCAGAACGGCAAGCTCAGGCCGCTCGCGGTGGCGAACGACCGCCGTAGCGTATTCCTGCCCAACGTGCCGACCTTCGCCGAAACCGGCTGGCCCAAGGTGGTCGGCACCGCGTGGAACGGCGTGATCGCGCCTGCCGGGACGCCGAGGGAAATCATCCTGCGGTTGAACACCGAAATCCGCACGGCCTTGAGCACGCCCGAGATCCGTGAGCGTTATTCCGCGTTGGGAATGGAATTATTCAAAGAGACCACACCGGCCGAGTTTGGTGCGTACATGCAGAACGAAAGCACAAAATGGCGGGGCGTGATCACAACCGCCAACATAAAACTGGATCAGTGACCGGCGTCCACGGCGGGCCGCATTCGACGCCAGACCGGTCGCGTTAAAGCACACACCCCTCAACACCCGCGGGTAGTGTGCGACCCCTTCGTCGCTTCCCCGGCACCTTCACCAGGTCGTCCCGCCGCCGCAGGGCAAACTTACTGCAGTACGGACTGCGCCCCACCCTCGCCCTCCCGCACCGTCACCAGCGCGACAACCAGATTCTCCAGGCTCTCGGACATCCATTCCGCCTGGTCTTCCGTCAGGTGGTTGAAGTCGACCAGCATGGCCGTCTTGTCGATCGCCGTTTTGCCGAACTTCAGCTTGTAATGGGCGAGTTCCGCGGCGAGGATGCGGGCGGCCTCCACCACCGTTTCCTTCGTGGCCCGCTCCATGACCTCGTCCGCCAGCACCACCGCCCTGGCGAGGCGTGCGAATCCCTCAAGGTCTTCCATTGGAATGCTCCCTTCTACATGCGGTCACGCATGCTAGAGAGCCTCGCTTAAGGAAGGCTTAAACCTGGTTTCATTGACCTCCGCCCCGCTTTGCGTCGGCGGGTGACGGTTCGGTACGCTGCAGAATGCAAATCGTCCGGGAGTGCGGGGGCAGCGTATGCCTTGCGATTGACCGTCTGCCGGGCCGCCGATACAGTCGCGGATGCGGAAATGGTGGTTTGACCCTCCCATTCCCCGCACCGTTTTTTTCCAAGAATAAAACCGGAGGAAATCATGCGTAGCCTGATGCGCGTCGCGCCATTCGCCGTTGCCCTGTCCTGCGTCACGCCGGCACTCGCGCAGGCCCCCGCCGGCGCCGCGGCTTTCCCCGCCAAGTCGATTCGCATGCTGGTCGGGTTTCCGGCCGGCGGACCCGCCGATTTCTTCGCGCGCACGATCGCACAGAAAATGACCGAGGTCGTCGGCCAGCAGGTCATCGTCGAAAACCGTCCCGGCGTCAGCGGCATGATCGCCGCCGAATATCTCGTCAGGGGCGTGCCCGCCGATGGCTACGTCGTCTACTTCGCAGGCACCGGCGTGCTCACCTTTGCACCCAATCTCTACGCCAAGCTGTCGATCGACGTGAACCGGGATCTCGCGCCGGTCACGCTCGCGGTTACGGTCCCGGAAATGCTGGTCGTGCATCCTTCGCTGCCGGTGAAAACGACCAAGGAGCTGGTCGCGCTGGCGAAGGCGAAGCCCCGGCAACTGAGTTACGGCTCCACCGGCAATGGCGGCATGCCGCATCTCGCGGTCGAGTCTCTGCGGGTCGCCGCCGGCATCGAGCTCATACATGTTCCGTACAAGGGCGCGGCGCCGGCGGTCATCGATCTGCTCGGCGGACATGTGCTGTTCACCATTCTCGATGTGCCGGTGCTGCTGCCGCACGTCAAGGCCGGAAAGTTGCGCGCGCTCGCGGTGGCGACCGCAAAGCGTCAGGCCACCCTGCCGGACGTGCCGACCATGACAGAGGCAGGTTATCCGAGCGTGCGCGCCGACAACTGGTACGGCGTCGTCGTCGCCGCGGCGACGCCGAAGGACATCACCGCCAAACTGCATGCCGCACTGGTGAAATCGCTGGAAGCGCCGGATACGAAAGAACGCCTGCTATCTCAGGGCGCTGAGGCCCGATCGAATACGCCCGAACAATTTGCCGCGTTCATCCGCGAAGAATTCGATATCTGGGGCAAGGTGATCAAGGCGGCCGGCGTTACGCTCGACTGACGCCGCGAACATACGGGGTCAACGTCTTTACCCTCCCCCATCAGCACCCCGCCACGCACCTGGCGCTGCCGTCGAACTCCATCGTCTTTCCGCTCACCGCAGGATAGACCGGACGCCCCTTGACGAGCGCGGTAAACGCCGCGGTCCGCGATTCGGGTCGCAGTTTTCCGCCCGCGGTCGCCGCCTCGTTCACGTGGGAGGCGATCACCGCCGCGGGAGCGACGAGGTTGTTGATGGCGTAGGCGGCCGCGTGCATGGTCACCGCGCTGGTGCCGAGGTTCATCACCGCGAGGTTGGCCTTGTGGTACTCGTTCACCAGCGTCTTCATCTCGCTGTGCAGCCCGGTGTCGCCGGACAGGTAAACCTTCAGGCCGTTGGTGAAGGCGATCACATAGCCGCTCGGGGGTCCGAGCTGCATCGTCAGGTTGTCGAGCGCCAGATTGGCTTTTTCCGGATCGGTCAGCAGATCGCGCGAGACGCCGCTCGCGTGCGCGGCATGGATGGTGGTGATTTCCACGCCTTTCGCGGCGCCGGCGGTCTTCACCACGCGCGTGCCACCGAGGTGGACGTTGGCGAGGCAGGGCGCGGGCAGCGGCACCGTGATGCTGCCGGCCGCCTCCGCGCAGTTCGCCGTCGGCTTGCCCTGGACGTTCTGCACTTTCTTGCCGATGAAGGCGCCCATGTCGGCGATCATGATGATCGCGGCGTTCTTCGCCGCCGCGATTTCGGCGGTGGTGGAATTCGGCGCGGCGGAAATGGTTTCCGCCGCGGCGCAGGTGCCCGCGCCCAGCGCCTTCATCCTGCGGTCGCCCATGTGGTCGCCGTGCGCGTGCGAGAGCAGCACGACATGCACGTCGCCCAGCCGCACGTCGTCGCCGCCGGTCACCGAATGGCCGGCATCGTAGAGGATGCGCACGCCGGTCGGGTCCTCGAAGATCGTCGCGCGGTCGCGGTCGCACAGTTCGCCGTCGTGCGAGCCGAGCGGCGTGATCTTCACGTTCTGCGCCCAGACGGCGGGCGCGCTGACGACGACGGCAAGCGCGAACGCCGCGCGTGCGAAGGTGGTGCCTTGCATGATGGTCTCCCCTGTGCCGGAATGTCGGCTGCGGGCTACGTTACCCGACCGCCTGCATGTGGTCCATCCATGCACCATGCGCGATTGCGGCGCATCCCGCTGTTGGTGCTGCACTGCACCGTAATTTCATCGGGAATTCCTTCTTGTCCCGGGCGCTGGGTGCGGCCTAGAATCGAAGTACTGCGCGCGAGGGCACACGAGAAGGCACGGGTCGCGCCGTATCTGTCGATGCACAAAAATACACCCGAGGAGAAGCGCATGAAAACATCAGTCTGCGTGGCCACCGCACTGGCCGCGCTCGTCGCCGGTTGCGCGACCAGCCCCGAAACCCTCAGTTGCCTGCAGCCGAACCGCCGTGTCGCGGTAGAGGTCGCCGGCTCCAAGGTCAAGCCGCCGCCGCCGCCCAAGCCCGGCGCGCCGGCCGGCAAGCCCACCACCGAGAACATCACGCTCGCCGCGATGGCCCAGGGCGATTTCGCCTGGGATTACGGCAGCGCCGTGTTGAAGCCCGCCGGCCGGGAAGATATCGACAGCATGGTCAAGACGGTGCAGCAGGGCGTGGGCAAGGACACGCGACCGACCGCTCTGGGCTCGGTCATCATCATCGGCCACACCGACCGCACCGAGGCGAGCAGCAACCCTAACCTCGACGAGGAACGCGCCAAGGTCGTGCGCGATTACCTGGTAAGCAAGGGCTTCGATGCCAAGGTGATTTTCTGGGAAGGCCGGGATGCGAAGGATCCGGTGCCCGTCACGAAGTTCTGCGACTGACCCGTTTCCCGGCAGCCCGGGCCTGACAACACCCCGCCGCGGCGGGGTGTTTCTTTTTGCGCCGCGCGTTCAGTCGAGCTTGCTGCCGGAACGCTTGACGACATCGCCCCACTTGTCCGCTTCGACGCGGTAGAAAGCCGCGAACTCGGCCGGCGAACTGCCCACCGGGTCGACGCCTTCGTCCGCAAAACGCTGCTTGACGTCCGTGGCGGCGAGCGCCTTCACCACTTCGCGGTGCAGGCGGTCGAGTACCGCCTGCGGCGTTTTCGCGGGGGCGAACAAGCCGTTCCACTGCAGCGCTTCGTGACCGGCGATGCCGGCTTCGATCATCGTCGGCAGCTGCGGCAGGACCGGCGACCGGGCCGGCGCCGCCACGCCGAGGCCGCGCAGGCGGCCGGCGTTGATCTGCGTCTGCGCCACCGGCATGACGATGAAGGCGATCTGGGCCTCACCGGAGATCAGGGCCACGCTGGCCGGCGCGGCGCCCTTGTACGGCAGGTGCGTCATCCTGATGCCGCCGGATTTGACGCGCAGCAGTTCCATCGCCAGGTGCGACATGGTGCCGCCGCCGGCCGACGAATAGGCGAGCGTGTCCGGCTTCGCCTTCGCCAGCGCGACCAGTTCCTTCACGGACTTCACCGGCAACGAAGGATGCGCGACCAGCACGAAGGGATAGGACGACACCATCGAGATAGGGACGAAATCCCGGATCGGGTCGAAGGGCAGCTTCTGGAACATCGCGGGCGCGATCGCGAGCGACGAGTTCGCGAACAGCAGGGTGTAGCCGTCGGGTGGGGCCTTGGCGACGATCTCGGAGGCAATGTTGCCGCTGGCGCCGGCGCGGTTGTCGATGACGAATTGCTGGCCCAGGGCGCCGGACAGCTTCTGCGCCGTGACGCGCGCGATGATGTCGCTGCCGCCGCCGGCCGGGAAGGGCACGACCACGCGCACCGACCTGACGGGATAGTCCTGCGCGAATACCAGCGCGGGAACGGTGCACACGAGCGCCAGGAGCGCGCCCGGCAGCGCACGAGCCGAGAAACGAAAAGCCTGCATGTGATCTCCTCCGGGCTCTCCGGCCCTGTGTGACGTCCGGTCCGGCCGGGCGCCGTCTGCGGTCAGGTGGCGGCTGCCACCGGGATCAGCAGGGTATCACCCGGCCCGCCTTGCCGGGAACGAGGCCAGGTCCTTCTCAACGCGGATCCTGGCCGGGCGCCCGTCCGGCGTAGGCCCGCATCTCCTCGCCGCTGAACATGAGGCCCGCCTCGTTCATGCCCCCGTCCACGTTCAGGACATGCCCGTTGACGTAGCTCGACTCGGCACTGGCGAGAAACACCGCCGCGGCCGCGACCTCGCCCATTTCCCCGTAACGCCGCATCGGGATGCGTTCGAGGTAGGCGTTGCGCTGGCTCTCGGTGTGGTTGGACAGCGAGAGCGGCGTGGTGATCGGTCCCGGCGCCAGGGCGTTGACGCGCACGCCGGACGGGGCGAGCTCGGCGGCGGCGATGCGGGTCAGTTGCATGACGCCCGCCTTGGACACGCCGTACGCCGTGCGCGCCATCGCGCCCCGCTGGCCGGAGGTGGAACCCATGACGATGATGCTGCCGCCGCCGCGCGCGGACATCACGCGCGCGGCGCGCTGCACGCAGAGGAAGGTGCCGGTCAGGTTGACGCGCAGCACGCGTTCCCAGTCGTCGAGCGCCAGGTCGACCAATGCACGATGAAAACCGACGCCCGCATTGCTGACGAGCACGTCGAGGGCGCCGAAGCGCGCCAGCGTGGCGTCCACCATGGCATCCACGTCGCGCTCAACGCCCACGTCAGCGGTCACCGCAAACACGTCATGCCCTTGCGCGGTCAATTCCGCCGCGGTGGTCTGCGCAGACGCCGCGTCACGATCGGCCGCCACCACGCGCGCGCCCTCGTGGGCAAACGCGGCGACGATCGCCTTCCCGATGCCGCGGCCCGCGCCGGTAACGACCGCCGTCTTGCCCTGGAGCCTCACACGCCGAGTTCCTTGAACACGTCCTGCGCGACGTGATGCGCGTCCAGCGAAGCCGGGATGCCGCAGTAGATGGTCACCTGGAGCAGGACCTCCCGGATCTCATCCTTGCTGCAACCGTTGTTGAGCGCCCCGATGACATGCACGCGCAACTCCTGCGGGCGGTTCAGCGCCGCCATCATCGCCAGCACCAGCATGCTGCGGATCTTCCGCGGCAATTCGTCGCGGGCCCAGATCTCGCCGTACGCCCACCGGGAGATCATGTCCTGCAGCGGCTGCATGAACTCGCTGGAGGCCGCAAGCCGCGCCTCGACATTCGCGGCGCCCATCACTTCCTTGCGAATGCGCAGGCCCTTGTCGTGCGTTTCGTCGCGTGTCGTCATGGGTCTCTCGTGGTTTAAGTCGAAAAGACGTTCAGCTGCCTGGCGAACCGTGCACGTTCGGGAAGAACAGCTCCCGCCACGAATCCGGTTTGGCCTTGATCGCACCGGTGCGGTACATGAAATCGACCTGCTTCATCACGTTGTTCGGCACGATGCCCCAGCGGATCAGCGGATCGTTCAGCATGCGCGCCACGTTTTCCGGGTTTTCCCTGGTCTTGGTGACCTTAAGATAAAACTCTGCCGCCCCCTTGCTGTCCTTGCGGATCACGTCGAAAGCCTCTTCCATCGCCTTCACGAAGGCGGCATAGACCTTGGGATTCTCGTCGTGGAAGCGCGACGTCGCCCACACCACGCTGGTGGTCGCCGGGCCGCCGAGGATGTCGAAGGACGTCAGCAGGCTGCGCGCGCCCTTGTCCCGCTCCATCGAGGCGAACGGTTCGATCGTGAAATGCGCGGTGACCTCCGAAGCCGGCGACAGCATCGCCACCAGCCCGTCCGAGTGTGCCATCGACACGGTCAGGCTGTCGAAGCGGTTCTGGTTGCCGGCGCCGAACAACTGCTCGGCCAGCATCTGGAGGTAAACGGCCTGGTTGGAGACCTTGACCGCCGGGACGACGATGCGGTCCTTGTCGGTGAAGTCCTTCGCCGACTTTATCGCGGGGTTCCTCACATTGAGGTAGTTCGGGATCGACACCCAGGCGCCAACGCCCTTGACGTTGAGGTTGCCGCGCGTCGCCGACCAGATCGTCGCCAGTCCCGGCACCCCGCCGGTAGCGATATGGAGGCTGCCCGACAGCAGCCCGTCGTTCATGACCGCGCCGCTGGCCAGCTTGGCCCACGTCACTTTCAGGTTGTCGATGCCGGCGGCCTTGGCGTGTTTTTCGACGAGCCCGTTGTTCTGCATGATAATGAACGGCAGATAAGCGAGTCCGTCCTGGATCGCGACCTTGAGTTCCGCGACTTCGGCGCCCGCGCGTCCGCTGGTGAGGCCGCAGGTCAGCGATAAAACCACCATGACTTTCCACAACCGGGTCCTGAACATGACGTTTCCTCCTTTGGTTTATTGGATGCCGCTTGACCGGCAAAATTCGTGCTGCGCGCTCCCGTCTATGGCGGGATGCGGCAAGACTTTCAGCGGGGGCTGCCCGTGAGATTAAAGAATAAAGTCGCCCTCGTCACCGGTGCCGGCCGCGGCATCGGCAAGGCGATCGCGGCCCGCTTCGCGCAGGAAGGCGCCAGCGTGATCGTGAGCGACGCGGATGGTGATGGCGCCGACCGCGTGGCCGCCGGGATTTGCGCGGACGGCCATGCGGCCGCGCCGTTCCGCCTCGATGTCACGCAACCGGACCAGGCGCTGGCGGCGGTGGCCTTCGCCGGCCAGCGTTACGGCCCGCTGGACATCCTCGTGAACAACGCGGGGGTGACCACCCGCGCGCCCTTTCTGGAGATGACACTGGACGCGTGGGAGCGGATCCTGAAGGTCAACCTCACCGGGACGATGCTGTGCGGCCAGGCGGCCGCGCGCGCGATGGCCAGTGCCAGCGGCGGCGCCATCATCAACATCGCCTCGATTTCGGGCCAGCGCGGCGGCAGCGGCCGCGCCGCCTACGGCGCCTCCAAGGCCGGCGTGATCAACCTGACCGCGGTCATGGCCGTCGAACTGGGGCCGCGCAACATCCGCGTCAACGCGATCGCCCCCGGCCCCACCGACGTCGAGCAGGCCCACAGCACGTCCGCGCAGCGTCAGGCCACCTACGCCCGCATGGCGTTGCCGCGGGCAGCGACCCCCGCGGATATCGCCAGCGCAGCCGTATTCCTCGCGTCGGACGAAAGCGGCATGGTGACCGGACACGTGCTCAACGTGGACGGCGGCTTTCAAACGGCGGGCATCATCTGGCCCGATGAACCCGCCGTGCCGCGGCCGTAGCCCCGCGCTCACGCGACCGCCCGCTCCACGAGCAGCGTCTCGCCGGGCTTGACCCGGTTGAACACCACCGGCCGGGTGTCGGCGGCAAAGCGGCCGTCCGCCCACGTCACGCAGGTAAAGCGCGAGTTCGGAAGATCACGAATCTCGGGAAAGTCCGCGCGGAAGTGCGCGCCGCGCGAGTCTTCGCGGGCCATCGCGGCAAAGCGGATCGACTGCGACACCAGCACCAGGCTCTTCAGGTTCATCCACTCGTGCCAGGTGAGGTTGTAGGCGAGGTTTCCGCCCTCCACGCCCGCGGCATCGAGCGCGGCATCGAGTTCGTCCAGCGCGCCGTCCGCCCGCGCGAGCGAGACGGCATCGCGCACGATGCCCACGTCGTCCCACATGAGGTCGTAGAGCTTCTCGCGGATGACATTGAGGTCCTTCGCCGGGCGGGCCAGCGGCGCGCGGCAGCGCGCGACCGCGGCGTCGATCTGCGCGCGATCCGGTTCCGAGTGCTGGCCGTGCGCCTTGATCCAGCCGGGCATCAGGTCGCCCGCGATGCCGCCGAAGACCGTCGAGTTCGCGACGCCGTTGCCGCCCAGGCGGTTTGCGCCGTGCACGCCGCCGGAATCCTCGCCGGCCACAAACAGGCCCGGCACATCGGTCGTGCAGTCCACGTTGAAGACCACGCCGCCCATCATGTAGTGCGCGGTCGGCACGACTTCCACCAGCCCGCCGGCGAGATCGAAGCCGCAGTCATCGCAGCGCTCGACCATGCCCTTGAAGTTCTTCCGGTTGTTCGCAGCGCCCAAATGGCCCATCGCGATGTAGACGCCGCCGTTGGCGGTGACGCGCCCTTCGCGCATCTCGGCGAAGATCGCGCGCGAGACGATGTCGCGGGTGGCGCGCTCGAGCTTCGCATCGTAGTTCTGCATGAAGCGTTCCTGCGCGCCGTTCAGCAGGTAGCCGCCCGCGCCGCGCAGGCCCTCCTCCAGCACCGTGCCCGTCATGCGCGTGTCGGTGCCCGCGAGGAGTCCCGTCGGATGGAACTGCACCATCTCCATGTCGCGCAGCGCGAGTCCGGCGCGCAGCGCCATCGCCATGCCGTCGCAGGTCTTGTCGCCGGAAGGCGTGTGATATTTGTACATGGTCGGCCCGCCGCCGGTGGCGAGCAACACCGCCTGCGCCTGCACGAAGGTGAATTCGCCGGTGCGCATGTCGATCATCAGCACGCCGGCCAGCGCGTCGCCGGTCTTGTTCTTCACCAGTTCCACGGCGCGATGTTCTTCGAGGCGGTTGATGCCGCGCGCCCACACCTGCTCCGCCAGTCGGTTGATGATCTCGATGCCGGTGAGATCGCCCTTGTGCACAGTACGGTCGAAGGTCTGCCCGGCGAAGGCCTTCTGGTGGATGCTGCCGTCGGGATTGCGGTCGAAGAAGCAGCCGAGCTCGTTTTCCAGCTCGTGGATGCGCTCGATCGCCGTTTCCACCAGCGTCCACGCGAGGTCCTGGTGCGGCAGCCACTTGCCGCCCTCGATAGTATCCATGAAGTGGCGCTCGACCGAGTCCTCCTTCGCCAGCGCGACGTTGTAGCCGCCCTGCACCATGCGCGTGCAACCGCACTTGCCGAGCAAGCCCTTCACCGCGACGGTGATCGACAGCGTCGGGTCTTTCTGGTGCGCGTGCAGCGCGGCGAACAGGCCGGCGCCGCCGGAGCCGAGGATGAGAAGGTCGGTTTTAATCGTGTTCATTTAAAACCTTAAATTAGCCGCAGAGATCTCGATACCCCCTTGAGGGGTACGCAGAGGACGCGGAGAAATCAATATCGATAAAGGGAACGCGCGTTTTTGACACGAAAGCAGCTTCGGTTTTCCTCTGCGCTCTTTGCGTCTCTGCGGCTAATTCGTCTTAACGCCTAAGGATGCCAGCGCCGCCGCCCGCTTCCCCTGCGCCGCCTTGTTGACCTCGGTATAGAGGTTGCCGCCGTGGCTGTCCATCGCCACCAGCAGCGGGCCGAAGCCCTTCACGCGGAACTTCCACAGCGACTCGGGGTTAAGGTCGTCGAGATCGACCTCCTCGATCTGCTCGACCCAGGTCGTTTCCATCGCCGCCGCACCGCCGATGATCGCGAGATAGACGCCGCCGAGGTCGCTGAACGCTTCCTGCGACGCCTTGAACAACCCGCCCTTGCCGATGACGATGCGCACACCGTACTGCTCCATCAGCGGACGCGTGAAGCGCTCCATGCGCGCCGAGGTAGTGGTGCCGATGCACACCGATTCATAACCGGACGGCGTGTCCGGCGTCTCACCCACCCAGCGCACGTTGGGTGCGGTGTGCACTACCGCGTGGCCGTTCATATCGAAGCGGGTCTTGCGGCCGCGGTCGAACATGTGAATCTGCGTCGCGTCGCGGATGCCGAAGAGCGTGCCGTTGAGTGTCACCGTGTCGTTGACGCGCAGACTGCGCGCCTGCGCGTCGGTGATGGGCATATTGAAGTCGTGGTGGGCCATGGCTAACCCTTCAATCGTGTTGGCCGCCAAGACGCCAAAAGCGCCAAGGAAAACAACAGCGAAAATTTTTCGGCAGTTCGTTTCATCGCTTTTCTTGGCGTCCTTGGCGTCTTGGCGGCAAATCCGGGCTAGAAGCCGTAGTCCATGCCTTTCGGCGTCCACGTCGCCCGCGCCCGCCGCGCGGAGTGGCACTGCATGTTCACCGCCACCGGGTTCATGGTGATGTGGGTGGCCGCGGTCTCCACGTGCACGGCGAAGGACGTCGAATCGCCGCCCAGACCCTGCGGGCCGACGCCCAGCATATTCACCGCCTTCGTCAGTTCCACTTCGAGCTTGGCGCCTTCCGGGTCGTCACACGCGGAGCCCAGCGGACGCGTGGCCGCGACCTTGGAAAGGTGCACGCACAGATCCGCCGTGCCGCCGACGCCCACACCCACGATGGTCGGCGGGCAGGTCTTGCCGCCCGCGTCGAGCACGCAGTCCACGACGAAGGTCTTCACCGCCTCGATGCCGTCGGCGGGAATCGCCATCTTGAGCCAGGAGTTGTTCTCGGAGCCGGAGCCCTTGGGAATCATCTCGATCGACAGCGTCTGGTCGTCCGGCACGAAGTCGATGTTGATCACCGGCACCAGCCGCCCGCAGGACGTGTGCTCGTTCTTGCGGGTGACCGGATGCACGACGGAGGAACGCAGCGGATGCTCCTTGGTCGCCCGCGCGCAGCCGGTGGCGATGGCCTGCTTCAACGCATAGCCGTCCACGTCCACGCCGCGGCCGATGGTCACGTTGTAGATCGGGATGCCGGTGTCCTGGCACAGCAGGTTGTCGTTGGCCTCGGCGACCGTGATGTTTTTGATCATGGTACCGAGCACGGACTTGGCCGTAGCGTCGGTCTCGCCCTTGTCCAGCCGGGCGAAGCCCGTCTTGATGTCCGGCGGCAACAGCTTGCACGCGCGGATGTACAGGGTCTTGGCGGCCTCTTCGACCTGTTTCAGATCAATACGCATGCTGGCTCCTGATGGCTGGCGTACGGCTTCACGACTGCATGCCCCAGCGGCGGATCGTGCGGCGTTCGATGGTCTGGAAAATGACGTTCTCGACGAGGAGGCCGATGAGGATCACCGTGAACAGCCCGGCGAACACGTTGGCGATCTCCAGCTGGTTCTTGTTTTCATAGATAAACCAGCCGAGCCCGCCCGAGCCCGACGACACGCCGAACACCAGCTCGGCGGCAATCAGCGTGCGCCACGCGAAGGCCCAGCCGATCTTCATTCCGGTCAGGATGGACGGGAACGCCGCCGGAATCAGGATCTTCGCCACGTAGCGCGGCCCGGTGAGCCCGTAGTTGCGGCCGACCATGCGCAGCGTCTGCGACACCGAGCGGAAGCCCGAGTGGGTGTTGAGCGCGACCGGCCACAGCACCGAATGGATCAGCACGAACACGATGCTGCCGTTGCCGAGCCCGAACCAGATCAGCGCCAGCGGCAGCAAGGCGATCGCCGGCAGGGGGTTGAACATAGCGGTCAGCGTCTCGAGAAAATCATTGCCGAGACGGGACGCGATCGCCAGCGCGGTGAGCACCCCGGCGAGCAGCATGCCCGCGACGTAGCCCTGCATCAGCAGCTTCAGCGAGAACCAGGCGCGTTGCGGCAATACGTGACCGCCCTCGACCACGCCATCGTAGAACGCCGCGATCGTGTCACTGAATTTCGGGAACAGCAGCGGGTTGTTGAGAACCGTCGAATAGGCCTGCCAGAGCACGGCCAGCAGGAGCAGCAGGGCCCCCTTGCGAACAGCGGCATTGTTGAAGATTCTTTCCCGGGTCGTGAGCGGCTTCTGCACCACGCCGTAGGCAGCGGCGACTTCGCGCACGAACTCGGGGCGCGGCGGCGGCGGCGGGGCGTCAGCCATGCGCCACCTCCCGCTCCTCGACCTGGTCGGCGAACAGCATGTCGTGAATCCGTTCGGAGAGTTTTTTGCCGTCGGCGCCGACGGGATCGGTGCCGTCGCTGTTGAGCTCCGCCTTGACCTGCCCCGGATGCGGAGACAACAGCAGGATGCGGTTGCCGATCAGCACCGCTTCCGGAATCGAATGCGTCACGAACAGTACCGTGAAGCGCGTGTCCTCCCACAACTGCAGCAACTCCTCCTGCATCTTGCGGCGGGTCAGCGCATCCAGGGCGGCGAACGGCTCATCCATGAGCAGCACGTCCGGCTCCATCGCCATGCCTCGCGCGATCGCCACGCGCTGTTTCATTCCACCCGACAGGGTGTGCGGGTAACTGTCGGCGAACTTGGTGAGCTTCACTTTTCCGATGTAATGCATCGCCCTGTCGTCGGCGGCCTTGCCGGAAAGCCGGCCGCTCGCAGTCAAGGCGAACGCGACGTTCTGGCGGACCGTTTTCCACGGCAGCAGCTGGTCGAACTCCTGGAACACGAACACACGGTCGGCGCCGGGCTTGCGGATCTCCTCGCCGTTCAGCCGCATCGCGCCTTCGACCGGCTGCAGATAGCCGCCCACCGCCTTGAGCAGCGTCGACTTGCCGCAGCCGGAGGGCCCCAACAGCACGAAACGGTCCGAGCGGAAGACGTCGAAATCCACGCGATAGGTCGCGGTGACCAGATGCTCGCGCGTCTTGTACTGCAGGGTGACACCCTGCACCTGCAACAGCGGCCTTGACGGCGTCATCGTCGTCGTCATCCGTACGCAGCGCCCGCTTAATCGATGACGAGCTTGCGTTCTTTGACGATCCGCGCCCAGGTGGCGCTTTCGTCGCGGATATACTTGGTGAGCTCGGCCGGCCCCAGCACGAACGGCGCCATTCCCAGACCCTCAAAACGGGTCTTGATCTCGGTGCCCTCAAGCGCCTTCTGGGTGTCGCGATTGATCCGGTCAATCACGTCTTTCGGTGTTCCGGTCGGTGCCATGATGGCGAACCAGCCGAGGTTCTCGAATCCGGGCAGCGTTTCGGCGATGGCCGGAACGTTGGGCAACTGCTTCGAGCGCTCCTTGCTGGTGACTCCCAGCGCGCGGAGCTTGTCCTGCTGCACGTAGTTGATCGCCGCCGCCATGTTAGGCGTGGCGAACTGCACCTGGCCGGCAATGGTGTCGATGAGCGCGGGCGCCTCGCCCTTGTAAGGCACGTGTTGCACCTCGATCTTCGCGGTCCAGATGAAGTTCTCCGCCGCGAGGTGGGTCTGCGTGCCGAAGCCCGCCGAGCCGAAGGAAATCTGTCCCGGCCGCGCCTTGGCGAGCGCGATGAGTTCCTTGATCGTCTTCGGCACGAAACTCGGCGTCACCACCAGCAACTGCGGGCCTATCGCTCCTCCGGTCACCGCTGCAAGATCCTTGGCGGGATCGAAGGGCATTTTGCGGTAGATGAAGGGATTGGCCGACACGATCGACCCCGAGGTCATGAACAGGGTGTAGCCGTCGGGGGGGGACTTCGCCACCAGTTCGCCGCCGATGTTGCCGCCGGCGCCCGCTCGGTTGTCGACCACGACCTGCTGGCCCCAGGTTTCGCCCAGGCGCTGCGAAATCAGTCTCGCAACGATGTCCGTCGCGCCGCCCGGCGAGAACGGGACCACCATGCGCACGGACTTTGCGGGGTACGCGGTCTGCCCCCAGGCCGTGCCGGCCGATGCCAGTGCGACAGCCGCCGCGATCCATAGCCTGATATTCATACGCTCCTCCTGCTTGTTGATATTAGAATGCCCGAAGGCTACAGGCCCAGCGCCTCGGGCACCAGCCGCCGCAGTTCGCGCTGCAGCTTCGTCTTGATCGCCTGGTAGGCCGGGCGCTTGCTGAGATTGGCGATCTCGTACGGGTCCTTCTCGAGGTCGTACAGCTCGTCGAGTTCGCCGTTACGCGAGAGATTGACCCAGTGGATGTACTTGTAGCGGTCGGTGCGCACCGCCTTGTAGGTCATCCCCACCAGCCAGGGATAGGCGTTTTCGGCCCAGTACTCGATCAGCACCGACTTGCGCCAGCCCTTGCGGTCTTTTTTGAGCAGTGGCAGGAAAGAACGGCCCTGGATGTGCTTGCCCGGCTTGCCGCCGGCGAGTTCGATCAGCGTCGGCGCGATATCCTGGGTAATCACGAGTTCCTTGACGCGAGCGCCGGCCTTGATGCGCTTCGGAAAGCGCACGGTGAAGGGCGAGCGGATGCCCTCTTCATAGGCGAAGCGGCGGTCGGGACCGAGACCGTGCTCGCCAAAAAAGTAGCCGTTGTCGCCGAGGAAAATGATGCAGGTGTTGTCCAGCTGGCCGGTGCGCTCCAGCGCCTCGAAGATCATGCCGACGCCCTCGTCCACCGCGGCCATCATGCGGGCGCGCAGGCGGATCTCCTCCTGCTGTCCGGCGAACAGCGGATCCAGCACCGCGCGTGAGGCGGGCAGCGTGCGCAGATGCAGCGATTCGGCCCACGCCGGCTTCTGCTTGATGATCTCCGCGGCGGGCAGCATGTTCGGCGTCTTCGGAAAGATTGCGTCCTTGTAGAGGTTCTGGTGACGCGCGGCGACGCGGTAGCCCTCCATCTTCGCGGTGCCGTCCGCGGCCTGCTCGGCGTCCGGATGCACCGCCTTGTGCGCGAACATCAGCGACCATGGCTTGTCGTGTGGACGGTTGATAAAGTCGGTCGCCATACGGTTCATGATGTCGGTCACGTAGCCCTGGTGCTGGACGTAGGTGCCGTTCTCGTTCAGCTTCGGATCGTTCAGGCGGCCGTGGCCGTCGTAGGCGACCCAGAAATCGTAGCCGGGGCGCGGCGCGCCGCTGTTGCCCATGTGCCACTTGCCGATGTGCGCCGTCTCGTAACCCAGCTTCTGCAGGGCGAGGTTGTAGTTCGGCAGGCGGTGGCTGGCGGCCTCGCGGGCCACGTTGTCGATGATGCCGTGGCGGCTGGCGTACTGGCCGGTGACGATGGAGGCGCGGTTGGGCGAACAGATCGGCGTGGTGTGAAAGACCCGCTCGAACAGCGCGCCTTCGTGCGCGATGCGGTCGATGTGCGGCGTCTTCATGTACGGATGGCCGCCCGCGCCGAATTCGTCGTAGCGCAGGTCGTCAATCAGGATCACGAGCAGGTTGGGTTTCTTCGCCATGCGTATCTCCTCAATCATTCCATCAGACTTGCCGCCAAGACGCCAAGGACGCCAAGGAAACCGAAATCCAGTCAATCAGGTGTTTTATATTTCTCCACCCTTTCTTGGCGTCCTTGGCGTCTTGGCGGAAAATTCCAGCTTTTCTTGGTTGGTCCCACTACGCCCAAGCCGACACGCAACGCCTCGGTTTCCATGATATCCGGCGCCGTCACGTTCGCAAGGTTCACGTCCGGTCCGAACTCGGCGACGAGGAATTTCTTCATGTCTTCCACGGCCGACAGCGTCACGCCGTGGATCCACGGTCCCGGCAGCTCGATCAGGACACGGTCCATGTCGAGTCCGCGGCGGATGCCGTTGATGAGCTTCATCTTGGGTTTGCCGTTCTCGATCAGTTCGGCCGCCTCGACCAGCACCAGTTCCGACCCGGCCTCGAAGCAGTCCTGCGCCTGCCCGATCAGCTTGCGCGCGTCGTTCTTCATGTCCTTGGAGCCGACTTCACCGAACACCGCGAGCCCGCATTTGCGCGCGAGCCGGATCTGGCTCATGCGCTCGGTGCGCGTCAGCGGCAGGCAGTTGTCGGAGATCTCGATCACGTCAAAACCCACCCGCTTCGCCTCGCGCAGGAAACGCTCCAGCATCGGATTCCCGTACGTCGCGTAGACGTATTCCATGAACTGGCCGCCGATGAAGGGACGCACCTTGTGTTTGCGGTAGAGCGCGAGCTTGCGGCGCAGGTAGGAAAGGTCGTAGAGCCGCGCGGTGCCGACGGCGATCTTGCCGAGGTCGATGTAATCGCCCGCCATCTCCAGCGTATCCCTGACCTGGCCGTAGGGAATGCCGAAGTCCGCCATCATGGTGAGGCCAGTGCGGCGCGGTTTCTTCACGCTGCGCGCGGCCGGCAGTTCGATGAAGTCGAAGGGAGGGGTTTTCTTCATGGGCAGGGTCAGCGGAACGGCATTCTAGAACTGGAGCGCCACGCCGCTGCAGAAAATGAGCCCGAGCACGAGGCGCCGGAAGACCGGTTCGCTCACGACCTCGAAGATCCGCCAGCCGAGCATCAGGCCGGCGGCCATCGCCGGCAGGGCCACCACCATCGGCCACAGGAGGGCCTGCGGCTCGATGGTCACGCGGCTCCCCACCCACAGCATCACCAGAATATTGGTGAAGAAAATATACGGCTGCAGGACGCCACGGCTGACCGCCTTGTCCCAGCCGCGGTTCTGGCACCACAACGCCGGCAGCGTGCCATGCATTGCCGTCACGCCGCCGATCACCCCGCCCAGCCAGCCGATACCCCCATCGGCCGCCCGTGCAGCCCCGGCGCCCAGCCTGAGCGGCCCCGACGCCGGCCGCACGAGCGCCAACACGACGTAGCCGATCAGGCACACGCCCAGGATGTGACGGAACCAGACCGGATCGATCCGCGTCAGCAGCGCCGCGCCGATCGGCACACCGACAAGACTGCCGAGGAGAAACGGCGCCAGGCGCCGCCACTCGATGGCGCGGCGGATTTTCCACGTCACCACCGAGTGCAACAGCGTCGCCAGCACCGCCGCGAATAACACGAGTGCCGAGGGTGGCAACGCGTGCGCCCACAGGCCGTTCGCGACGACCGCGAACGCAAAGCCGGCGGCGCCGACGACCAGCGCGGCCAGAAATGCGCCCAGCGCGATCAGCGCAAGATCGAGGGTCACCGCTCAGCCGCCCAGGCCGAGGGCGAACGCGAGGCCCGCGGCGAGGCTGAACCCCGCCGCGATCGCCAGCAGGGTTTTGGCCCAGTCGCGCCAGGCGAGGAATTCCAGCGCGAGAAGCCGCAGCCCGCCGGTCAGGTGCGCGGCGAGCAGCAGCACCAGCCCGAATTCCGCGAACTTCACCAGTGGCTGCGCCGTCCAGCGCAGGAAGCCGTCGAGCGCCGCTTCGCCGGCGAGCGCCTGGCCCAGCGCCCAGAAATGGAAGGGGAGAAACAGCGTCAGCAGCAGGCCCGACACGCGATGAACCACGAACGCCCAGTAGGACGGGTGGTTGCGGGCGCGGGCGTCGTTGCGCATCGTCTTGCCTTACGCGGCGAACACGGCCCAGACGGCGCGCCCGCCCCAGCCGAGCAGCGCGAGGCCGGTGACGAGCACCAGCAGGTTGAGCCCCGCGCCGCGCCAGCCGAAGGTCTCGGTGAGGATGTTGCGCAGGCCGATGGGCCCGTGCACGGCCACGGCGGCCACGAACACCCCGTAGAAGGCGAGCCAGCCCACGCTGCCGCGGGTGCGGCCGAGGATTTCGCCGGCGGACAGCCCGCCGCGCACGGCGTAGATCATGAGCACGAGGTGAACGAGGACGCAGACCGCCAGCACCGCGGCGCTGGCGCGCTGCGCGATCCACAACCAGACCTGGGTGCGGGCGCTCACAGTTTCCCCTTCAGCACGGCGCCGGCAACCGCGCGCTTGAGTCCCGCGATCGACGCGGTCGGCGACAACTGCTTGGGGCACTGCTCGGTGCAGCTCATGTGCGTGTGGCAGGCGTGGCAGCCGGCGTCGCCCGCGACCGCCGCGAGACGGTCGCGTTGCGCGGTGTCGCGTTCGTCGTTGACGAGCGTCCACGCGCGGTTCAGCGCGGCGGGCCCGAGGTAGTCCGGCTTCCAGCTCACGACGTCGCAGGCGCTGTAGCACACGCCGCAGCCGATGCATTCGACCGCGGCGTTGGCGAGCTTGCGCATCGGAGAGTCGGGCAGCACGCCAGCGAAATCATCCTTGCGCGTGGCGTCGCCCTTGAACTGGCCTTTGGCTTTTGCCCACTTGTCGAAGAAGGGCGCCATGTCGGTGACGAGATCCTTCACCACGGGCAGGTTCGACAGCGGCCGGATTTCCAGCGCGTCGCCGTCCAGCACTTTAGAGACGTGCGTGCGGCAGGTCCAGCGCGCGCGGCCGTTGACCTGCATCGCGCAGGAGCCGCACATGCCGACGCGGCAGGCGAAACGGTACGACAGCGTGGGGTCGAGGCTGCGCTGAATGTAGGTCACGACATCCAGCACGGTCTGGCTCTCGCGGCGCGGCACCTCGAAGGTCTGCAGCGCGCCGTCCTCGCGGCCGCGCCAGAGACTGACTTTGAGCATTTCGTTCATGCGGCCCCGGCCAATGCCTGAACCTGCTTCAGCAGTGCATCGGGAATCTCGACCCCCTCGCGCGCCGCCGCTGCCGCCAGCGTCGCACGGCGCTCGCCGGGCAGGCGCACGCCCGCGTCCTTCAGCATTTCCGCGACGAGGGTCTCGATGCGTTCGGCGAAGACGTCATTGCCCGCCAGTGCGCCGGGATCGATCACGAAGAACGTCTGCCCGATGCGCGCGCGGTTGCCCTGCTCCGAAAAGAACGAGTCCGCCTCGAAACCCATCTGCGCCCCCGTTAACGCGCAGCACAGCAGTTCCACGACCAGCGCCAGCATCGCGCCCTTCACGCCGCCCATCGGCAGCATCATGCCGTCGAGGGCCGCCTTCGAGTCCGTGGTGGGATTGCCGGCCTTGTCGAGGGCCCAGCCCTCGGGGATGGGCTTGCCGTCGCGCGCCGCGACCATGATCTTGCCGCGCGCGACTTCGGACAGCGAAAGATCGATCACGAGCGGCGTGGCGTTGCGGCGCGGGAACACGGCGGCGATGGGATTGGTGCCGAAGATCCCATGCTTGCCGCCCGCGGCGGGCATCGCCGAGGGCGAATTGGTGAACGCGAAGCCGACGAGGCCGGCCTGTGCCGCCGCTTCGAGATGAAACGCGGCGGCGCCCGAGTGGTAGCTGTTGGTGACGCCGGCGACGGCGACGCCGTGTATGCGCGCCCGCGCAACCGCCTCGCGGATCGCCAGCGCACAGGCCGGAAACGCGAGCCCGTCGGCGGCGTCCACCAGCACGCAGGCGCCCTTCTCGCGCACGATCTTCGGCACGGCCCGGCCGTCCACGCGTCCACTCTTGATGTGCCCCGCGTACTGCGGCAGCCGCGACACGCCGTGCGAACCGAGGCCCTGCGCGTCGGCGGCCACCAGTCCATCCGCCGTGCTGTGCGCCGCCTCCACGGAGGCGCCCGCGCGCACGAGCGCGCGGGCCGCGAGCGTCGAGAGTTCCTGCAGCGCGACCTTGGCCATCTTCAGTGCGCGCCGGCGCCCGCGGGCGCCACGGTCCGCGAGACGGTCGGCGCGGGTTTGCCGTCCAGCGCGACGTTGATGCACGCGGGCAAGCCGGACGCCGCGGCGCGCTCGAGCGCGGCCGGCAAATCTTCCGCGCGCGTGACGTGCTCGCCGAAACCACCGAGCGCCTCGACGACGCGATCGTAGCGGGTGGGCAGCAGCGTGCAGCCCTGCGCGCGCGGTGCACCGTAGGTGTTCACCTGGATCTGATATTCGGCGTTCCAGCAGGCGTCGTTGCCGACCACCGCGATGAAGGGCACGCGCTCGCGCACGGCCGTGTCGAATTCGGCGAGATGGAAACCGAAGGTGCCGTCGCCCAGCAGCGCGACGACCGACGCCTGCGGTCGCGCGACCCGCGCGGCGAACGCAAAGGGAATCGCGGAGCCGATCGAGCCGCCGACGCCGTTGATCACCCGCTCGGGCGCACTCACGCAGGCCTGCGCCCACTGGCCGAACTCGCCGCCGTCGGCGACGAACACGGCTTCGCGCTGTTGATTGATAAAGCCCTGCACTGCGCGTCCGATCTGCACGGGATGGACGCCTGCGTCAGCGCCCGTCAGAGTGGCCCACGCGGCGGGTCGGTGCGCGATGGCCGAGGCAACCTCGCCCATCCAGCCGTCGCTGCGGCGTTTACCGCCGCTGCACAGGGCTTCGAGCGCCGGCGCGGTGTCCGCGACAGCGGTGAACACGACCCGCGAGGCTGCGCCCGCCAGCGAGGCCTTCGCCGCATCGACACCGTTCGTTTCCGGGTCGACGATCGCGAAGCGGCAGTCCGCGGCGAGCGCCGGCGCCTGGCCGAAACGCAGCGTGTAGTCCGGCCGTTTGCCGAGCAGCACGACGAGATCGGCGGTCTTCAGCACATCGGCGAACGCGCCGAGCGAGGGATCATTCACGCCACGCGGGCTTTCCATGCACACGACGGGTACGCCGAGCGCTGCGGCAGCCTTCGTGCAGAGCGCACGGCCGCGCGCGCTGGCCATCGCGGGCCCGGTAATCAGCAGGGGACGTTTTGCGCCGGCGATCAGCTGCAGCAGGCTGGCCGTATCGGCCTTGCCGGGTGGCTGCGGTACGGGCGCGAACGCCGCCGCGGCGGGCGGCGGCACGACGCCGGCGATCTTCTCTTCCAGCACGTCGAACGGGAGGCTGATGTGCACGGGCCCCGGCCGGCCCGAGCGCGCGAGGCGGATCGCCTTCGCGAGATCTTCGCCGAGGCCGGCGGCGCTTTGCGCGGCCCACGAGGCCTTGACCAGCGGCGCAGCGATGGCAGGCTGGTCCATTTCCTGGAAGGCGCCGCGGCCGGCCTGCGACAGCGGCGCCGCACCGGACAGCATCACCACCGGCGATTCCGCGAACCACGCGGTCGGCAGGGCGGCGACACCATTGGTGTGGCCCTGCCCCGCGGTGAGCAGGGCAATCCCCACCGTATCGTTCAGGCGCGCCCACGCATCCGCCATGTGCACGGCGGCGGCCTCGTGGCGGACGTGGATCAGCCGCAGCCCGGCATCGAGCGCGGCGTCGTAGACCGGCATGATCTGGTTGCCGGAGAGCGAAAAGATCGTGCGCGCGCCGGCGGCGGCCAGCGCCTGCGCGAGAACGTCAGCGCCTCTCTGCACACCCATCGTTACCGCCCTTCAGAACCAGTTTGCCGCCAAGACGCCAAGAACGCCAAGAAGATCTTGTAATGAATCCCTTGGCGGCCTTGGCGTCTTGGCGGCAGATTTGCTTTAAGCGGATTCGTACAAACGCGTCAGCACGAACTCGCGATGCCCCAGCGCTTCCGCCGCGGTCAGCCGGCCGTTGCAGGTGCGCAGCATCACTTCCAGCAGTTCGTCACCGGTCTGGTCGAGGTTCTTCTCGCGCTGCAGGAGGCCCGAGCAGTCGTGGTCGATGTGTTCCGACATCGTGCGCACGGTGCGCGGGTTCGCGCACAGCTTGATGACCGGCAGGATCGCATTGCCGATCACGTTGCCCTGCCCCGTCGGGAAGAGGTGCACGACGTAGCCGGAGGCGGCGCACAGCGTCACCATCTCCGCGGCGGCGGAGGACGAGTCCATGAACCACAGGCCCGGCCTGGTCGGCGTTTCCGCCTTGTCGATGCAGCCGATCACCTTGCAGGTCTTGCCGATCTTCTGGATGTTGCCGAGGGCCTTTTCCTCGATGGTCGTCAGGCCACCGGCGATGTTGCCCTTGGTCGGCTGCGAATCGGACAGGTCGCTCGTCTTGTGACGGTCCACGAGTTCCTGGTAGCGGTCGAACATGGCCATGAAATCCTTGGCGACTTCGGGCGTCGCGCAGCGCGCCGCGACGATCTTTTCGCCGCCGGTGATCTCGGTGGTTTCGCCGAACACCATGGTCACGCCCAGCGGTTCCAGCTTGTCGAACGCGTTGCCGACCGTCGGATTGGCGCCGCAGCCGGACGTGGTGTCGGACTCGCCGCACTTGGTCGAGACCCACAGGTCGCTGATCGGGCATTCGACGCGCTGCAGCTCGGAGGCCCACTGCACGTATTCCTTGGCGACCTTGGAGGCGCGAAAAATGGTGTCGTGGTCGCCGTGCAGCTCGATGCCGAAGCCGGTGACGGGCTTGCCGGTCTTGGCGATGCCGTCGACCACCTTCTTGGCCCAGCCTTCCTCGATACAGATGACGACGACGGCCGCGACGTTGGGGTTCGAGCCCGCGCCGATCAGCGTCCGGAAGTGCAGGTCGAGGTCCGCGCCGAACTGGAGGCGCCCGTACGGATGCGGGATCGCCATCGCACCCGGAATGGCGTGGGCCACCGCTTCGGCGGCGGCGTTCGACAGATCGTCGACGGGCAGGATGATGACGTGATTGCGCACGCCGACGCGGCCGTTCTCGCGCTTGTAGCCCCAGAACGTGGTCTTGCTGTTGACGGTGGTCATGGTTCGCTCCTACCAGCGCTTGGTCTTGATGTTGTGGACGTGCGCGTGCGCGCCGGCCTTGATGTCGGCGATGGTCTTGCCCATGTCCTCGCCGTACTTGATGACGGTGTCGCCGGACTTGAGGTCCTTGACCGCCAGCTTGTGGCCGATCGGGATGTCGCTTTGGGCTTTGACGTTGATCATGCGGTCCTCGTCCATGATCCAGCCGGTGAGGTCCTGTCCGGCCGTAACCCCTTCGACGACGACCACCGCGACGGTGTCCTTCGGGCTGTGCAATACGAAATGAATCATGCGGCTCTCCTCTCAGATGCGGGCCGAACAACGGGACGCGACGGCGGGATGCTGACCGACGTACTGCGGGTGCCCGGGTTCCAGGAACGGGCGCTGATGCTAGCGGCCCGCCAGACCCAGGTCAACTATATGACCTAGATGAATTTCGTCATGCACTGCTACAATGCGCCATGCATCGTAGCCCGCCCAGCGCCGTCCCGGTTGCCGCAGTGCCGCAACGCCCGCAGGGCGACGCCCTGACCACCGGCCTGCCGACCACCCAGCCGCTCTACAAGGAAGTGAAGCTGCGCCTGACGCGCGGCCTGGTGGAAGGCGAATGGAAGTCCGGCGAGGCGATCCCGAGCGAGACCCGGCTGGCCGAACGCTTCGCGGTCTCCATCGGCACCATCCGCAAGGCCATTGACGAACTCGTGGCGGAACAGATCCTGGTCCGACAGCAGGGCCGAGGCACCTTCGTGGCCACGCACACGGAGGACCGTGCGGCCTTCCACTTTTTTCACATCGCGGGCAAGGAAGGGCCGCGCGAACTGCCCGCGCACGAACTGCTGGCCTTCCGCCGCGCCCGGGCCGACCCGGAAGCGGAACGCGCCCTGGGACTGGAACGGGGCGCGCGGATCTGCACGATACGCAACGTGCTGACGCTCTCCGGCAAGCCGGTGGTGCTGGACGACATCACGATTCCGGCCGAGCGCTTTCCCGGCCTCGACGAAGCCGCGCTGCGCGGACGCGACGGCACGATCTACGGCCTGTACGAAGCGCGCTACCGCATCAACGTGGTGCGCATCAGCGAGCGCCTGTCGGCGGTGCCGGCGGACGCGGACGTGGCCGCGATCCTCGGGGTGAAGGCGCGCGCGCCGGTGCTGTTCATCCGGCGCATCGCCTACACCTACCACGACGCGCCGGTCGAACTGCGCAAGAGTTGGGTCGATACCGAAGCCCACGAGTACGTCAGCGATCTGTGGAAAGGCGCGCCGCGCTGACACGCACGGCCCGCGCCCCTTTGGGTACGGTTTCTGCTTTATTCCCGGTCTCTTCCCATGATCACGGAGTTCGGATCCCCGCCATGAATGTTCGCTTCAAAGCCGGTGCGGCCTGCGTGCTGTTTCAGGGCATCGCCTGCGCGCTGCCGGCCCTCGCCCAAACCCCCGCCGCGGCCGTGGCTTACCCCGCCAAGGCGGTGCGCTTCGTCGTGCCCTTCCCGCCCGGCGGCAACATCGACACGCATGCGCGCATCATCGGCCAGAAACTCACCGAGCGCTGGAAGCAGCAGGCCATCATCGACAACCGGCCCGGCGCGGGCGGGCAGATCGGCATGGAACTCGCCTCCAAGGCGGCGCCGGACGGCTACACGCTCGTCTGGGCCGGCACCAGCGTGCTCGCGGTGGGCCCGCACGTGTACGCGAAGCTCGCCTACGACGAGGCCGACTTCCAGCCCGTGATCCGCGCGGTGGATACGCAAAACATCCTCGTCGTGCATCCCTCGCTGCCGGTGAAGAACCTGAAGGAACTGATCGCGCTGGCGAAGGCGCGGCCCGGCACGCTCAACTTCGCCTCCTCCGGCACCGGCACCATCTCGCATCTCGGCGGCGAGCTGTTCAAGGCGCGGACGAACACGGACCTCGCGCACATCCCGTACAAGGGCAGCGCCCCGGCGATGACCGATCTGCTGTCGGGCCAGGTGGGCATCATGTGGGACAGCCTGACCTCGGCGTTACCGCAGGCACGCGCCGGCAAACTGCGCGCGCTGGCGGTGACCGGACTCAAACGCTCGCCCTCGGTGCCGGAACTGCCGACGATGGCGGAATCGGGACTGCCGGGCTACGAGGTGATCAACTGGCTCGGCATCCTCGCGCCGAAAGGCGTGCGCAGGGAGATCGTCGTCAAGGTGAACGACGACGTGACGCAGATCATCAAGCTGCCGGACGTCAAACAGCGCATGCAGGACAGCGGCGCGGAAGCCGCCGGCAGCACGCCCGAGGAATTCGGCGCCTATATCCAGACGGAAAGTGCGAAGTGGGGCAAGATCGTGAAGGCGGTCGGCGTCAAGCCGGAATGACGCCGGCCGCAAACGCCGCGCTCAGAGTTTCTGCAGTTCCCGTCGCGCCGCGTCCAACGTCGCTGCATCCTTGCCGTTCTTCAGCAGCCATTCGTACTGGGCGCGGGCATCCTCCCGCAGACCCGCGCGCGCGAGCGCCTGCGCGGCCCTGAGCCGCAGCGCGCCGGCGTCGTTCGACGACGACGCCGGGACCAGCGCGGCCTGCAGCCAGGCGGCGGCGCCGCTGCGATGGTCGCCGGCCGCTTCCGCCGCGCGCGCGTAGGCGCTCAGTACGTCGC
>JBOIEQ010000034.1:0-33464 GCA_050741255.1 Burkholderiales bacterium | reverse complement strand
CGCAAGACCGGCGAGCGCGATGCCGCGGTGCCGATGCCTCGCGCGCGGCGACTGGTGGCGCCGCACATCCAGCCAGGCCCAGGCCAGCGCGCAGTAGATGGCGAGCGCGAGCCCGAGGTGGATGGTCAGCCGCAGGTGCGAGACGCGCGGATTGTCGATCAGCCCGCTTTGCACCATCAGCCAGCCGACGGCGCCCTGCAGGCCACCCAGCGCGAAGATGAATGCCAGCCGCCAGGCGAACGTACGGCTGAAGGCGCGCCGCCAGAGGAACCACGCATAGGGCAGGAAAAACACCAACCCGATGCCGCGCCCCAGCAGCCGGTGGAAGTATTCGAGCCAGAAGATGCCCTTGAAATCCTCGACGCCCATCCAGTGGTTCTTCAGCTGGAACTCGGGCGTGAGCTGGTATTTCTCGTACATCGCCAGCCAGTCGGCGGCCGACAGCGGCGGGATCGTGCCCACGAAGGGCTGCCATTCGGTGATCGACAGGCCGGAGTGCGTGAGCCGCGTCAGCCCGCCCAGCACGACCATGGCGAACACGAGCAGCGTGCAGGCCGCGAGCCAGGCGGCGGCGGGACGCTGATCTTGCGGAAGGACGTGAGGCGGAGGCATGGGAAAGCGCGGCATTGTAGCCAAGATCAAGATTTCGCCGCGCTGCAACTACCGCTGCGGCCATCGTCCACGCGCGGAACAACCGCCACGGCCAGCGCGTGCCGGCCCTGGCGATTTCGGTGAGCGGGTTACTTGGCGGGTTCCGCGGCGGGACCTTTGCCCGCGCCCGGTCCATAGCCAGGCCCCTTGCCGGCGCCCGATCCATAGCCCGGTCCTTTGTCTTCGCCGGGCCCATAGCCCGGACCTTTCCCCGCGCCGGGGCCAGACCCAGGTCCCTTGCCATCGGCGGATCCCTTGCCGTAGCCGGGACCCTTGCCCTCGCCGGCACCATACCCGGGGCCTTTGCCGCCAGCGCCCGGCCCATAGGCCGGTCCTTTGCCTTCGCCGGGACCATACCCAGGCCCCTTGCCATCGGCGGAACCCTTGCCGTAGCCGGGTCCCTTGCCTTCCGCACCGGGCCCAGTGCCGGGACCTTTTCCAGCGCCCGGTCCCTTGCCTTCGCCCGGCCCATAGCCCGGACCTTTGCCCGTACCCGGTCCGTAGCCCGGACCTTTGCTGTCGGCGTCCGCAGCCAGCGTTGCGCCGGCAGGGATGGCCAGCGCACAGGCGACGGCGGTGACGATCATCAACTTTCGTGCGTTCATATCCGCTCCTTGTCGTGGTGAAAGCAGGGGCACGTATTGACAGTGCCCGTATACAGTCTGCGCGTCGCGCACCGGTCGGGCTTGCGTTAGATCAAGGCCTGACGGATCCCGGCAAGCAGGCGGGCGGCGGACGCCCCCTATTTTTTGCCCAGCGTGGTGAAGTCGCCGAACGAGATATAGAGCGCTGCGTATGGCGCGCGGATACCCTGTGCGGCTTTCGCGATCGCCGCCTTGTCGCCGGAGGCGATGGCCTGCTTCAGCGCATCGAGGGCGCGGCTCTCGGCGGCGAGCAGCTTGTTCAGTTCCTCGCGCTGCTCGTTGTTCAGCCTGAAGGCGGGGTCGGCCTGTCCGGCTTTCACCCGGGACCAGAACTTTTCGGCCGCGGGGAAGGCGCCCTTGATCTTCGCAAGATCGGCGTCGGTCAGCGTGTCTGCCGTCTTGCCCTTGGCGGCCAGGAACATCTCCTCCATGGGTTCGTGAAAGCGGGTGATGTCGTCGAGGTAGTAGGGCATCCGGCTGCGTTCACGCATGGTGAGGAAGGTGAGACGGACGCCCTCGAGTTCCTCATGCGCCTTGATCAGGTCCTTCCCGCTGTCGACGATGCGGTTGGCGGCGGCGATCAGTCCGTCGATCTTCTCCATATCGGCTTTCCATTGCCGGTCGCCGCCCTTCGCCGTCAGATGCTTCTGCTTGAAGCCCGCCCACTGCCGGTTGAGCGCTTCCATGGCGCGCCGGGCTTCGTCCGGCTGGGGGTTGCGATTGGTGATCGCCAGTGCCGGGATGTAGGCGCGATCGAGGGCGATCATGTCCTCTTTCAGCCCGCCGGCGCGTGTGGCAGCGGGCTTGGCACTGCCGTCCGCTGCCTGCAGATACCCGGCGGGGGCCGCCAGCGCGCAGGCCAGTGCGGCCAGGATCAGTGTGATACGGGGGGTCTTCATGTCCGCTCCTTGGTCAAGGCGGCGCAACCCGATGCGCCATGGGCAAAGCCTATGCCCGAGGTGCGGAAGGGCGATTGCGCTGGATCAAACCCGGGCGACGGCTGTACAAACAAAACGGCCGGCATTGCGCCGGCCGTCGGGTCCTGCGCTTGCGCGCGGGTTCAGACCATTTCGAGCGCGAGCGCGATGCCCTGGCCGCCACCGATGCACAGCGTGACGATGCCCTTCTTCAGCTTGTCGCGCTGCATGGAGTGCAGGAGCCGCGTGGTGAGGATGGCACCCGAGGCGCCGATCGGGTGGCCGTGCGCGATGGCGCCGCCCTCGACGTTGACGATGTCTTCCGGCAGGCCGAGTTCGCGCATGCAGGCGACCGCGATCGCGGCGAAGGCCTCGTTGATCTCGACGCGATCCACGTCGGAGACTTTCCAGCCGGCCTTTTCCAGCGCCTGGCGCACGGCGGGCACCGGGCCGATGCCGAACATGCCGGGTTCCACGCCCGCCACGCCGTAGGCGACGACTCTCGCCAGCGGCTTGAGACCCTTCTTCGCGGCCCAGTCCGCGTCGGCGACGATCATCGCCGCGCCCGCGCTGTTCAGACCCGGCGCATTGCCGGCGGTGATGGTGCCGTCCTTGCGGAAGGCGGGTTTCAGTTTGGCCAGCGATTCGGCGCTGGTTTCCGGACGGTTGTGCTCGTCCTTCTTGAAGATTTCGGGGCCCTTGCGCCCGGGAATCTCCAGCGCGACGATTTCGGCATCGAACTTGCCCGCGGCCTGCGCGGCGGAGAAACGCTGCTGCGAACGCAGCGCCCAGCCGTCCTGCGCTTCACGGCTGACGTTGTTCTTGGCGACGAGGTCCTCGGTATGCCAGCCGGCATGTTTGTCCGAGAACGCGTCGTTCAGGCCGTCGCGCAGCATCGAGTCATACAGCTGCGCATCGCCCATGCGCTGGCCCCAGCGGCCGCTCATCATGAGATAGGGCGCCTGGTCCATGTTTTCCATGCCGCCGGCGATCACGCACTCGGACTGGCCGGCCATGATTTCCAGCGCGGCGCTGGCGATGGCCTGCGCGCCGGAGCCGCACACGCGGTTGATCGTGAGCGCGGGCACGCCGACCGGCAGCCCGGCGGCGATGCCGGCCTGGCGCGCCGGATTCATCTTGGCGCCGGCCTGCACGACCTGGCCCATGACGAGACTTTGCACGGCCGCGCCGTCGAGGCCGGCGCGCTTGAGGGTTTCCTTAATGGCGAGGGCGCCGAGGTCGGTGGCGGGCGTGCCCTTGAGCGTGCCGTTGTAAGTGCCGATCGCGGTGCGAACGGGGTTGCAGATCACGGCCTGTTTCATGGTCCTGCTCCTTTTTTCGCGGGGGTCCGGGGTCGCGGCCGAGGGGATCCGTGCGGGCGCGACGGGAGGCGGATTGTCGCACAAGACGTCCGGAGGGGACCCGTGCCGCAGTACCGGCGACCTGGCCCGCCGGCGCTTCGTTTTGACCTATGTCAACCGGCCGCGGGCCGGCGGTCACTACTATCGCGGCTGACGGATCCGGGGAACCCGATGGACAAGCTATCCACCTATAACTACACGGTCGTTCGCCAGTTCACCATCATGACCGTGGTCTGGGGCATCGTCGGCATGCTGGTCGGCGTGATCATCGCCGCGCAGCTGATCTGGCCCGAACTGAATCTCGCGTCCTGGCTGTCCTACGGACGCCTGCGCCCGCTGCACACCAATGCGGTGATCTTCGCCTTCGGCGGCTCGGCGCTGTTTGCCACGTCCTATTACGTCGTGCAGCGCACCTGCCACGCGCGGCTGTTTTCGGACGGGCTCGCGGCCTTCACCTTCTGGGGCTGGCAGGCGGTCATCGTGCTGGCCGCGATCACCCTGCCGCTGGGCTACACCTCGGGCAAGGAATACGCCGAGCTCGAATGGCCGATCGACATCCTGATCACGCTGGTGTGGGTGGCCTACGCGGTGGTGTTCTTCGGCACCATCGCCCGCCGGAAAGTGAGCCACATCTACGTCGCCAACTGGTTCTTCGGCGGCTTCATCCTGACCATCGCCGTGCTGCACCTCGTCAACAGCGCCGAGATTCCCGTCAGCCTCACCAAGTCGTATTCGGCGTACGCGGGCGTGCAGGATGCGATGGTGCAGTGGTGGTACGGCCACAACGCGGTGGGTTTCTTCCTCACCGCCGGCTTCCTCGGGATCATGTACTACTTCATCCCCAAGCAGGCGGGGCGGCCGATCTATTCGTACCGCCTGTCGGTGGTGCACTTCTGGGCGCTGATCTTCACCTACATGTGGGCTGGCCCCCACCACCTGCATTACACCGCGCTGCCGGACTGGGCGCAGTCGCTCGGCATGATCTTCTCGCTCATCCTGCTGGCGCCCTCCTGGGGCGGCATGATCAACGGCATCATGACGCTGTCGGGCGCGTGGTCCAAATTGCGCACCGACCCCATCCTGAAGTTCATGGTGACCTCGCTGTCTTTCTACGGCATGTCGACCTTCGAGGGGCCGATGATGTCGATCAAGACGGTGAACGCGCTGTCGCACTACACCGACTGGACCATCGGCCACGTGCATTCCGGCGCGCTGGGCTGGGTGGCGATGATCTCCATCGGCGCCATGTACTACCTCATCCCGCGCATGTTCGGCCGCACCGAGATGTGGAGCATGCGCCTGGTGACGCTGCACTTCTGGGTCGCGACCCTCGGCGTGGTGCTCTACATCGCCGCGATGTGGATCGCCGGCGTGATGCAGGGCCTGATGTGGCGGGCGGTCAACGACGACGGCACGCTGACCTACACCTTCGCCGAATCGGTGAAGGCGACCTATCCCTACTACGTGGTGCGGCTGGTCGGCGGCGTGCTGTTCTTCGCCGGCATGCTGATCATGGCCTGGAACATGGCGCGCACGATCGCCGGTAGCCGGGCGGTGAACGACGCCCCGATCCCGATGCCGGCGGGCGCCGCCGGCGTGCCGGCCCCCGTGCCCGCATGAGCGGCCCGCTTCCGGAGACGATGCCATGAGCGCAAGCCGCCACGACGTAATCGAACGCAACATGCCGCTGATGATCGTGCTGATCATCCTGGTGATCGCGGTCGGCGGGCTGGTGGAGATCGTGCCGCTGTTCTTCCAGCGCTCGACCACCGAGCCGGTGTCCGGGCTGAAACCGTACGCGGCGCTGCCGCTCGCGGGCCGCGACATCTACATCCGCGAGGGTTGCTACAACTGCCACTCGCAGATGATCCGGCCGTTCCGCGCCGAGACCGAGCGCTACGGCCACTACTCCGTCGCCGGCGAGTTCGTCTACGACCACCCCTTCCAGTGGGGCAGCAAGCGCACCGGCCCCGACCTGCAGCGGGTCGGCGGACGCTACTCCGACGAGTGGCACCGCATCCACTTCATGAACCCGCGCGACGTCGTGCCGGAATCCAACATGCCGGCCTATCCGTGGCTCGCCGGCACGCCGGTGGACGCCGCGATATTGCCGGCGAAGATGCGCGCGCTGCGCCGGGTCGGCGTGCCGTATACCGACGAGGACATCGCCGGCGCCACGGCGGCGGCGCAGGGCCGGACCGAGCTGGACGCGCTGATCGCCTACCTGCAGGGCATGGGTACGGCCCTGAAGAACGTGCGCTGAGGCACCGCCATGACCTGGTTGAACGAACTGTCGACGGTCGTGATGTTCGTGGCTTTCGTCGCGATCGTCGCGTGGGCGTGGAGCAGCAAGCGCAAGACCTCGTTCGACGAGGCGGCGCGAGCGCCGCTGGAAGAGGACGACGGGGACGACAAGGCAGGGCAGGACGCTGCCGCGCGCGCGGAGCATCGCGCCACGGCCCACAACAAGGCGGACGCATGAGCGATTTCACGAGCGGGTTCTGGAACTTCTACATCGGCGTCATCACGGTCGCCAGCATTCTCGCCTGCGCCCTGTTCCTGGCGGCGATGACCACCCGCAAGACGGACGCCGCCGAACCGGTCGGCACCACCGGGCACGTGTGGGACGAAGACCTGCGCGAATGGAACAATCCGCTGCCCAACTGGTGGCGCTGGCTGTTCTACATCACCATCGTGTTCGCGCTGGCCTACGTGGTTATCTACCCGGGCCTGGGCAGCTTCGGCGGCGTGGACGGCTGGACTTCGCGCAAGCAGTACACGGAAGAGATCGCGCAGGCCGACGCGCGGTACGGCCCGATCTTCGCGAAATACGCGCAAATGCCCATCCCCGCGGTGGCGGCGGACCCGGAGGCGAGGAAGATCGGCGAGCGCCTGTTTCTCAATTACTGCTCGCAGTGCCACGGGTCCGATGCCCGCGGCGGACGCGGCTTTCCCAACCTGACGGACAGGGACTGGCTGTACGGCGGAGCGCCGGAGACCATCCAGACCACCATCCTCGACGGGCGCACCGGGGTCATGCCGCCGCTCGCCGCGGCCGTGGGCGATGGTGAGGCCGTGCGCAACGTCGCGCAGTACGTGCTGTCTCTGTCAGGGCACGCGACCGACGGCATTCGTGTGGCGCTCGGCAAACCCAAATTCCAGGCGATTTGCGCGGCCTGTCATGGGGCCGACGGCAAGGGCAACCCGCAACTGGGCGCGCCCAACCTGACCGACGGCATCTGGCTCTACCGGGGCACCGAGACGGCGGTCATCGAGGCCATCACCAGGGGACGCATGGGCCAGATGCCGGCGTTCAGGGAGTTTCTCGGCGCGGACAAGGTCCACCTGCTGGCCGCCTACGTGTGGGGCTTCTCCAATACGGGGGCGCCGGCCGCCACCAGCCCGCCGCAATGAGCATCCCCGCGCCGAAGCCCCGGCTCGCGGTCGTGCCCGGCGCGGCCGAGGAACAGGAGCAATCCCTCTACGAGGTCCGGCGCAAGCTCTATCCGCGCGCCGTGCACGGCTGGTTCGCGCGCTGGCGCTGGGCGCTGGTCGTTGCGACCCAGCTTGCGTTCTACGGCACCGCGTGGCTGTCCTGGAACGACCGGCAGGCGGTGCTGTTCGACCTTGCCGCGCGCAAGTTCTATGTCTTCGGCCTCGTGTTCTGGCCGCAGGACTTCATCTTCCTCACCGGCCTGCTGATCGTTTCGGCGTTTTCGCTGTTTCTGTTCACCGCCGTGGCCGGGCGCCTGTGGTGCGGCTACGCCTGCCCGCAGACGGTCTACACCGAGATCTTCCTGTGGATCGAGCGCGCGATCGAGGGCGACCGCCTCGCGCGCATGAAGCTCGACGGCCAGGGCGTCACCGCACGCAAGTTCGGCAAGAAGGCGCTGAAGCACGCGGTGTGGATTGCGCTCGCGCTGTGGACGGGCTTTACCTTCGTCGGCTACTTCACGCCCATCCGCACGCTGTGGGGGGAAGCGTGGACCCTGACGATGGGGCCGTGGGAGACCTTCTGGTGCCTGTTCTACGGCTTCGCCACCTACGGCAACGCCGGCTGGATGCGCGAGCAGGTGTGCAAGTACATGTGCCCCTACGCGCGCTTCCAGAGCGTGATGTTCGACCCGGACACGCTGGTCATCACCTACGACGCGCAGCGCGGCGAGCCGCGCGGCTCGCGTGCGAGGTCAGCCGACCTGGCCGCGACCGGGCTCGGCCACTGCGTGGACTGCGGCATCTGCGTGCAGGTCTGCCCGACCGGCATCGACATCCGCAACGGACTGCAGTACGAGTGCATCGGCTGCGCGGCCTGCATCGACGGCTGCGACCAGGTGATGGACAAGATGAACTATCCGCGCGGCCTCATCCGCTACACGACGGAGAACGCGGTGCGCGGCCGCTACGCCGACCGCGACATCCTGCGCCACGTGCTGCGCTTCCGCACGCTGCTGTACGCGGCCTTGCTGACGGTGATCGTGGGCGTGCTGTTCACGACGCTCGTGATGCGCTCGCCGCTCAAGGTCAACGTCGTGCGCGACCGCGCGACCCTGTCGCGGGACCTCCCCGACGGGCGCACCGAGAACGTCTACCGGCTGCAGATCATGAACACCGACGAGGTCGCGCGCCGCTACCGCATCAGCGCGACCGGTCTCGACGGGCTCGAACTCGTTGCGCGCCAGCCGGTCGAGGTCCCGCCGGCCGCCTCCCGGCTGGTCCCGGTGGAACTGCGAGTGAACGCGGACGGCCTGAAGCCGGGCTCGCACCCCGTGGTGTTCCATGTCGAATCGGAGCAGGACGCGCACATCCGGCGCGACGAAAAATCCACGTTTATCGTACGTTGACTGAATAGTACTGAAACCTGAGGCGATCTCTGATGAACCAGCAATCGCATTACCTCATCCGGCTAACAGCTACCATCCTTGCGCTCGGCTGCTGCATGACGACCGCGCACGCTGCCAGTCCTGTGGAGGGAAAGTCCGGAGCGCAAGTGCACAAGGAAGTGTGCATGGCGTGTCACGGGACAGGCTTGATCGGCGCACCCAAGTTCGGCGACAAGGCGGCATGGGCGCCGCTGCTGGCGGAAGGCCAGGCGGTATTGACCGCACATGCGTGGGTAGGCGTGCGTCAGATGCCGCCACAGGGCGGTGACAGCAACCTGACGCTGAACGAGTTTGCTCGGGCCACGGCATTCATGGCGCGGGCAGCCGGCGGGGACTGGAAAGATCCCGACGCCAAAATGCTGAATCAGATTCGGCTGGAAGAACAGAAGCGCAAGGCGGCGCTGAAGACTGTCAAATAGTTACGGTCGGGGACAGCCCATATGCAAACTCCTGACGTTGAACCGTGGTATCGCGAACCTTGGCCGTGGATACTGATGGCGATTCCCGCCGCGTCCGTCGTCGTGGGCATGGCGATGCTGACACTGGCGATCCGGACCGAGGACGGCCTGGTCGCCGACGACTATTACAAACGCGGGCTGGCGATCAACAGGCTCATCGCGCGCGAGGCGTCGGCGCGCGCGGACGGCGTGCGGGCGCAACTGTGGTTCGAACCCGGCGCTGGGCGCGTGCGCATCCGGCTCGACGGCAAGGTTGCGACCGGCGAGCGCGTGCGGCTTGGTTTCGTCCACCCGACGCGGGCGGGCCTCGACCGGAGCGCCGATCTGAAGCGGTCCGGTGCGGGCTTGTACGAAGGCGTACTGGGGCCGCTGGCGCCCGGACGCTGGCACGTCACGCTGGAGGATGAACATCGCGTCTGGCGCATCGTCGGTGAACTGCAGCGGCCGGGCGATACCGCGGCGATGCTGACGCCCGGCGCGACGGACTGATCGCCGGCGGCGCACCGAACGCCGCCGGGCACGGGAAGCTGATGCAACCGTTCTGGAGGAGAAGGCCCATGCAGCGCTGGATCTGGATACTCTGGCCGTCGTTCATCGTCGGCGGCCTGGCGAACGCCGTTTTCTTCACGCTGTTCGATCCGCACGACATTGCGTTCTTCGGCGAAGCGCTTGCCTGGCCGCGCACGGTGGTCTACACGGCCGGGTTCTTCGTGTTCTGGGCGTTCGCGGCGGCCTCCAGCGCCTTCACCTGCTTCCTGCAGCGGCCGGCGGCGGATCTCAATCATTTCTGTCCGCTGGCAGCCGACGAGCGGCCGTACGGTTGTCCGAAACGCGAAGGCGAGGTTTGACGCAGGTCAAAGCCGCCCACCACCACGGGCTCACAATCCATTTCATCGATCGCGAACACGGAGGGGAACATGGCGGGTGCCTACAAACGGATTTTCGTGCCGGTGGACGGCAGCGCCACTGCGACTGCCGGCTTGCGCGAGGCGCTGCGCCTCGCGAAGGATATGGCCGCGCGCGTACGCCTCGTGTATGTCATCGACGAGTTTCCGGTGGTGCAGAGCGAAGCCTTCGGGTTTACGGGTGTCGATCTGGTCCGGGCACTGGGCAAGGAGGGGGAGGCGGTGCTGACGCGGTCCCGCAAGCAGGCCGCGGGCCGGCGCGTGCGGGCGGAGGCCGCCGTGACGCGCAGCGCGATGGGCCGGGTTGGCGAGGTTATCGTCCGCGAGGCGAAGAAATGGCGCGCGGACCTCATCGTGATGGGGACGCACGGCCGGCGGGGGCTCAGCCATGTCGTGCTCGGCAGCGACGCGGAGACGGTGATCCGGGCGTCGCGTGTTCCCGTGCTCCTGATCCGGAGCGCGCGCCGTCGTGGGCAATAGCGCCCGGACGCTGCTGGCGGTGATGCTGCTGGCGGGTACCGCGGGGGAGGGAGCGGCCGCGGACCTCGGACGCGGGCGCCTGCTCTACGAGAACCACTGCCAGTTCTGCCACAACCGGCAGGTGCACGGGCGCGCCGACCGCTGGCCGAACACGCGGGCGGAACTGCGCGGCATCGTGGACCTCTGGCAGCGCAACGACCGCCTGCGCTGGAGCGACGCCGAGATCGACGACGTGACGGCCTACCTCAACGCCACGCAGTACCGGTTCGAGAAATGAAGCGGCCGGCCGGCGTTTAGCGCGGCGCGGCGCAGTTCTGGCCCATCAGCGCCTTGAGGCCCGGCAGGTCGAGAATGTCGACGGCCTTGTTGCGCACCGTGAGCAGGCCCTTGTCCTGAAAATGCGAGAACGCCCGGCTGACGGTTTCGAGCTTGAGCCCGAGGTAGCTGCCGATTTCCTCGCGCGTCATGCGCAGGTTGAACTGCGTGGAGGAGTAGCCGCGCGCGGCGTAGCGCTGCGACAGGTTGAGCAGGAAGGCGGCGAGCCGCTCCTCGGCGCGCATGCTGCCGAGCAGCAGCATGACGCCGTGGTCGTGCGCGATCTCACGGCTCATCATGCGGTGGAAGTGGCTTTGCAGCGCAGGAATTTCGCGCGAGAGACGTTCCAGTTCCGCAAAGGGAATCTCGCAGACCTCGCTGTCTTCCAGCGCGACGGCGTCGCACTGGTGCTTGCCCCCGCCGATACCGTCCATGCCCATGACCTCGCCGGTCATGTGAAAGCCGGCGACCTGTTCGCGTCCGTCGTCGTGCAGCACGACGCTCTTCAGGAAGCCGGTCCGCACGGCGTAGAGGGAGGCGAGTTCGCTCCCCGCGCGGAACAGGGTGTCGCCCCGTCCGAGGGGGCGCGGGCGGGCGACGAGGCGGTCGAGCTCGGCGAGATCGGTGCCGTCGAGACCGGCGGGCAGGCACAACTCGCGGAGGTTGCAGCCGGAACAGTGCGAGCGTAGCTCGCGGATGGAGATCACTGGGGCGTGGGCGTGGACGGCGACCATGGGGCTAAGGATACGCGAAACGATAAAAACCGGCGGCGGTTTGACGCATATCAAGCCCGCCCGGGACCCGGCGCGGATACTGGCCATTGTCGGCATCCCGTTATGCATCAGTCCATCCCAATACCAACCGCTTCGGGTGCATCCGCGTTCGACCCCGCGCTGATCCGCCGTTTCGACGGGCCGGGGCCGCGCTACACCTCGTATCCGACCGCCGACCGCTTCGTGGAGGCCTTCGGCGACGAGGCCTACCGCGCGTCGTTGCTGCGCCGCAACGTCGGCGGTATCGACCGCCCGCTGTCCCTGTACCTTCACGTGCCGTTCTGCGCGACGCTGTGTTTTTACTGCGGCTGCAACAAGATCGCGACCCGTGACCGCAGCCGCGCGGACAGCTACCTGGGCTACCTCGAACGCGAGGCGACACTCCAGCGCGTGGCCCTGGGCGGCCCGACCGTGCCGGTGGTGCAGATGCACTGGGGCGGCGGGACGCCGAACTTCCTGACACCGGCGCAGACCGGGGCGCTCGTGCACATGCTGCGCGAGCGCTACGACTTTGCGCCCGACGGCGAGTATTCGATCGAGATCGATCCGCGCTCGGCGGATGCCGCGCGCGTGGAGCAACTCGCCAAGCTCGGGTTCAACCGCTTGTCCGTCGGCGTCCAGGACTTTGACCCGGACGTGCAGCGCGCGATCAACCGCATCCAGAGCGAGGCGCAGACGGCTGAAGTGGTGAACGCGGCGCGGGCCAACGGCTTCTCCTCGGTGAACATCGACCTGATCTACGGGCTGCCGCGCCAGACCAGTTTGGGCTTCAACCGCACGCTGGCGCGGGTGATCGCGCTGGCGCCCGACCGCATCGCGCTCTACAGCTACGCGCACCTGCCGCGCGCGTTCAAGCCGCAGCGCCGCATCGTCGAGTCGGAGTTGCCGGCGCCGGAGGCGAAACTGAAACTGCTGGAACTCGGCATCCGCCGCCTGGGCGAGGCCGGCTACATGCACATCGGTATGGACCATTTCGCGTTGCCGGGCGACGCGCTGGCGGTGGCGCAGCGCCAGGGGCGGCTCTACCGCAACTTCCAGGGCTATACCACGCGCGGCGACTGCGATCTCGTCGGCCTCGGCGTGTCGGCGATCGGGGCGGTGGCCGCCACCTACAGCCAGAACCACCGCACGCTGCCGGAATACTGCGACGCGCTCGACCGCGGCGAACTGCCGGTCATGCGCGGGCTGGAACTGACTGCGGACGACCTCGCCCGGCGCGCCGTCATTCAGGCCCTCATGTGCCAGTTCGCGGTGTCCAAGGAGGGCATCGAGGAGGCCTGGCTGCTCGATTTTGACAAGGCTTACGCCACGGAACTCGTGGCGCTGGAGGAATTCGAGCGGCTCGGCCTGCTGGTGCGCGAACCCCGCTGGCTGACGGTGACGCCGCGCGGGCGTTTCGTGGTGCGCGCGATTGCGATGGTGTTCGACCGCTACCTGCGCGCCGACCGCGAGCGCCGCCGCTACTCGGGGATCCTGTGAGCGCGCTGCTCGGCGTGGCCGCCGGCGCGGCCTTCGTCACGGGACTCGCGGGCGGCGTGCATTGCGCGGGGATGTGCGGCGGCATCGTGCATGCGTTTACCGCGGCCCGCGGCGCTGCCGGACGTGCGACACCGCGCTACCTGCTGGCGTACAACGCGGGCCGGCTGGCGAGCTACGCCTGCGCCGGAGCGCTTGCCGGTGCGCTCGGCCAGGCGGGTCTGCTGACGCGTGCCGCGCCGCTGCTGCAGGCGGTGCTGGCGGCGGTGGCGAGCGTGTCACTGATCCTGCTGGGGGCCTGGCTGACGGGCCTGCTGCCGGGGGTCGCGCGGATCGAGGCGCTGGGCGCCCTGGTCTGGCGGCGGCTGCAGCCGCTGACGCGCCATTTGCTGCCGGTCACGTCACTGCCGCGCGCACTCGCGCTGGGGGCGTTGTGGGGCTGGCTGCCGTGCGGCATGGTCTACCTCGTGTTGCTCACCGCGCTCGCGCTCGGCAGTGCGGGAGAGGGGGCACTCGTCATGTTTGCTTTCGGCCTGGGCACACTCCCCAACCTGCTCGGTCTCGGGCTGCTGTGGGGGCGTTTACTGGAGCGCCGCCGAGGCGCGTTGCCGAGAATGGTCGCCGGCGCCCTGATCGCGGGGTTTGGCTTCTACGCGCTGGTGTGGAGCGTGCAACCGCCCGCCATCGGCATTGACGGGCTGGTGTGCAGGCCCCTGCCCGGGCTGGCGGCGCTGCGGCCCTGACCGCACGCATCCTTGATGCAGGTCAAAGTCGTCGGCGGGCTGCGCGATAAGCTTCAATCCAAGACTACGGCGCACACGGGTTCGTTCATCCGATCAAACAAAGGAGCGATCATGTTCAAACACATCCTGATTCCCACGGACGGTTCGCCGCTGGCAGGCAAGGCCGTCAAGGCGGGCATCGCCATGGCGGCCAAGCTGGGCGCCCGTATCACCGCCTACACCGCGCGGGAACCGCTGGCGCAGGTGCATTACGGCGACGGCTACATCATCGACCGCCACATGGCGGCAGCGCTCGACGCGCGCGGCCAGGCCGCCGCGAAGTCGGTCCTCGACAAGATCGGCAAGGCCGCGCGCGCGGCCCAGGTGCCGTTCACCTTGCTCTCGACCGTCGAGCGTTCGCCGCACGAAGGCATCATCGCCGCGGCAAAAAAGCGCAAGTGCGACGTGATTTTCATCGCCTCACACGGCCGGCGCGGCCTCGCCGGCGTGGTGCTCGGCAGCGTCACCAACAAGGTGCTGTCGCAGTCCAAGGTGCCGGTGGTGGTCTACCGCTGAGCGCGGGCGCGGGTGCACATGCAGGAGACGGGCTGCGGCCCGTCTTTTTTTGCATCCAGTGGAGGATTTCCCGCGTAACTGGAGAGAGGGCGGGCTAACGTGGCCTGTTTCCCCAGAATATTCAAGGAGATCCCCATGCATTCGTTTCATCGCGCCTCAGTTCTTATCGTGCCGCTTGCCCTGGCCGCCTGCGCGTCCGGCATGAAAGCCCCCGAAGCCCCCGCGGCGGTCACGCCACCCGCCCATGCGAAATACAACATGACCACCGTTGGTGTCGGCGAGATCACCTACGAATGCCGGGCCAAGGCGGGCGCGGCGGGGGCGTTTGAATGGGTGTTCGTGGCGCCGGTGGCCACGCTGTACGACGGCGACAAAAAAGCGGTCGGCAAGTACTACGGCGGCCCGACCTGGGAAGCGAACGACGGCAGCAAGGTGACCGGCAAGCAACTCGCCGTGGCGCCCGCGGCCGGCACCGGCAACATCCCGTTCCAGCTCGTGCAGGCGAACCCCGCGATGGGTAGCGGGGCGATGACGGGCGTGACGTACATCCAGCGCCTGAACACCATGGGCGGCGTGGCCCCGACCGCGGCCTGCGCGCAGGGCAACATGGGCGCGAAGCAACTGGTGAAGTACCAGGCGGACTACGTGTTCTACAAGTAAGCTGATCCGCACCGCCTGCAGGCAAAACAGCCCGCCCGGCGCAAGCCGGGCGGGCTGTTTCATGTTTAGCCCTGGATGACGCCGCAGGCGATGCGGCCGCCGGAGTTGCCTGTCGGGTCGGTTTTTTCATCGTCGGGCTGCGCGTGCACGACCAGGCCGCGGCCGGGAATGCTGTTCGGCTGGCCGGCGGCCACGCTGATGCCGCTGACTGTCACGTTGACCACGGCTTTGCCCGACGCGTCGGCGGTAATGTTGCCGAAGTCGCCGGCGTGGCGCTCCGTCGACTGCAGGCCGCCGTGCTTGTGCGCACCCGGATTGAAGTGCGCGCCCGCGCTCGTCGCGTCGGCGGCACTACAGTCGCCTTTTTCATGCAGGTGAAAACCATGCAGACCGGGTGTGAGGCCGGTCACTTCGCCGACCGCGCGTACGGTGGTACCCGTTTGCGTGAAGGTGATCCTGCCCTGCACCTGCGAACCGCTGGCGGGGCGCAGTGTGGACGAAGCCGTTGCGCCAGGGCGGGTGTCCATGTCCGAGCAGGCAGCGAGTGCGGCTACGCTCATGACGACGGCGGGGATCGAGCATTTTTTCGTCATGGGTTCCTCCGGGAGATGAGTGATGTGCGATTATCTTACCCCGGGGGGCGGAAGCACTGCTGGATCGCTGCCCGTCACGGCAGTGCAGGGCTCCCCGAAGTCGTAAGTCTCGCGTAAGGGGTTTTGGCTAATCTCGCGCCACTTTTATCCTCCCCGGCGGGCTCGCGTCCGCCGCCATCCTCAGCAATGTTCGCTACTTCCTCCCGCCGCAGGCTGCGGCTTCCCGGTCTTGCCTGGCTGATCGGCTTGCTCGCGCTCGCCGTGTGGCTGTTGCTGCGCATCGGCCTGTGGCTGTGGGTCGGACCCGCGGACGCGGGCTGGACCCACGTGCCGATGATTTTCCTGCGCGGCCTGTGGTTCGATCTGGCGGTGCTCGGCTACGCGCTCGCGCCGTTGCTGGTGCTGCACGCGGTCTTGCCGCTGCGCTGGCGTCGGAATCGCGCGACGAATGCGGCGCGCTGGGTGCTCGTGGCCGGTGCGCTGTTCGGACTGCTGTTCGTGTCGCTGTCGGAGCTGGTGTTCTGGCAGGAGTTCACCGCGCGCTTCGATTTCATCGCGGTTGATTACCTCGTCTACACCAAGGAGGTGATCGACAACATCCGCCAGTCCTACCCGGTCGTCTGGCTGCTGGCGGGTCTGGCGGTGCTGACGCTGGTGGTCACGGCGGTGCTCGTGCGCGTCGTCGTCTGGGACGACCGGCCGCTGTCGCGGCGGCGCCGGTTTGCCGTGCTGGCGGTCGCCGTGCTGTGGCCGGCCGCGGCCGCCGCCTTTGTCAGCGTCGACCAGATCGGCCGCATGGGCAACGCCCATGCTGACGAACTGGGCAGCAACGGCTGGTTTACCTTCGTGGCAGCCTTCCGCCGCAACGAACTCGATTACGACCGCTACTACCTGACGATCCCGCAGGATCGGGCGGACAAGGTGCTCGTCGATCTGGGCGTGGAGCGCATTCCCCTGGCGAAGGAGCAGGCGCAGCCCCCCGTGGAGGACGAGAGTCTGCATCCCACGCCATTCAGGCGGCCGCCGCGCAACGTGGTGCTGGTGTCGGTGGAAAGCCTGTCGGCGGAATTCCTCGGCGCCTACGGCAGCACGGCCGGACTGACGCCCAATCTTGATCGCTACGCCCGCGAGGGATTCAAGTTCGAGCGCGTGCTGGCGAGCGGCACCCGCACCGTGCGCGGGCTGGAGGCGCTGTCGCTCGGCACGCCGCCGGTGCCAGGCCAGGCAATCGTGCGGCGTCCCAACAACGAGAATCTGGCGACGATCGGCGAACTGCTGCAGAAGCAGGGTTTCCTGACGTACTTCATCTACGGCGGCTACGGCTACTTCGACAACATGAACGAGTACTTCCGCGGCAACAACTACGGCATCCTCGACCGCACCGACTTTCCGAAGGCCAGCATCCCGTTCGAGAACGTCTGGGGCGTTGCCGATGAGGCGCTGTTCGACAACACGCTCACAGCGCTGGATGGCGCGCATGCAAAGGGCAAGCGCTTCTTCGCGCACGTCATGACGACCTCCAACCACCGCCCCTTCACCTATCCCGACGGCCGCATCGATATCCCTTCGCCGGGCGGGCGCAATGGCGCCGTCAAATACACCGACTACGCGATCGGGCGCTTCGTCGAACAGGCGCGCATGAAACCCTGGTTCAAGGACACGCTGTTCGTGTTCGTCGCCGATCACTGCGCGTCGGCGGCGGGCAAGACGCGGCTGCCGGTGGCCGGTTATCACATCCCGCTCATCCTCTACGCGCCCGCGTTGCTGCCGCCGGGCGTTTACACCAAGCTCGCCAGCCAGATCGACGTGCCACCGACGCTGATGCACATCCTCGGGGCGGATGGCGAGGACAATTTTTTCGGCCACTCCGTGTTCGAGGAAGATGCGGTGACGGAGCGGGGCTTCATCAGCAATTACCAGGCGCTCGGCTACTACCGAAAAAACGTGTTGACGGTGCTGTTGCCCAAACGCAAGGTCGAGACGTACTGGATCGATCCGAAGACGCTGGCGGCGACACCTGCTCCGCCGGACCCGGCACTGCTCGAAGAAGCAGTCGCGTTCTACCAGACCGCCGCGCGTGCGTTCCGCTCCGGGGCACTGACGCCGCAGCCGTACCGGGGCAAGACGGCGGAACGGTGAGCATGGTTTGAGGCGGGGCACGGGAACTTTCCCCGGCCGCCGCGGCGTTGTGGCAGATTACGGCTTGTCCAACTCCGGCCGCCATCCGCGCCCAGACCATGCCGCTTTCCTGGAACGAAATCCGCGACCGCGCGCTCGCATTCTCCCGCGAGTGGAAAGGCGAGGTTTCCGAGCGTGCGGAAGCGCAGTCGTTCTGGAATGACTTTTTCAAGGTTTTCGGCATCGACCGCAAACGGGTCGCGGTGTTCGAAAAGCAGGTCGAGATTTCCCGTGCGGGCAAGCGGCTGAAATCCGGACGCATCGACGCCTTCTGGAAAGGCACGCTGCTGATCGAATCCAAGAGCGCCGGTGCCGATCTCGACAAGGCTTTCGCGCAGGCGGCGGACTATTTCGAGGGACTGTCCGACCGCGACCTGCCGCAGTACATCCTCGTCTCGGACTTTGCGCGGCTGCGGCTTTACGATCTGGAAGCGGGCAGGGAGTGGGAGTTCCCGCTCAAGGACCTGCACCACCACGTCAAGCGCTTCGGCTTCATCGCGGGCTATACGGCGCAGGAAATCAAGCCGCAGGATCCCGTCAACATCAAGGCCGCCGAGCAAATGGGGCGGCTGCATGACCAGCTCAAGGCGAGCGGCTATACCGGGCACGATCTCGAAGTGCTGCTCGTGCGGCTGGTGTTCTGCCTGTTCGCGGACGACACCGGCATTTTCCCGGCGCAGAGTTTCCGGGCCTGGATCGAGGCGCGCACGGCGGAGGACGGCTCGGACCTCGGGCCGCAACTCGCGCAACTGTTCCAGGTGCTGAACCGGGCGGAAGGAGAGCGGCAGAAGAACCTGCCCGAAGACCTCATCGCATTTCCCTACGTGAATGGCCGGCTGTTCGAGGAGTCACTGCAGCTTGCCGCCTTCGACACAAAGATGCGAAGCGCGCTGCTCGACTGTTGCGCGCTCAACTGGGGCAAGGTCAGTCCGGCGATCTTCGGCGCGCTGTTCCAGAGCATCATGGACGACAAGGCGCGCCGCCACCTCGGCGCGCACTACACGAGCGAGGAGAACATCCTCAAGCTCATCAAGCCGCTGTTCCTCGATGATCTGTGGGCCGAGTTCGAGAAAGTCAAAAGCAACAAGAATCGGCTGTTCGAGTTTCACAAAAAGCTGCGTACGCTCACGTTTCTGGACCCTGCGTGCGGCTGCGGCAACTTCCTTGTCATCACATACCGAGAACTGCGGCGACTGGAGCTGGACATCCTGCGCCACGTCCACGGCGGCCCCGGCTCCCGCTTCCTCAACGTGCACGAGGAAATCCGCATCGACGTGGACCAGTTCTTCGGCATCGAGATCGAGGAATTCCCGGCGCAGATCGCGCAGGTGGCGTTGTGGCTGACCGATCACCAGATGAACGTGCAGGTGTCGGAGGAGTTCGGGATGTATTTCGCGCGGATTCCGCTCAAGACGACACCCCATATCGTGCACGGTAATGCTTTGCGAATTGACTGGAACGAAGTGCTGCCGGGGGAGCGGTGCAGCTACGTGCTCGGGAATCCGCCCTTTGTGGGCGCCAAGTTTATGAGCGATGAACAGCGTGCGGATGTCGCGGAGGTCTTTCAGGGCATCGCGAATGCCGGCTTGTTGGATTTTGTGGCGGCTTGGTATGTGAAGGCGGCACGATTCTTGCGACCGACCGACCGACCGACCGACCGACCGACCGACCGACCGGTGGCTCGCTGTGCATTCGTTTCCACCAACAGCATTACACAGGGCGAGCAGGTGGGCGTCCTATGGGCGTGGTTACTGGGACAGGGGGTCACAATTCACTTTGCGCACCGCACGTTTCAGTGGGGCAACGAGGCGCGCGGCGTAGCCGCCGTTCATTGCGTGATTATCGGTTTCGCTCTTATCGACACAGATCGGAAGACTATTTACGAGTATGCGGATATACGAGGGGAACCGCATGCTGTCCCGGCAAAAAATATCAATCCCTATCTGGTTGATGCGGCAGATGTGGTTTTGCCGCGTCGTTCCAGACCGATTTGCGATGTGCCGGAGATCGGGGTCGGCAATAAGCCAATTGACGACGGAAACTATCTTTTCACTAGCGAGCAAAAAGCAAATTTTCTAGCAGTTGAACCAGCCGCCGAACGTTATTTCCGACGTTGGTTAGGTGCCGAGGAGTTTCTTAACAATATCGAACGGTGGTGTCTTTGGCTGGGTGATTGTTCGCCGGGTGAGTTACGTCAAATGCCAGAAGCGATGAAGCGAGTCGAGGCAGTGAGAAAAAGTCGTTTAGCCAGTAAAAGCCCGCCAACCCAGAAGCTCGCATCAACACCAACTCGATTCCACGTTGAATTTATGCCGTTTACACCTTACATGGTGATACCAGAGGTATCTTCTGAGAGGCGTTTTTACATTCCATTCGGCTTTTTGAATCCCGACATACTTGCGAGCAACAAGCTTCGACTGCTACCGACAGCGACGTTGTATCACTTTGGAGTTTTGTCGTCGCAAATGCATATGGCGTGGACTCGATATACCACCGGCCGTTTGAAAAGCGATATTCAATATTCGATAACCACGGTTTACAACAACTATCCTTGGCCTCGCAGCATTAGCCAAGTGATGCTGGATGCCATCGAATCCGCCGCACAAGGCGTACTCGATGCCCGCGCGAAGTTCCCCCAGTCCTCGCTCGCCGACCTCTACGACCCGCTGACGATGCCGTCGGAACTCACGAAGGCCCATCAGACGCTCGACCGCGCGGTGGATGCGGCCTACGGGAAGAAAGACTTCAAGTCCGACGCGGAGCGCGTGGCCTTTCTATTCGAACTGTACCGTCAGTACACGACGCTGTTGCCCGCGCCGGCTATGCCTGCAAAGCGGAAGCGCGGGAAAAAGACCGCGTAGGGAAGTACTATGGCCGATCTGGTGTTCCGTGTCGAAACACCGGATTACGCGCTGCCGGTGCGCCTGACGCCGCTGCGGTCCGGAGGCTGGAGCGATGCGCTCACGACGGTGAAGCACCTGCTGCTCTGGCGGCGGAATACCGTGCTGCTGGCGTCTCCCTACATGCATGGTGGCGTGGACGGCGTGCTATTCGGAGCGACGTGGACACGAGCGGCGTTGTATGCACCCTCGACGTCCGACCGTTCCACGGAATTTTTGCGTCAGATCGTGGCGGAAATCCCGGCGGGTATGTGGCCGGAAGAGGACTGCGACATCTTGCGGGTGGCGGATATCGCTGGCGACGACGCTCCAGAGGAGACCCGTCTCGCCTGGACGCTTGCGGGAATCGAAACCGCCCGCGCGGATATCAAGCGCCACTCCGTGCGCGACAGGCAAGTGGCCATGCTTGCATTAATTCGCACGGGATCCGATCTGTTTGCATCGACGGACAGGACGAAATGGTTATCGAGAGCGCAGCGACAGCCTTTCAAACCAGACCCGCCTATGGCACTCGACCTCGATGAACTGCGCGACTACGGGTTTGTCGAATCAGCGTTGGCGGCCCATTTGTTTGCAGCGACACGCGGCCTCCATTTTGACGAAAGCGTACGATTGGTTGCCGGTTGGCCGCGCTTTTTGCCGTGGACGTTCTTCCAGGCAACGTACGCGATCCTGGCCGCGAAGACTTTCAGGACGATGCGGCGCCGCCTTCCGTTGAAGTCACGACTTCGGCTGGTCTGCTACCACGTTACTTACCGGCGGCTGTTGCGCAGAATGTTCGGGCCTGCGAATGCCAAGAAAGCGCGCGACGGCTTGGCGCTACTGCTCGATGCGGAAACGACCAGCAGGGGGATGACTCGCCTGCTCATGCGCGACCTGGTCGCGGGCAAAAACCGCATTACACGCTCGTAACGAGCCAGTGTTTCCCCATTCCGGCTTCCGAGAGAAGGTGGTCCTTAATCGGCGTTTCAGGTTTCGAGCAGCTTGAGTCTTTGCACCTTGCCCGAAGGGCCCTTGGGCAGCGCGTCGACCAGCCGGATCACCTTGGGCGTCTTGTAGCGGCCGAGTTCGGCTTCGGCGAAGACCCGCAATTCCCCCGCGTCGCACGCAGCGCCGGGTTTCAGCACGACGCAGGCCATGATTTCCTGCCCGTACTGCGCATCGGGGATGCCGACGGCGGCGGCTTCCAGCACGGCGGGATGCTTCAGCAGCGCTTCGTCGATCTCGCGCGGCGCGATGTTCTCGCCGCCCTTGATGATGAGTTCCTTGCTGCGGCCGGTCACGAACACGAAGCCGTCGGAGTCCATGGTGCCGAGGTCGCCAGTGTGCAGCCAGCCGTCCGGCCGCAGCGTCTTCGCGGTGTTCTCCGGATCCTTGTAGTAGCCCTTCATCACGTTGGCGCCGCGCACCATGAATTCGCCGGCCACGCCGCGCGGTTGCTCCGCGCCGGTGGCCGGATCGATGACCATGGCCTCGTTGCCGAAGGCGGCGCCCGGGCTGCCGAGCTTGCGCCGCGCCGGGTCCAGCGGATTCGTGAAACAGGGCGCGTTGGTCTCCGTCATGCCGAAGGTCTCGATGATGCCGATGCCGAACCTGTCCTCGAAGGCGCGGTGCAGTTCGGCGGGCAGCGGCGCGGACGCCGAACGGCAGAATTTCACCGCCGACACGTCGAATCCCGCGGCCCGTGGCTCTGGCGCGTTCAGCAGGTAGGCGATGATCGTCGGTACCACATTGATCCACGTGCAGCGGTGGCGCGCGACCAGTTCCCAGTAGTTCGACACACTGAAGCGGTGCGGCATCACCACGCTGCCGCCGTGCACCAGCGGCGCCACGCCGGTCACGATCTGGCCGTTGATGTGGTACAGCGGCATCGCGCACAGCACGCGGTCATCCGGACCGAGCGCGTGCGCTTCGGAGGTGTAGCGGCCGCCGGCGGTGACGCTCGCGTGCGTGTGCAGCACGCCCTTGGGTTGCCCGGTGGTGCCGGAGGTGTACATAAGCAGGCAGTCGTCTTCCGGCGAGACCTCCGGCAAGGGCGTGTCCGGCAGGGCGGCGGCGTCGAGGAATTCTTCCGCATCGGGGTCGATGACCACGACCTCCACCGCGCGCGGCACCTTCTCGAGCGCGGCCCGCAGGCGGTCGGCAAGGTCCGCGCTCGTGAACACGAGCTTGGTGTCGGAATGATCGAGCACGTAGGCGAGCTGCGACGGCTGCGCGAGAAGATTCAGCGGCGCGACGGTAAAGCCCGCGGCCATCGTGCCGATCAGCAGGCGCGCGGTCTGCAGCCCGTTGTGCAGCATCAGCGCGACCTTGTCGCCTTTCGCGAGCCCGCGCGCGAGCAGGAAACGGCCGAGCGTGCCGGTCCGCGCCTGCAGCGCTCCGTAGGTCAGCGTGCGGCCGGTTTCCGGCGCGATCACATACGGCGCATCGGGCCGCACGCGCGCCTGGTGGTCGATGTAGGCGCGAAGGGTGTTCAATTGTGGTGAGGGGTGAGGGGTCAGGGGTCAGGGGGAAAGCCATTCCTCACCCCTTACCCCTCACGCCTCACCGCTTCAGTCCTGGCCGTGCTTCTTCCAGTATTCGCCGAAGATCTCGTCGACCGACGGCTCGCGCGGCGGGATCGGCCGCGCGATGCGCGTGACGTTCATGAAGTGTTTGTAGTTGAGGTTCTCGGAGAAGCTGTTGCCGCCCCACGTGCCGCAGCCCATGGTGAGCGAGAAGGGCAGGCCGTTGTCGAAACTGCCGCCGTTGGCGATGGCGTGCGCCTGGTTGACGATGACGCGGCAGACGGTCATCTCGTGGCCGAGGCGGCGCACGTGGCCCTCGTTCGCGGTATGGATGCCGACCGAGTGGCCGTTGCCCTGGTAGGCATAGATCCGGTGGACCATCGCGAACGCGTGGTCGAAGTCGTTGACGCGGTACAGCGTGAGCACCGGCGACAGTTTCTCGCCGGAAAAGGGATGCTCGTGACCGGCGCCGATGTCCTCGACCAGCAGGCATTTCGCCTGGAGCAGGGCGGGCCGCGCGAGGCCGGCGAGCGCGCAGATCTTCGCCACCGACTGCGCCGTGACGGCCGGCGACAGCTTGCCGCCGGGGAACATCGTCTTCTGCAGTTGGGCCTTCTCGTCGGCGGTCAGCAGCGCGCCGCCGGCCGCGGTCAGCGCGGCGAGCATCCGGTCGTAGACCGCCGCGTGGATCACCACGCTGTTTTCCGACGAGCAGGAGGTCGCGTTGTCGAAGGTCTTGGACAGCATGATCTTCGCCGCCGCGTCGGTCACGTCGGCCGTGTCGTCGACGATGGCGGCCACGTTGCCGGCGCCGACGCCGAGCGCCGGCGTGCCGCTCGAGTAGCCCGCCCGCACGTTGGCCTGCGACCCGGTGACGACGACCAGGTCGGCCTGGCGCATGAGTTCCTGCGACAGGTCCTTGCTCGCGGGCGCGGGGAGCATCAGGACGAGGTCCGCCGGGGCGCCGACTTTCGCGAGTCCCGCGTGGATGTGTTCGAGCAGGGCCGCGCAGGTCGTCTGGCCCTTGGGCGAGGGCGAAACGATCACCGCATTGCCGCACTTCAGCGCATTGATGATGTTGTTGGCGGGCGTGGCGGCGGGGTTGGTGGACGGCACGACCGCCGCGACGACGCCGACGGGGCGGGCGATCTCGGTGATGCCGGTTTCCGGATGCTCGGCGAGCACCCCCTTGGACCTGGCGCCCCGGAGGTCGCGCAGCAGGCCCAGCGTCTTGCGGTGGTTCTTGGTGATCTTGTCCGCGGCGACGCCGAGGCCGGTGTCCCTGACCGCCAGTTCAGCGAGCGCCCGGTTGCGCGCGGGCTGCATGATGGCCCAGCCCACGGCGAGGCAGGCCTCGTCGGTGCGTTCCTGGGACCAGCATTCGAAGACCGACTGGGCGGCGCGGGCGCGCGCGACGAGACGGGCGACGGTCGCGGCCGCCGGACCTGCGGTGGTGGTATCGGGTGGCATTGCGTGGAGTTCCTCCCGGTGCGATTTTACGCCACTCTCCGGGCGGGTTCTGAACCGAACGAGCCGGGTACACTGGGGCAGTCCTGGATCGACCCTGGAGCCTTGCATGAAAACCATCTCCGTCCCCCGTTTCGGCGGACCCGAAGTCCTCGAAGCGTTGGACCGGCCGCAGCCCGTCCCCGGCGCGGGTGAAGTGCTGGTGAAGCTCGAGTATGCGGGCATCAATTTCATCGACGTCTACATGCGCAGCGGCTTTTACGCGAAGTCGCACACCTATCAGACGCCGCTGCCGATGACGATCGGCATGGAGGGCGGCGGCACGGTGGCGGCGCTCGGCGCCGATGCGGGCGGTTTTGCCGTCGGCGACCGCGTGGCTTATGCACCCTGGCGCGGAGCGTATGCCGAATACGCGTCCGTGCCCGCCTGGCGGCTGGTCAAGGTGCCGGCGGCGGTGCCGATGGACGCCGCGGTCGCGCTGATGCTGCAGGGCTACACCGCGCACTACCTGTCGCACGCGTGCTTTCCGCTCGCGGCCGGGCAGTACTGTCTCGTGCACGCGGGGGCGGGCGGCGTGGGGCAATTGTTGATCCAACTGGCGAAAATCCGTGGCGCCACCGTCATCACGACGGTGGGCGCGCCCGACAAGGCGGCGATCGCGAAGGCGCGCGGGGCGGATCATGTCATTCTCTACCGGGACATCGATTTCCGGGAGGAGGTACTGCGCGTCACGGGCGGCAAGGGCGTGCACGTGGTCTACGACGCGGTGGGCAAGGACACCATCGCGAACAGCATCCGCAGCCTGCGCAAGCGCGGCCTGTGCGTGAATTACGGCGGGGCCTCCGGCCTGGTGCAGACGGTGGAGCCGCTGGAACTGGCCGAGGCCGGCTCGGTGTTCTTCACGCGGCCCCACCTCGCCGACTACATCGCCACGCACGAAGAAGTGCAGGCGCGGGCCGACGACCTGTTCCGTTACTACGGCGAAGGCCGTCTCCAGGTGACGATCGACCGCGTGTATCCGCTCGCGGCGGCGGCGGAGGCGCACCGGCAGCTCGAGGGCCGCGGCACGCGCGGCAAACTGCTGCTCGAAATCCAGCGTGGCCGGTAGCGATGCGGCGCGGGCGGATGCTAAACTCCGCGCGCAAAAATCCAGCGTAGCAATGGTGTTGAAATGAGCGAAAAAAAGCACGTCAAATTTTCGGGCCGGTTCGTGATGATCGGCTTCGGTTCGGTCGGCCAGGGTACGCTGCCGCTGCTGCTGCGGCACATCGACATGCCGAAGGAGCGCATCCGCATCCTCACCGGCGACACGCGCGGCGTCGAGGAAGCCAAGCACTTCGGCATCAAGTTCACCGTCAAGCCGCTCACCCGCGAAAACTACCGCGCGGTGCTCGAACCGCTGGTGAGCAAGGGCGATTTCCTGCTCAACCTGTCGGTCGAGGTGTCGAGCGTCGAACTGATCGAGTTCTGCCACAAGCGCGGCGTGATGTACCTCGATACGTGCATCGAACCCTGGCTGGGCGGCTACACCGACACCAGCGTGTCCCCCTCGCGCCGCTCGAACTACGGCCTGCGCGAAGCGGTCATGAAGCTGCGCACGAAGTACGGCAGCGGCGGCCCCACGGTGATTCCGACGCACGGCGCCAACCCCGGCCTCATCTCGCACTGGGTCAAGCAGGCGCTGATCAACCTTTCGCGCGACATCCGCAAGCGCGCCGCCAAGCCCGAGTCCAAGGCGGACTGGGCCAAGCTCGCGATGGATCTGGGCGTCAAGGTAATCCACTGTTCCGAGCGCGATACCCAGGTCGCGAATCCCGGCAAGCGCCGTCTCGAGTTCGTGAACACGTGGTCGGTCGACGGTTTCGTCGGCGAAGGCTCGCAGCCGTGCGAGCTGGGCTGGGGCTCGCACGAAAAGCATTTTCCGCGCGATGGCAAGCAGCATACCTTCGGCTCGAAAGCCGCGATCTACCTCCTCCGGCCCGGCGCGTCGGTGCGCGTGCGCACCTGGACGCCGGTCGAAGGGCAGTTCCACGGCTTCCTGATCACGCACGGCGAGGCGATCTCGATTTCCGACTACTACACGGTGCGCGCCGGCAAGAAGGTCGTCTACCGGCCGACCTGCCACTACGCCTATCACCCCTGCGACAACACGATCCTGTCCCTGCACGAGTACGCCGGCAAGAACTGGGCGCTGCCCGAGAACAAGCGCATCCTGATGGACGAGATCTACGACGGCAACGACGAACTCGGCGCGCTCCTGATGGGACATGCGAAGGGCGCCTACTGGTACGGCTCGCGGCTGTCGATCCACGAGGCGCGCAAACTCGCGCCGTACAACAACGCCACCAGCCTGCAGGTTGCCGCCGGGGTCATGGCGGGAACCGTGTGGGCGATGGAAAACCCGCTGCGCGGCGTGTGCGATCCGGATGACCTCGATTTCCAGCGCGTGCTGGAAATCGCCAACCCCTACCTCGGCAACGTGATCGGCACCTACAGCGACTGGACGCCGCTCGACGATCGCGGGCAGCTGTTTCCCGAAGACGTGGACCGGACCGATCCCTGGCAGTTCAAGAATTTCCGCGTGTTCTAGCCGCCGGTGGTGCGGAGTGTTGCGTGATCAATGTTGAGTGCTGTGTGAACCGCGCGGGTCCCCGTTCACTCAAAACTCAGCACTGCTTTCTCCTTACTCGGCCTTGATCCCCGCCGCTTTCACAATGCGCGCGTAGATTTCCGCTTCACCGCGGATGAACGCCGCGAACTCCTCGGCGGTGTTGCCCACTGGCTCGGCACCCACGCCCGCGATTTTTTCCTTCACGTCCGCCTGCCGCAGCAGTTTCACCGTTTCGGCGCCCAGGCGGTTGACGACGTCCCTGTTGACGCCCGCCGGTGCCACCAGGCCCCACCACGTGCTCATGTCGAAGCCTTCGATGCCTGATTCGCTGATCGCCGGAATGTCGGGCAGCAGCGAGAAGCGCTTCGCGGACGTGACGGCGATCGCGCGCAGTCGCCCGTTGCGTACGTGATTGATCACGGGCGGCACCGAATCGAAATCCATATGTACGTGGCCCGCGATCAGGTCGACGATGGACTGGCCGCTGCCCTTGTATGGCACGTGCAGGATGTCCACGCCGGCCTGCAGCTTGAACAGTTCGCCCGCAAGGTGCTGCACCGTGCCGGCGCCGGGCGATGCGTAGGTCAGCTGTCCGGGGCGCGATTTCGCCAGCGCGATCAGCTCCTTGATGCTCCTGACCGGCACTGAAGGGTGGACGACGAGCAGGTTCGGGCCGATCGCAACGAGCGTGATCGGCGCGAAGTCCTTCAGCGGATCGTAGGGGAGCTTGGCCACCAGCGATGGCAGGATGGACATGGCCGCGATGTGCGCCATCATGATGGTGTAGCCGTCGGGCGGGCTTTTGGCGACCAGTTCCGCGCCCAACTGACCGCTGGCGCCGCCACGGTTGTCCGCAATGATCTGCTGGCCGAGCGTCTCGGTGAGTTTCTGTGCGACGATGCGGCCGATGATGTCCGTACCGCCGCCGGGCGGAAAGCCGATCACCATGCGCACCGGTTTGGCGGGATACGGCTGGGCGCTGCACAGTGAACTGACCGCGACGGCGGCCAGCGCGAACAGGGCTCGTGGTTTCATGCGTCTCCTCCGCCGGTGGCGGTCTACAGGCAGCGTCGGCTCTGTGGCCGGCGTCTGCCTCCGGATTCTACAGGGCGCGCTGCGGGATACTGCTGCCCCTGACCTGGGTGCGGTACATGAGCCGCCGTGCCTCCGCATCGAAGGGATCGCGGCGGTGCAGCGTCGAGCGGTTGTCCCACAGCAGCACGTCGCCGACACGCCACGCATGCGAGAACGCGAACTGCGGCTGCGTCGCATGTGCCCACAGGCGGTCGAGGAGCGCTTCCGATTCGGCGAGCGGCAGACCGACCACCCAGGCGTTGCGGCGCCGGCCGAGGTAGAGCGTCTGTTGGCCGTTCTGCGGATGGCGGCACACGATGGGATGCGGCGTGCCGGACGAGGTGACCGGATCGCTGGTGTCGGCGAGTCCCGCCCGCAGATAGCCGCCGGAGTTGTAGGTGCCGTCGTGCTTGATCGAGCGCCCGGTGACGGCGCGTTTCAGGTCCTCGGGCATGGCCGCGCAGGCCGCGATCAGTCCGCACAGCCAGGTATTGCCGCCAGCGGGAGGCACTTCCACGGCATACAGCATGGACGCATCGGGCGGCCGCGGCAGATACGACATGTCGGTGTGCCACACGGCTTCGCCCGCGCCGAGGCTGCCGATGGGCGCGCCGTCCGCGCCCTTGATATTGGAGACCACGTAGATCTCCGGATAGCCGTCGACGAATTTCTTGCCGTTCTCGTTGATCGGTGCCTCGTCGAGCGCGCCCAGGCGTCGGCTGAAGGCGAGCAGGTCGTCATGCGTGAGGCTTTGGCCGCGGAACAGCAGCGCCGAATGCGCGAGCCAGGCGGCCTGCACTGCAGCGAAGGCCGCGTCATCCAGCCGGGCAAGGTCGATGCCGGTGATTTCCGCGCCGACGGCGGGGCTCAGTGGCCGGACTTGCACGGCGGCGGTGGTGATGGTCGCTCCCATGAAACCCTCCTCCGGGCGGGGGACTGTGTTTGGGCAAATCCTAGCAGAGGTTCAATCTTTCAACCGGATTGGCCGCCAAGACGCGGAGACGCCAAGGAAATCCCGATCATATGCCTATGCAGCGATACCCTCTTCGTGCAGTTCTTGGCGCCTCCGCGCCTTGGCGGCAAAAACGCTTTAGCTGAATACAAGCTTTTCCCGCGTCACACGCGCGACGGCCTTCGGATCCAGCCGCGGCGTCCAGCCCGGCGCGATGACGATCGCGCCCTGCTCGAAGCGCAGCGGGTCGGCCAGCAGGGGCGCCGCCGGCTTGAGGAAGCCGTTCATCTCGCCCGCATTGGTGATATGGCGCGCGGCGACGCAGGCCTCCATCCAGCAACCGAGCTCGCCGGCGACGCCGTTGCCCAGCACCGGTTCCATGCCGCAGGCGCGGATGGTGGCGATGCCCTCCACCAGCGCCTGCAGTCCGCCCAGCTTCATGAGCTTCAGCTTGATGAAGTGCGCCGCCGCCAGGTCCTGCGCGCGCCGGATATCGGCTAGTCCGTAGATCGATTCGTCCAGCATCATGGGCACGCGCGCCACGCGCGCGACGGCGATCGCGCTGTCCCAGTCGCCGGCCTTGCAGGGCTGCTCGAACAGTTCCACGCCGTCGGGCGCGAGCCGCTCCGCGAAACGGCAACCGTCCGTGCGGCTGTAACCCTGGTTGGCGTCGACGCGGAGGGTGCCGCGACCGGCGAGGCGGCGCTGGATCATGCCGACCCTGGCGAGGTCGTCGTCGACGGCGAAACCCGCCTTGACCTTGAGCGTGCGGTAGCCGGCTGCGAACAGCGCATCCATCTCGCGCGCGATGGCGTCCTCCTGCGTGGCATTGAGCAGGCCGAGCACCGGCACGCGCAGCGTTGCTGCCGGCGCGAGCAGCGGATCGGCGGCCAGCATTTCCACGGCGCCGGCGAAGGCCGTGACGGTAAAGGGGTGTGCTTCGATCGCCGCGCGCCAGACCCCGGGCGCCTCCGCGAACGTTCGCCGCTGCAGGTGCGGGGCCAGCGTCTGCGCGAGCGCCCAGCCGCCGCCCATGTCTTCGTCGGTGTAGCCCGCGAGGTAGGTGGCTTCGCCGAGGCCGGTACGGCCGTCGTCTCCGCGCATCGCCACGAGCAACGTGTCGAACGCATGCACGTCGCCGAAGGACAGGTGGTAAGGCACCGTCAGCGGGATGGAAAGCTGATATAAAACGATCTCTTCGATGCGCATGGGTTGGTCAACGCGGAGTACGATGTGGTGACTGCGGCAGTCGATCCGTGGATCAGTCGATGGCCGTCGATCATAACGGCGTCCGTGCGTGGCGGCTGCCGGATTTCCCGCGACGGGGGCTGAATCGATGGTGGAACCGCACGCCGATCCCGCTCCCTCGCCGTGGGTGGTGCGTTTTGGCCTCCTGGTGCCGCCGGGCGGCTCGGTGCTGGATATCGCCTGCGGACGCGGGCGCCATGCGCGCTGGTTCGCCGGCCGCGGCCACCCGGTCGACGCCGTGGACCGCGATCCCCCCGCGCTGGCCATTCCCGGCATCACGTTCCGGGCGGCCGACCTGGAGGCTGAGTCCTGGCCGTATCCCGGCCGGCGCTTCGCGGCGGTCGTGGTCACGAATTACCTGCACCGGCCGCTGTTTCCCGCGCTGCTCGCCGCGCTGGACGCGGGCGGCGTGCTCATCTACGAGACGTTCGCCGACGGCCAGCAGGCCTACGGTCGGCCGACCAATCCGGACTTTCTGCTGCGGCGCGGCGAGTTGCTGGAGGTGGTGCGCGGACGCCTGCGCGTGGTGGCGTACGAGGATGGCCCCGTAGAGGTGCCCAAACCGGCCCTGGTGCAGCGTATTTGCGCGATTGCCGATGGGGCGGAACCGCCCGGTGCCAAGGGGGTCTGACAGTGCAACAAACGCCGAAAAATAGCGCTACAATTCGCAGTTAACTCATTGCGCCAACAAGATTTTCGCCAGATTTTCAACGCACTGGATTCTTTGAGAACCGCACCCATGCTGACCGGCAGCATCGTCGCCATTGTCTCCCCCATGCACGAGGATGGTGCGCTCGACCTCGACGCCTTCCGCGGGCTGATCGACTGGCACATTGCCGAGGGCACTGACGGCATCGTGGTGGTCGGCACCACGGGCGAATCGCCGACCGTGGATTTCGAGGAGCACGGCCAGCTGATCAAGACGGCCGTCGAGCACGCCAAAGGGCGCATCCCGATCATCGCCGGCACCGGCGCCAACGCCACCCGCGAGGCCATCGAACTGGCCGCGTATGCGAAAAAAGTCGGCGCCAACATGAGCCTCACGGTCGTGCCGTATTACAACAAGCCGACCCAGGAAGGGCTTTACCGCCACTTCCGCGCGATCGCCGAAGCCGTGGACCTGCCGCACATCCTCTACAACGTGCCGGGGCGCACCGTCGCCGATCTCGCCAACGACACGGTGCTGCGGCTGGCGCAGGTGCCCAACATCGTGGGCCTCAAGGACGCCACCGCGAACCTCGAGCGCGGCGCCGACCTGCTGCTGCGGGCACCCAAGGACTTCGCCATCTACAGCGGCGAGGATGCGACCGGCCTGCCGCTCATCCTGATGGGTGGCCACGGGGTGATCTCGGTGACCGCGAACGTCGCACCCAAGCTGATGCACGAAATGTGCGCGGCGGCGCTGGCCGGCGACGCGGCCCGCGCGCGCGCCGCCAATGACCGGCTGCAGGCGCTGCACAAGCACTTGTTCTGCGAGGCCAACCCGATCCCCGTGAAATGGGCGCTGGAACAAATGCGGCGCATCAAGGCCGGCATCCGGCTGCCGATGACGCCGCTGTCGGGCGAATGCCACGAGCGCGTGCTGGGCGCGATGCGCGCGGCGGGCGTGGCGGGCTGAGCCGTGCAGCAACGCGGAGGAGCGTTCATGAGTCTGCGGTGTCTGAAGCCGCCGAAGCCGCGCCCGCTGCTGTGCGCCGGCCTCGCGGCGTGCGCCGCGCTCGCCGGCTGCAAGTCGCTGGGAATCGACAACATCATGCCGAACACCAAGGTCGACTACAAAGCGGCCACGCAGATCCCCACCCTGGAAATCCCCCCGGACCTGACGCGTCCGCAGGGCGACGACCGGTTCGCGGTTCCCGGCAAGCCCGGCCAGGGCACGGCAACCCTTTCCGAGTATGAACAGAAGCGCGGGACCGCGCAGCCGGCCGCGACAGCCGCCGCCGTCCTGCCCAAGCCCGATGGCGTGCGCCTCGAGCGGGCGGGCGACCAGCGCTGGCTGGTGGTGAACGGCACGCCGGACCAGGTGTGGCCGGTCGTGAAGGAGTTCTGGCTGGAAACCGGTTTCGTGCTGCGCGTGGAGTCGCCCGCGGCCGGCATCCTCGAAACCGACTGGGCGGAAAACCGCGCGCGCATCAACGACAGCGTCATGCGCTCGCTGTTCGGCGGCCTGACCGACTACATCTATTCGACCGGCGAGCGCGACAAGTTCCGCACGCGCCTCGAGCCCGGTACCGAGAAGGACACCACCGACATCTACATCAGCCACCGCGGCATGCTCGAAACCAGCGTGTCCGCGGTCAGCGAGCAGACGCGCTGGACGCCGCGGCCCGCGGACCGGGAACTGGAGGCCGAGATGCTGCAGCGGCTGATGGTCCGCTTCGGCGCGCTGGATGCGCGGGCCCGCGAGCAGGTGCGCGCGGCGAACGTGAAGGGTGCCACCGGCTCTCAAGCGGACGCGGCCCCCAGCTACGCGCTGCTGCTCAAGGGGCAGGACGGCGCGGGCATCCTGTCGGTCAACGACCAGTTCGACCGCGCCTGGCGCCGCGTCGGACTCGCGCTCGACCGCGTCGGTTTCACGGTCGAGGACCGCGACCGCTCGAAGGGGCTCTACTTCGTGCGTTATGCCGACACCGACGCGACGACCAAGAAGGAAAACGAAGGCTGGCTCTCCAAGCTCAAGTTCTGGGGCGGCGACCCCAAGGTGAAGAGCGAGCAGTACCGGATCCGCGTCAAGGAAACCACGCAGGCGAGCGAGGTGAGCGTGCTGACGAAAGAGGGTACGCCCGACAACTCCGAGACCAGCAAGCGCATCCTCGGGCTGCTGTACGACCAACTGAAGTGAGGCGAGAGGCGTGAAGCGTGAGGCGTAAGTTCTGCGTTGTTCGCCTGTCCTGCGGCGGTTTTACCCCTTACCCCTCACGCCTCACCCCTCACGCATCACCGGCGGTTCGCCGGTGATGCGCTTCGCATCACTCGGCTCCGGCAGCGCCGGCAATGCGCTGCTCGTCGAGGCCGGCAATACCCGTTTGCTGATTGATTGCGGCTTCTCCGCCACCGAGGCGGCTTCCCGCCTCCAGCGCATCGGCGTGGAACCCGGCGCCCGGAGACCTCCCCAT
>JBOIEQ010000033.1:0-33479 GCA_050741255.1 Burkholderiales bacterium | reverse complement strand
GCGTCGGTGCTCGGCACCTTTGCCGGCATGCAGCTGATGGGTTACAGCCTCAACAATCTGTCGTTGATGGCCATCACGCTGGCGGTCGGCTTCGTGGTGGACGACGCCATCGTCGTGCTGGAAAACATCGCGCGCCACATGGAGATGGGCAAGTCGCGCATGCAGGCGGCCCTCGAAGGCACGCAGGAGATCGGCTTCACCGTGCTCGCCATGACCATCTCGCTGGCGGCGGTGTTCCTGCCCATCATGTTCATGCAGGGCATCCTCGGGCGCCTGTTCCGCGAGTTCGCCGTGTGTGTGGCCATGGCCGTGGCGATTTCCGGAGTCCTGTCGCTGTCGTTGACACCCATGCTGTGCAGTCTGCTGCTCAAGCCCAGCCACGAGAACGAACACGGGCGCGCTTACCGCCTGCTGGAGACGATATTCGACAAGTGGCGCGATCTGTACGGCGTGACGCTGCGCTGGTCCATGCGCCATCGCGGGCTGATGCTGCTGATGTCCGCGGGCGTGCTGGCGGCCACCGCCCTGCTGGGCGGCATGGTGCCGAAAGTCCTGCAACCGTACCTGGGTTGGGCGGTCGTGCAGAAGGGCTTCATCCCGAAGCAGGATACCGGTGTGGTGTACGGCACCACGCGAACCATCGAAGGCGTCACCTTCGATACGCTGGTCGAGCGCCAGAGCAAGGTCGCCGAGTCCATCCGCAAGAATCCGAACGTGGAGGCCGTCATGTCCACGGCCGGGCAGGGGGTCGGCGGCGTGAACGGCACGAACGTCGGCCGGGTCATCGTGCGCCTGAAGCCGCGCAGCCAGCGCGACCTCACCGCCGACGAGGTGATCCAGCAGTTGCGGCGGGATCTGCGCGGTGTCGAAGGCATCCGCGTGTTCCTGCAAAATCCGCCGGCGATCAACATCGGCGGCATCATCAGTTCCAGCGACTACCAGCTGGTGCTGCAGGGGCCCGACCTCAAATCGCTGATCGAGCCTTCGCAGTTGCTGGAAAGCAAGCTGCGGCAACTGCCGCTGGTGCAGGACGTGAACAGCGATCTGCAGATGCGCGATCCGCAGATTCGCATCGATATCCTGCGCGACCGGGCGGCCGCCCTGGGCGTCAGTCCGCAGCAGGTCGAAACCGCGCTCTACAACGCCTACGCCGAGCGCCAGATCAGCACGATGTATGGCGCGACCAACCAGTTTTCAGTGATCCTGCAGCTCGACCGGCGCTTCCAGGCCGACATCAATGCACTGCGTTCCCTCTCCGTGCAAAGCTCGACGGGGCAGATGGTGCCGATCGGCGCGGTGGCCGACATCCGCAACAGCGTCGGTCCCGTCTCTGTCGGGCATTTCGGACAACTCTCGTCAGTGGTGCTGTCGTTCAATCTGGCGCCGGGGGTATCGGTCGGGGAGGCAGTCGACACGGTGAAGCAGCTGGCACGCGAGTCTTTGCCGGGCGGCGTGACGTTCACCTTTGCGGGCAGTGCGAAGGCCTTCGAGGAATCGTTCCGCACCCTGCCGCTGCTGCTCGGCATCACCATCCTGGTGATCTACATGATCCTGGCGATCCTGTACGAGCACTACGGTCACCCGCTGACCATTCTGACGGCGCTGCCGTTCGCGGGCTTCGGCGCGCTGCTGATGCTGCTGCTCTTCAACCAGGAGCTCAACATCTTCAGTTTCGTCGGCATCATCCTGCTGGTGGGGCTGGTGAAGAAGAACGGCATCATGATGGTCGACTTCGCGCTGCAGTTGCAGCGCGAGAAAGGCCTCAATGCGGAGGAGTCCATCGTCGAGGCCTGCCTGATCCGCTTCCGGCCGATCATGATGACGACCATGGCCGCGATCCTCGGCACGCTGCCGATCGCGCTGGGCTTCGGCGCGGGCGCGGAAGCGCGCCGCCCGCTCGGCATCGCCGTGGTGGGCGGCCTGCTGTTCTCGCAGATGCTCACGCTGTATGTGACGCCCACATTCTTCGTCAGCATGGACCGCTTCGTACGCTGGATCCGCGAGCGGCGAGCACGCAGGGTGCCCGCGGCGCAAAACCTTTGACGAACGTACCCCCGGTGGGTATCATCCGCTCCCTCAATCGCGGGGTGGAGCAGTCTGGCAGCTCGTCGGGCTCATAACCCGAAGGTCGTAGGTTCAAATCCTACCCCCGCAACCAACAAGAAAACGCCGCTAACCTTCTGGGTCAGCGGCGTTTTATATTTTCGGGCCCCCTCTTTTTCGACCGCGCAACGGGTTGGATAGCAGGCCGGTGGGGCCCCCGATCCAACGACCGTCGGATCCTTGCCGTATACGGCATCGCGTGCACAGGCGCAGCCCGTGCGGCACGTCGCGGGGAGGTCCGGTTCCGATGGGGCAGGGCGCCGGAAGGAAGTTCCCCCTGCCTATGCTGCGGTCGTGCGCCCCTTGCCGGGTTTCCGCAGCGCGGCTTTGACAGCGTCCGGTGTGAGATCGGGCGCGAAGGCCCGTATGAACTGGAATGTGAACCGGCGCAGATAGCTGTTGGGCCGCAAAGTGATGTAGGTGGTGCTCGACTCGAACAGGTGGCTGGCGTCGCGGGCACGCAGGCCGCGGTCGCGCGACCGGTTGAATGAGACCGTCGACAGGATGGCGATGCCGAGACCGAGCTCGACATAGGTTTTGCTGACGTCGGCATCGAGCGCGCTGAAGATCACGTTCGGAACGATGCCTGCCCGTTTGAACGCATCCATGACCTTCCAGCGGCCGCTGAAGCCCGGATCGTAGGTGATGATCGGAAATGCGGCGATATCCTGCAGCGTGAGACGCTTGGTCTTGAGCAGGGGGTGTCCTGCCTGCACGATCACGCTGCGGGGGAGCTCGAAGCAAGGCAGCATCACCAGGTTCGGGAAGGGGTGCGCGGTTTCCGTCCCGATCGCGATGTCCGCTTCGCCTGCCGCGACCAGCTCGCAGATCTGGGTGGGGTTGCCCTGCCGCAGACCCAGCCGGACGCCCGGGAACTGCTTGACGAATTTTTCGATGACTTTCGGCAGCGTGTAGCGTGCCTGCGTGTTGGTTGTCGCGATGGTGAGCGTGCCGTTGTCCTGCGAGGTGAATTCCTCACCGAGGTTGCGGAGGTTGTCCACATCCATCAGCACGCGCTGGGCGATCGCGATGAACTCCCGGCCCGGATCGGTGAGCCCCACGATGCGGTTGCGGGTACGCGAGAATATTTCGAAGCCGAGTTCCGCCTCGATCGCCTGGATCTGCTTGCTGATTCCGGGCTGCGAGGTGTGCAGCGCCTCCGCGACGTTCGAAATGTGATTGCCGTGCCGGTGGACTTCGCACACGTAACGCAGTTGCTGGAGCTTCATCGGCCGTCCGGTGAGTGTGACGATGCGCAAAGGCGGTCATTTTATCCGGCTCTTCGTTCCGGCGGGACCGATCCGGGGCGGGTCGGGCAGTGACGTCTATTGCTGTCCTATGCCGGCCGCCTTGACCACCTTGCCCCACCGTTCGTATTCGGCTTTGACGTGGGCGGTAATCTCCTCCGGCGAGCTGCTTTTCGGCTCGTAGCCCTCCGTCACCAGCCTGTTCTTCACCGTGCTCGAGCCGAGCGCGCGGGCGATTTCGGCATTCAGCTTCGCGACGATATCCGCCGGCATGTTCGCGGGGGCGCTGACCGCATACCAGCCGTTGACGTCGAAGTCCGGGAAACCCGATTCCTTCGAGGTCGGCACGTCGGGCAGCGAAGAAATGCGGGTCGGACCGGCGATGGCGATGGCGCGCAGCTTGCCCGCCCTCACCATCGGGATGGTGGTCGTCGGGCTGCCGAGCATGACGTCGACATTGCCGGCGACGATGTCGACGATGGCCGGCCCGCCGCCCTTGTACGGTACGTGCGTCATCTTGATGCCGGCCAGCAGATTGAACAGTTCGCCGGCCAGTTGTCCGGAGGAAGAGCCGGCGGCGAAGTTCAGCAGGCCTTCCTTTGTCCTGCCGAGCATCGCAAGCTCTTTCAGGTTTTTCACGGGCACTCTGGGGTTGACCACGACCAGGGGCGGCTGCACCGCGGCGTAACTGATGTGGGTGAAATCCCGGACCGGGTCAAAGCCCGTGTCCTTGTACAGCCAGGGGTTCATCGCCAGTATGCCCACGAACGACAGCAGAACGGTGTACCCGTCCGGCCGCGACTTTGCGACCGCGACCGCGCCTACGGAACCCTGGGCGCCTCCCCGGTTCTCGACGATGACCTGCTGACCGAGCGCCACCGACAATTCGCTGGCGATGGCCCGACCCAGCAGGTCAGACCCGCCTCCGGGGGAGAAAGGCACGACCATGCGCAGGGGCCTTACCGGGTACGCCTGTGCGAGGACCGCCGGCGGCTGGCTGAGAAAAATCCCGGTCAGTGCGACGATGGTTGCGCGAACAAACATGGGTTCCTCCTGTGGTTGCGCCTCGTTAGGGGCGTACGCATTTCCGGGGATGCCGGCTGTGCGCCGACGATCTCCGCATGGCCTGTGGCCACTCTTTCCGATGACCCGGTATGTCAGTGCCGTTGTTTCAATCCCCGGGTGATTCCCATAAAATAAGCGTCAGATAAAAACAAAACGCGTTGATGGCGTTGATGATTTTTCGGTCACGGAAGGAGACTCGCATGACATTCGCGGTCGCTCTCGAAGATGTAATCGCAGGTCAGACGCGGCATGAAATGGAAGGCGGTGCGCTGCTGCGTACCGATTTCATCAGCACCATCGGCAGTGAATCCCCGCAGGCCTTCATGATCCGCTACGACCCGGGCCGTGTGTCGCGCACGCATTTCCACGTATCGGACCAGTTCCAGATCGTCATCGGCGGCAAGGGGAAACTCGGCCGGCACGACATGGGGCTGTACTCCGTGCATTTCGCCCGCGCGTACACGCCGTATGGGCCCCTCACCGCGGACACGGGGCCGGAGGGGATGACGTTTTTCACACTGCGCAGACGCAGCGACGAGGGCGCGCAGCGACTTCCGGAGTCCAAGGCCGTACTGGACCAAAGGCCGAACCGCCGGCCCTGGCAGATGACGCAAGCCGTGAGTTTCGAGACGAAGGATGCGGCCCCGGCCAAAGGCGGTGTGTCGATCAGGCTGGTCGAAGCGCTCAAGAACGAAGAAGGGCTCGCGACGTACTCGCTCAACATGGAGCCCCGTGCGGCCGCCCATGCGCCAGATCCATCCAACGGCGACGGCCAGTACATCCTCGTACTGGAAGGATCGCTTCTGCACGAAGGCCGTGAGCACAAGGCGCCGGCGGTGGTTTCGGTCGATGCTCATGACGAGCCGTTTCCGTTGCGGGCCGGCGACGGCGGAATTCGGGGCATGATCCTGAATTTCCCCGCGTGTACCGTAAAGCAACCCACGATCTCTCCAACGGTATCTGCGGACCTGAAGGTCTGGCAGTGCATGTTGTGTGCGTTCGTGTACGACGAGGCCGAGGGATTGCCGGACGAGGGCATCGCGCCGGGCACGCGCTGGGCGGACGTGCCGGACACTTGGATATGTCCGGACTGCGCCGCGACCAAGACCGATTTCGAAATGGTCGAGATCTAGGCGGAAGCAGGCAGGGCGGTCCGGCCCGGTTTTGTTCGACGCAATCACTGGATGACCTTGACGTTGGCCGCCCGCACGACCTTGCCCCATTTCAGCACGTCGTCCTTGAGCGCATTCAGTAGCTGATCGGGTGGCCCGCCGCCGGGATCCACCCCTTCCTCCGCCATGCGCTCGCGGATGGCGGGCGCGGTCAGGGCTTTGGCGATCTCGCTGTTCCAGCGCCGGGCGATGTCCGGCGGCAGGCCTTTCGGCCCGAAGCTGCCGTACCACAGGGTCGCCTCGTAGCCCGGCACGGTTTCCCCTATCGTCGGGATGTCCGGCACCGAGGCGACGCGCCTGGCCGTGGTGACCGCGATGGCGCGCACCCGTCCCGCCTTGTACATCCCCATCATGGGCGGCACGCCGCCGAAAATGACCTGCAGCTGACCGCCGACGAGGTCGCTGATCGCCGTTCCCGTGCTCTTGTACGGAACGTGCGTCAACTGCGCGTTCGCCATTAGGCCGAACAGCTCGCTGGCGAGATGCGTGACGCCGCCGGTGCCGCTCGACCCGTAGTTCAGGGTTCCCGGATTGGCTTTGGCCAGCGCGATCAGTTCCCTGGTGGATTTTGCGGGCACGCTGGGATGCACGACCAGCATCCAGCCGGTCTGGCCGATCAGCGCGAGCGGGGTAATGTCGCTGATCGGATCGTACGGCAGCTTGAACAGCGCCGCGTTGGCCGCATAGCTCGCCGAGGTGACGGCAACGGTATAGCCGTCCGGTACGGCGCGGACCGCGATCTCGTGGCCGATCATGCCGCCACCCCCGGTGCGGTTGTCGATGACCACCGGTTTGCCGAAAGCCTCGCTGAGCCTGGGCGCGAGCACCCGCGCGTACAGATCCGCGCCGCCGCCCGGGGCGAGCGGCACGACGACCCGGATCGGCTTGGTCGGGTAAGTGTCGGCGGCTTTTTGCGCGTGCGTGGGGGCACAGGGCAGTGCCGTGGCAATGGCGATGGTGAGGGCTTCCCGCAGATGACCAGGATGCTTCCTCCATAAATCCCGTCCGGACGGTTGGCGTCGCATGATGGTGGTCAGCTCCGGTGCGTCAGGTGGCGATGATTTCGTTGTCCTCGACCCGGTACTGCGTTTTCAGCTTCTGGTCCGCGGTAATCCGGTTCAGGTAGTCGACGACCTCGGTGAATTCCGGATCGCGCGGGTTCAGGCATCGCGGCTGGGAATCCTGGTTGATCAGGACGGGCAGCATGCCGATATGGGCGATTTTCCGGTCCCGTACCGCAATCTTCACCAGCAGGGATTTCCGGGAGTCCTTGGGGAAAGGGTAGGACCGGTAGGCCGGGTCGAGCTGCCAGCTCGGGTTGAGCTTGGTCAGCCTTTCCTGCCGCACGGGATTGTTCCATTCCCCTTCCGGCAGCCGCAGGTCGAAGGCGAAATTGCAGAGACTGTGGAAGATCGGTTTCCCCCGGTACAGTTCGACCGCCTTCAGGATGTGCGCGTGGTGACCCAGCACCGCATCCGCGCCGGCGTCGATCGCGGCGTAGCCGTAGGTTTGCTGGTACTGCGCGATGTCCGCTTCCTTGTAATGAATTCCCCAGTGCATGGAGACCAGGACGACATCCGCCTTTTCCTTCAGGGCACGGATGTCGGATTCCATGGCCGCGAGATCCTCTTCGACAGGATAGGACAGGATGCGCGGCGGCGTGCCGGGCTGGTCCGGCTCGATGGCCTCGTACAGCGTGCGCGCTCGTGCCGGCGCGCTGCCGGGCCGCTTGCCGTCGGCCCAGTAGTTGTGCGGCAGGATCGAGCAGTACGCCAGCCAGCCGATGGTGCCGGCACTGCTTTCGACGATCAGCGGCTTGCGGGCGTCGGCCAGGTTCCGGCCGGCGCCGATGACGCCGATTCCGGAGGCGGAGAGATGGTCGATCGTGTCGGTGAAGGCCTCCGGGCCCCAGTCCATGCAATGGTTGCTCGCGAACGACGCGATGTTGAAGCCGGCACGGGCAATCGCCCCCACATTCGCCGGATCGGCGCGCAGGGGAACGCGCACGACCGGGCTCGGCGCTCCGCGGGTCGAATAGGTCGTTTCGATCTGGCAGAACGCGAAGTCGGCCTCCTGCAGGTTGTCGCGCACGAGGTCGAAGATCGAATCGGGGCTCGTCCGGTCGACGCAGACGTCGCCGACGGCGATGAGGGTGGCCGTTGCCTGGTCGCTCATGCTGCCTACTCCGGTTTGATGCCGGCGGCCTTGACGACCTTGCCCCACCGCTCGTATTCCACCTTGACGAGTTCGGTGATTTCCTCGGGCGTGCTGCCCCTGGGATCGTAGCCCTCCGTCGCGAGCCTGTCCTTCAGCGCGGCTGAGCTGAGGGCGCGTCCGATGTCGGTATTGAGCCTGACGATGATGTCCCGCGGCAGGTTGGCGGGCGCGCTCACGGCGTACCAGCCGTTCACGTCGAAGTCCGGAAATCCCGACTCTTTGGCCGTCAGCACGTCCGGCACGCCGGCCAAGCGGGAAGGACCCGCCACGGCGATGGCCCGCAATTTTCCGGCCCGCACCATTGGTATGGACGCGGCAGGGCTCGCGAACAGAAGATCGACATTGCCCGCGACGACATCGATCATGGCCGGGCCGCCGCCCTTGTACGGGATGTGGACCATCCTGATTCCAGCGATGAGATTGAACAGCTCGCCGGTCAGATGACCCGAGGAGGAACCCGAGGCGAAGCTCAGTTGCTGCGGTTTCGCTTTGGCGATCGCCGCCAGTTCCTTCAGGTTCTTGACGGGGACGCGCGGGTTGACCACGACCAGCGGCGGCTGCGCGGCGGCGTACGTCACATGCGAAAAATCCTTCACGGGATCGTAGCCGGGTTCGCGGTAGATCCACGGATTCATCGCGAGGGTACCGACGAAGGACAGCAGCACGGTGTAGCCGTCCGGCTTCGACTTCGCTACCGCGGCGGTGCCCACGCAGCCTTGCGCGCCGCCGCGATTTTCGACGACGACCTGCTGGCCGAGTATGCCCGTCAACTCCTGGGCGATGGTGCGACCGAGAAGGTCGGAGCCGCCGCCGGGCGGGAAGGGCACGATCATCCGGACGGGGCGGTTGGGATAGGATTGCGCGGGGGCCGTTGTCGGCAAACCGAGGCAGAACCACGCCACCGCGATCGCGGGTATCGTCGATCTTGCGAACATTTCTCCTCCTGCTTTTCTTGTACGAAAACCGTCTTGCCTGCGATTACATTGACATTGCTATTCGTTATGCGGCCGCTCGAGCGTGCCGGCTGGTGATGTCATTCAATGCGAAGGTTGTCGAACACGGCGTCAAGATTGGGCGCCGTTTCCAGCCGCCAGAGCCGGTCCAGTACTTCGGCGGTGCGTGTCTTGGGCAGAAAGCGCTGGGCGACACTCCGGAACTTGTCGTTCACTTCGTCGTCCGTCATCGGATTGTTGAAGTGTCCGCGGGGATATTCGACAGCGGCCACCTTGCGTTCGCCGCTGGTGGTTTCGATTTCGATGCGACAGTGGATCACGTCCGGAAACACCCGGGTGAATTCTGGCTCCTCCTTGATGACAATCTTGTCCGTCAGTGCGTGGATGCGCGGATCACGCAGCCGTTCCTCGGAAAACAGTTCGTCGCTGAAGTGACCATCGATGAAGACACCGGCCAGTATCCAGGGCAGGCTGTGGTCGGCTGTTTCGCGCGTGTCAGGGTGCCACTTTTCGGGCTCGCTGCCGATTTCGAACCAGGTGAAATACTGGGTGTAGACCGTGATTTTCGCGATGTCTTCGACCCGCACCTGCGGCTGGAGCATCAGCGCGGTCGTGATCGGCGACTGCGAATGGTATTCGGACAGGAAGTACTTCAGGCTCGAGTGGGTGATGCGGTGCGGCCTGCCGTTGCCGCCGAACGGCGCGAGATCGAACTTGCCGACGAGCCCGATCAGGCCGCGCTCATCTTCGACCGGCTTTTCAGGACCCGTCATGCCTTCGGCGGCGAGCAGGGCGGCGAATACGCCGTTGCGCGCCGCGTTGCCGGCGGCGGCGCCTTTCCACATCGACAGCTTGCCGCGCCGCGTGGCTTCGAGCGAGATATTGGGCGTGATCGCGAGCGAAACGGCATTGGCCATCCGTTCACGGTCCAGCCCCAGTATCTTGGCCGCACCGGCCGCGCCGCCGACCGCGGTGTAGAACACATTGTCCATGCCCTTGTCGCGCATGCGCGTAGGCTGGAAGAAGTTGTGATAGACCTCGTAGGCGAACGTCAGCGCGGTGATCAGCGTCTTGCCGTCAGTCCTGACGGCGTCCGCGACGGCCATGACGGCGGCGACCATGTCGCTCGGGTGGCCGCCGCCGCCGGGATAGGTATCGTTGCCGTCGAGGTAGCGGCCCATCACGCCATTGGCGAAGGCGGCGAGCTCGGGCAGCGTGCGATGCGCGGTGCCGATGATCCGGGCGCCGTTCTGTACGCTCACGCGCAGCGCCATCTTGCGGGCGATCACGACCGGCTCGTCGTGGAATGCGCCGAGCGCGCAGCCGAGCGTGTCGACGAGACGGCGCTTGCATTCATGGATCGTCGACGCGGGCAGATCCGCATAAGAGAGCGCCTGGCCGTAGTCGACGATGCGTTGCAGGCTAGCGTCCATTGGTGCCTAGTGTGCGGCGGCTTTCGCCGGTTCGCGCAGCCGGGCCTGCATGAAGGGCACCAGCCCGCCGACCCGCAGGATTTCCAGCACTTCGTGCGGATACTGCGGGATGGTGAATTTCCGTCCGCCGACCGTCAGTGTAGACGTGGCGAAATCGACGCTCGCTTCGCCACCCGCCGTGGCATGGCTGATCGCATCCGGGCATTCCACGACCGCGAGGCCGAGGTTGATCGCATTGCGGTAGAAGATGCGGCCGAAGCTCTTGGCCACGATGCCGCTGATGCCGCAGGCCTTGATCGCGATGGGCGCGTGTTCGCGCGAGCTGCCACAGCCGAAGTTCTCGCCGGCAAAAATGAGATCACCAGGCTGCACCCGGGCACGGAAATCCGGCATGAGACCGGTAAAGCAGTGTTTTGCCAGCACTTCGAGATCGGTGGTGACGATCGCGTGGGTCGGCAGAATGACGTCGGTGTCGATGTGATCGCCGAAGACGTGGATTTTGCCGCGAATGTTCATTGCATGACCTCCAGCGGGTCGATGATGGCGCCGGCAACAGCGGTCGCCGCCGCCACGTAAGGACTGGCCAGATAAATCTTGGCTTCCCGGTGCCCCATGCGGCCGCGGAAATTGCGGTTGTGGGTGGCGACGCAGACGTCCTCGGAGGCGAGCGCGCCGACCAGCCCGTCGCACGGGCCGCAGCCGGCCGGATTGATGACGGCACCCGCTTCCCAGAACTGTTCCAGCAGGCCGGATTTCATGGCCTTCTCGTAGACGAACTTCGTGGCCGGCGTGATGTACAGCCGCACGCCGGGCGCGACCTTGCGACCGCGTAGGATGGAGGCGGCCTGCTCGAGATCGACGAGCCGCCCGTTGGTGCAGGTGCCGATCGTCACCTGCGTCACCTTTGTGCCGCGTACTTCGGAGACGGGCGCGACGTTGCCGGGGTTGTAGGGCTTGGCGACGAGGGGGGTGAGGGCGTCGACGTCGATGTCGATGACGCGGTCGAATTCCGCATCCGGATCGCTGCGCACGATGTCGTACGGCACCCTGGTTTTATCCTGCACCCAGGCCTCAGTGATCGCATCAGGTTCGATCATGCCGGCCTTGCCGCCCATCTCGATCGACATGTTGGTCACGGTCATGCGCTCTTCCATGCTGAGCGCGGACAGCGCAGTGCCGGAATACTCGAGCGCCTTGTAGCGGGCACCATCCACGCCCAGTTTTCCCAGCGCGGCCAGGATGTAGTCCTTGCTGGACACGAAGGCGCGCGGTTTGCCGTGGAAGCGGATGGCGATCGTCGCCGGCACGCGCAGCCAGGTTTCGCCGAAGGCGAGCACATAGGCCATGTCGGTCGAGCCCATCCCGACCGAAAACGCGCCGAAGGCGCCGTAGGTACAGGCGTGCGAATCGCCGTTGAGGATCAGCATACCCGGGCGGATCAGCCCCAGTTCGGGGGCGAGCGCGTGGTCCATGCCCTCGCAATTGGTATACACGGTCTTGATGGCATGCTGTTCGCAGAATTGCTTGATGCGCTGGACTTCCATCGCGAGATGTTCGTCGCGAAACGGCATGTGGCGGCCGGCGATCACGCAGATGCGGTCGGGGTCGAACACGCGGGTGGCGCCGGCGGCATGGAACTGCTTCAGCGAAAAGGGCGCGGTGATGTCGTTTGTCATTGCGAGATCGCAGCGCGCGGTGACGATGTCACCGACAGCGACCGATTTCCTGCCCGCCGCGCGCGCAAGAATTTTCTGACTCATCGTGCTGGGCATTTCGGGTTTCCTCGAAAAAGCTGTCCGGTTGATGATGATTGACCGGTTTCCCGCCCGTGCATTCCGCGAGGTGGGGCGCGTCTTGTATGTGCGTTCTGGCGCGCGGTTATTTTCGGCAAAGACGACGATGGGCGCAATCAATATAATCGGATACTGGTATTCCTGAAAATTATCGCCCCTGTCGCTGATAACAACGGCTCCTGATCACTGGTCACCCTCCGTCAACCTAGCGCCCTACGATGAAACTTCGCCAGTTGCAGTATCTGTGGGAGGTCTACCGCCATGGCAACAACATGTCGGCGGCCGCCACGGCCCTGCACACATCCCAGCCCGGGATCAGCAAGCAGATCCAGCAGGTCGAGTCGGAGATCGGGTTCGAGGTGTTTTCGCGCCAGCGCAACCGCATCGTCGGCCTCACGGTTCCCGGGCGGGAGGCCGTGGCAATCGCCCAGCGCATCCTGGGAGATGTCGAGCGGTTGAAAAGCCTGGGTGATGATTTCAAATCACGCAGCCGCGGCAGCCTGACCATCGCGACGACGCACACGATCGCGCGCTACGTGTTGCCCAAGGCCATCGACAAGTTCGTCAAACAGTATCCCGACGTGCGGGTAGGGCTGCGGCAGGGCACGCCGACGAACGTCTGCGAGATGGTCGAGGCCGGTGAGGCCGATATCGGCATCGGCTCTGAAACTTCGCGCACTTTCCCGAGCCTGACGGCGATTCCGTGCCTGACGCTGCCGCGCTGCATCGTGGCGAAGGCGGATCACCCGCTGTTCAAGACCAAGCGCCTGCAACTCGCGCAGATTGCGAAATATCCGATCATTACCTACGACCCGGCCTACAGCGGCCGGTGGAAAGTGCTGGAGGCATTCCGGAAGGCCGGACTGGAGCCCAACATCGTGTTTGGCGCCGTGGATGCCGACGTCAGCAAGACGTACGTGAGCCTTGGCATGGGCATTGCCATTCTGACCGCGGTGTCTTTCGATGCCGGGCAGGACAAGGGGCTGCGCGCGCGCGATGCGAGCCATCTGTTCGAACCCAGCACCATTTCCATCCGGTTCCGCACGGACAATTACCTGCCCGACTTTGCGCTCGATTTCCTCAAGCGTGTTTCCCCCGACGCAAACTTCGGATCGATCAGAACCGCGCGGTGAGCGGGCCGGCATCCCGGCGCAGGCCGAACCGGCTGCGAGGGGAATAGTGCTATGAATATAAGTTCGTTGTGCCGCTGCAGGGCGGTCGCTAGCATCTGAACTCAAGGCAGGGCGGCAGCGGTGGCGCGCGCCTGCCAGTCGAATATGAGCCCCGCGTAACGAGGAGGATGTGAAGCGCATGAAAACGCGACCCGTTGCCGTGCGCAGCCAAGCGCACGAGATGATCGAATTCCTGCACGCGCTGACGCTGGATGCGGTGCCCGTATCGGCGGTCGAGCATGCGAAATGGTGTCTGCTGGATTCGCTGGGTTGCGGACTCTTCGGCTCCTGCCAGCCCTGGTCGAAGATCATGGCCGAGGAAATGTTCGCGGAAGGCGCCCGCGGCAGCAGCACGGTCTTCGGCCACCGTGAACCGCTGGCCGGCCCGGCCGCCGCCTTGTGCAACGGTACGGCCAGCCACGGATTCGAACTCGACGACCTGCTCGATGAGGCGATCGTGCATCCGGGCGCGATCGTCGTTCCGGCGGCGCTGGCGGCGGCTGAAGCAGTCGATGCTCCGGGGGCACGTCTTGTTTTGGGCGTGATTGCCGGTTACGAAGTCATGGATCGCGTGGGTCGTGCGATCGGATTCGATTCGGCGCACCGCGGCTTCCACAAGACTTCCGTCGTCGGTCCCTTGGGCGCGGTCGTTGCGGCGGGGGTGGTGATGGGGCTGACGCCTGCGCAGATGCATGCCGCGACCGGGCTTGCCTGCTCGACGGCCTCCGGCATCAAGAGCTTCGCCGCAGGCACCGGCGGCGGCATGATGAAGCGTATGCATGCGGGCCGTCCCGCGGAGGCGGGCGTGCGCATGGCACAGCTGGCCAAGCGCGATTTCACCGGGCCGCCCACTGCCATCGACGGGCGTTTCGGCATGCTGGAAGTGTTCGGAGGGCCCACTGCAAATCCTGAACCGCTCGCGGCCGGGCTCGGCAGGCATTGGGCGGTGGAGCATGTGTACGTCAAAGTCTATCCGTGCTGCAGCTGGATCCAGGCCTCGGTGCAGCAGCTTGCAGCGTTGCGCGGCCCGCAGCCGCTGGCTGCAGGCGAGATCGCGGGCGTGCGGATCGGCACCAATTCCTACGCGAAACGCATCAACGGACAGCCGGCGCCGCCGGACACGATGGGGGCGCAGTACAGCATTCCCTATTGCGCCGCGCTGGCATTGACCGGCGATCCGGCAGATCCGGCGATGTATGGACCGGACCGGCTCGATGATCGCGCACGGCGGGAACTCGCCGCACGCGTCGAACTCGTCATCGACCCGGAAATGGAAGCGGTCTATCCCAAGCACTATGGCGCACGTGTCGAGCTCCGGCTTGCCAACGGCGAGCGCCGCGAAAGTTTCGTGATGGATCCGCACGGCATGCCGGGGGATCCCTGCAACGAGCAGGAACGTCTGGAGAAATTCACCCGGCTGGCGTCGCCCGTATTGTCGCCGGCGCGGGTGGCTGAAGCTTCCGCGTGGGTCAGGGCCTGCGATCAGGCGGCTTCCGTACGGCAATTGACGGGCGTATTGAGGGGCTGACGATATCGCACTGCAGCATTCTTTTATGGAATACCAGAATAATGGAATATTCTGGCAGGCTATCCTGACGGCTGCTAGATTCCGCCTTTGTACACGGCCCGAAATCTCTGGTGCCTTGCTCCTGTGGATACGACTACAACAACGCCGGCTGCAACCGCGTGCCTGGGCGACTGGGTTTCCCGCCTGCGCTACGAGCATATTCCTGCTGCCGTCATCGCGCACATCAAGTGGTGCCTGCTGGACGGCTTGGGCTGCGGGCTGTATGGCGCGCGCCAGCCGTGGGGCGTGAAATGCACCGACTATGCGCGCCAGCAGAGTCCGGACGGGCCGTCCTCGTTGTGGGGTTCGCCCTGGCGGAGCGGGCCGGCCGATGCGGCGCTGGCCAACGGCACCGCGGTGCACGGGTTCGAGATCGATGACGTTCATCTGCGATCGCTGATCCATCCGGGCGCCGTCACGATTCCGGCGGCGTTGGCGGTCGCGGAAGCCCGCCACAGTTCCGGGCGGGTGTTCCTGTCCTCGCTGGTGGCGGGGTACGAGGTCGGCCTGCGTGTAGGGGTTTGCGCCGGCATTCCGCATCAGCTCCGGGGCTATCACCCGACGGGGACCGTCGGTTCAGTCGGCGCCGCGGCGGCTGTTGCGAACCTGCTGCAACTGGCGCCGTCGGCTGCGACCGACGCGCTGGCCATCGGCGCCACGCAGGCGTCCGGGCTGTACGCGGCGGTGCGCACCGGCGCGATGGTCAAACGCCTGCACGCTGGCCGCGCCGCGCAGAGCGGCGTCATCGCGGGCCTGCTTGCGGAAGAGGGCTTGACCGGAAGTCCGGATGCCCTGGAGGCGCCGCTGGGCGGTTTCATGGGCACGCTGGGACACGAGCAAGAGCCTCGCGAGATGACCCGCGGGTTGGGCGAACGGTGGGAAACCGCCGAGGTCGGTTTCAAGGCATACGCTGCGTGCGCAAGCGCGCATACCATCATCGATGCCGTGCTGGCGATGAGAAAAAAAGGGCTCTCGGGTGAAAACCTGGGGCACTTGCAAATCAGGATGAGCAAGAGCGCGATGAACAATGTAGGCTGGCCTTATCAGCCGTCAGGTGTCGTCGCCGCGCAGATGAACGGCTACTATGCGGCCGCCGTGACGCTGCTCGACGGGGAAGCTTTCGTCGACCAGTATGCGGAGGCGAGACTGGCGGACCCCCGGATTATCGAACTCGGCAAGCGGATGGCGATCACGCACGATCCGGATCTCGACGTGGGCGGCGCATCAACCCGGCACGCCGTGATCGCGACGGCACAGCTGGCCGGTGGTGAGGTCCTCTCGGAACGCGTTGAGCAACGGCGTGGCAGCGGAAAATATCCGCTGAGTGCGTCGGAGATCGAGCTGAAATTCAGGCGCACAGCCGGCGCCGTATTCGGGCCCGCCCGACTGGATGCGATCGGCGAGTTCGTGGATACGCTGGAGAAACAGACGGATATGCAACGATTGGGCGGGTTGTTGATGACGAGCAGTGATCACTGAGTGAGCAGTGTCGCCAGCAAGATCACCACTCCCGGAGTGTTAACAGCCTCACGCAGTACGCGATGAGGATGCCGATAATGTCGACAGGGTCCGCAGAGACCGCAGACGTTGCCGATGTGGAATCAGGAGGAGATGCTATGACTACGAATACCGTCGCGAAGTTGGTGAATGTTGTTTGCGCTATCGTGGTGGCCGGGTGGGCGCTGGCCGTATCCGCGCAGCAGCCGTACCCGTCCCGGCCGGTCCGTATCGTCGTCGGCTTCCAGGCCGGTGGCGGCGTGGACATCTCCGCGCGGGCGATCGGCAAGGAACTGACGGAAGCGCTGGGCCAGTCGGTGATCGTCGACAACCGGCCCGGCGCCTCGGGCAACATCGCGGCCGAGCTCGTCTCGAAGGCGCCGCCGGACGGCTACTCGCTGCTGATGTCGAACTCGACGATTGCCATTCCGAGTCTGTTCGCGAAACTGCCGTTCGACGTGAACAAGGACCTGCAGGCGCTCAGCCTGATCGCGATCGGGCCGTCGGCGCTCGTCGTGCAGCCGTCGTTTCCCGTGACGACCGTCAAGGACGTGGTCGCGCTGGCGAAGGCCAAGCCGAAACACCTGATCTTCGGTTCCGGCGGGCCGGGCAACATCACCCATCTGGAGATGGAACTGCTGATGAACATGGCGGGCATCGACATGATTCACGTGCCGTACAAGGGCGGTGCGCCGTCGGTCGTCGGGCTGTTGAGCGGCGAGGTGCAGACCTTGTTCACGTCGATTCCCTCCGTGCTGCAGCAGGTCAACGCCGGCAAGTTGAAGGCGATCGGCGTGTCCACCGCCAGGCGCCACGCCTCGATGCCCAACGTGCCGACGATTTCCGAGTCGGGGGTGCCGGGCTACGATGCCGCATCGTGGTATGGGCTGTTCGTTCCTGCAGGCACGTCCAGGGAGGCAATGGCGGTGCTGAGCAGGGAGATCGTGAAGGTGATGCGGGTCCAGTCGGTGCGCGACCGTTTCTCGAGCGATGGCTTCGATCCGGTCGGCAACAGCCCCGAGGAATTCACCAAGTTTGTTCGCGAGGAAATTCCCAAGTGGGCGAAAGTCGTGAAAGCGCAGAACATCAAGGGGGATTGAGCATTCATGAATGCGCCACTGAAATCGGGCACGGCCCGCAAACCTACGATTGCGCAAGACCTCGCCGCGCGCGTCATCGACGCGCCGCGCGAATTCGACAAGGCAGTCACGCACGCCGTCGAACGACTGCTGCTCGACAGCATGGCCTGCGCGCTTGGCGCCGCAGGGTCGCCGTCCGTGATTGCTCTGCGCAAATGGGCGCAGCGGGTTGCGGGCGAACCCGCGGCGGGTATCTGGGGCACCGCGGAAAGAAGCTCGGTGATCGGCGCCGCGCTCGTCAATTGCACGATGACGCGCGACCTCGACATGAACGATACGTACTTCTCGCACAATCCCGGGCACTTGAGCGACAACATCGGCGCGTGCATTGCCGTGGGCGAGGCCGAGGGATCGACGACGACCGAAGTGATGCGGGCGATCCTGATCGCCTTCGAAGTCCAGATGCGGGCGTGCGAATTCACGCGCAGTTCCTTCTTCAAGACGGCGGGCTGGGACCAGACGACGTTCATCACGCCGGCGACCGCGGCGGCGGTGGGCTCTCTCCTCAAGCTGAATGCCGGACAACTCACCAACGCACTGGCCATCGCGGGCAGCTACCCGGGGACCGGCGAGATGCGGGTCGGGCAGATCTCGATGATGAAGTCCGTCAGCGCGGGACTCGCGGCCACGCGCGGCATCGAGGCGGCGTACCTGGCGAAGGAAGGGGTCACCGGACCGCACGAAGTCTTCGAGGGGCAGCGCGGCCTGGGCAAGCTGATTCTCGGCGAATGCGACTGGGGGCTGCTGACGGCGCCATTTGGAGACTGGCGGCTGCCACGCACCTGCCTCAAGCGTTACCCCGCGGCGTACATCATTCACGCGTCGATCGACGCGACGCTGGCGCTGCGCGCGGAGCACGGCATCAAGCCGCAGGACGTCAAGGAGGTGCTCGTCGAGGCCTTCGGCTGGCTGATCGAGGACATGGTCAACGGCATGGGCGGCACGTCGCGCTACGACATCGACGCGCGTGAAACCGCGGACCACAGCCTGCCGTATTGCGTCGCGGTGTCGCTGGTCGACGGCCGCTACGACATCGGGCAGCTCAACAGCGGGCGGTGGGCGGCGCCGGAGGTGCGGGCGATGATCCAGAAGGTCAAATGCGTGCACGACAAAGCCATGGATGCGCGGTTTCCGCCGGACCGCCCGACGCGGGTCACCATCGTGACCAACGATGGCCGCAAGCATGTCCGTGAGCTGCCTTACCCAAAAGGGGACTACCGCGAACCCTTCTCAGACGAGGAACTGGCGGCCAAGTTCAGGACACTGTCCGCCGCAGTGCTCGCGCCAGCGGAGCAGGAATGCGCGATCGCGTGCGCGCTGAATTTTTCGCGCGAAAGCGTGGCCAGCTTGCTGCAGGCCTGCATGCCGGGCAAACGCTGAACGGACGAACTGTTTCGACTCAATGACGGGATCCGTAGGAACATGAAACCAGGCTCATACGATGTCATCGTGGTCGGCGGCGGCAACGCCGCGCTGTGCGCGGCCCTGTCGGCGCAGGAACACGGGGCACGCGTGCTTCTGCTCGAACGCGCGCCGGAAAGTGAACGGGGCGGCAACAGCAGCTATACCGATGGCAAGATGCGCTTCGCGTACAACGGCGCGGAAGATGTCATCGCGCTGGCCGCGGACCTGACGCCCGAAGAGATCGCGGCCAGCGATTTCGGGGTGTACACGGAAAACGAGTTCTTCGATGACATGGCGCGGCTGACGCAGCACCGCACCGATCCCGACCTGTGCGAGATCCTGGTCCGCGGCAGCAATGCCGTCATGCATTGGCTGAAGGGCAACGGCGTCCGCTTCATGCCCAACTTCGGTCGGCAGGCCTACAAGATCGACGGCCGTTTCAAATTCTGGGGCGGAGCGCCCATCGTGACCTGGGGCGGTGGGGTCGGTCTGGTGGAGTCGCTGTACAAGGCGGCGCAGAAAAAGGGCATCACGATCGTCTACGGGGCGTGGGTGCAGGACCTGATCCACGACGACAGCGGCGTTTCCGGCGTCGTCGCGAAAATCGACGGCAAGACGCAGAACATCGTCGCCGGTGCGGTCATCCTGGCGTGCGGCGGGTTCGAGGCCAACACGGAATGGCGCAGCCGTTACTTGGGCAAGGGCTGGGATCTGGCGAAAGTGCGGGGCACCAAGTACAACACCGGCGACGGGCTTGCGATGGCGCTCAACATCGGCGCCCAGCCGTTCGGGCACTGGTCCGGCTGCCACGCGGTGGGCTGGGAGCGTTACGCCACCGACTTCGGCGACCTCAACCTGACGCCCAATTTCCAGCGTCACAGCTACACCTTCGCGATCATGGTGAACGGCGACGGCAAACGCTTCCTCGACGAGGGCGCCGACATCCGCAACTTCACCTACGCGAAGTATGGGCATATCGTGCTCGAGCAGCCCGGCCAGTTCGCCTGGCAGATCTACGATTCCAAGGTCACGCACCTGCTGCTCGACGAGTACCGCACCAGGCAGGTGACGAAGGTGAAAGCGGATACGCTGGAGGAACTGGTGCAGAAGCTGGATGATGTCGATCCGGCGCAGTGCCTGAAGACGATTCACGAGTTCAACGCCGCCGTGATGAAGGACGTGCCTTTCGACCCCAATGCCAAGGACGGCAAAGGCACGGTGGGGCTGCCCATGCCGAAGTCGAACTGGGCGCAGACGATCGACAAACCGCCGTTCGAGGCCTACGCCATCACTTGCGGCGTGACCTTCACCTTCGGCGGACTGAAAATCACGACGGAGGGGCAGGTCGTCAACACCAATCACGAGCCGATCCCGGGTCTCTACGCGGCCGGCGAGATGGTGGGCGGCATTTTCTATTTCAACTACCCCGGGGCGAGCGGACTGACGAGCGGCGCCGTGTTCGGGCGGCTGGCCGGGCGCAGCGCGGGCACCTTCGTCAAGGCGAAAAAAGCCGCGTAGCGATCACGCGGCGGCCCCGTAACGGATATTCGATTCGATCAGGAGACGCACCATGCAACAAAAAAGCCCCGGAACCCGGCTCAAGGCGCTGATCAACGCGCCCGAACTGCTGATGCTGCATGCCGTTTACGACGGTTTCACCGTGCGGCTGGTGGAGAAATTCGGCTACCAGGCGGGATTCCTGTCGGGCGCCGCGCTGAGCGAAAGCAATCTGGGCCTGCCGGACGTCGGCCTGATGGGCATGGAGGAAAACCTGAGCGCTTGCCGCCGGCTCGCCAAGTGCTGCAACCTGGCGCTGCTCGCCGACGGCGACACCGGCTACGGCAATGCGGTGAACGTGTATCACATGGTCCAGGCCTTCGAAGAGGCCGGAATGGGGGGCATCATGATCGAAGACCAGCAGTGGCCGAAGCGCTGCGGCCACATGGCCGGCAAGAGCGTCGTCCCCGCGGAAGAGCTGGTCGAGAAGATCCACGCGGCGATCGCGGCGCGCCGGGATCCGAACTTCGTCATCAAGGCCCGGACGGATTCCTTCGGCACCCACGACATCAAGGAAGCCATCCGCCGGTTGAACCTGTATACCGAGGCGGGCGCCGATTTGCTGCTGGCGGATGCGCTGGCGACGGAAGACGACATCAGGACGGTGGTTAAAAACGTGTCGGCGCCCTTGTGCGTCAACATGGGTTTCGCCTTGCGCAAGCGCTCGACGACCGCGCTCATTTCCGCTCGCAGGATGCAGGACATGGGCGTAGCCGTGGTGATGTACGGGCGCATGCTGAGCGCGTCGGCGATCCAGGGGCTCACAAACGCGTTGACCGCCTTCGAACAATCGAAGAACGAGGACGTGGTGACCGAGCGTCCGGAGCTTCTCGTGTCTTTCGAGGAACTCAACGACCTGATGGGGCTGGGCGACATCCGCAAGCTGGAGCAGCGGATCAAGGATCAGGGCAAGAGCGACAAGCGTCCGCAGCTGAAGGCGGGCGGCGGGAAAGCATAGCGGCGCAGGCTGCAGAGGAGCGGGAGATGGGAAAGACAATCGCGCAGAAGATACTCGAGGCGCATCTGCTCGACGCGAAGGACAGCGTCGAGCCGGGGAACATCGTGCGGGCGTTCGTCGACGCCGTGCTGATCAACGACGCCAACGGGCCGGTGGCCTTCCGGCATTTCGAGAACATGGGCGGCGGCCCGGTGGCCACGCCCGACAAGGTCATTCTGGTCTGCGATCATTTCGCGCCCGCGCCGAACGCCGCCGGGGCACGCATGATCGGCGACATGCGCCGCTTCGCCAAGGAGAAGGGGATCAAGCACTTCTTCGACGCCGGCAAAGGCGGCATCGAGCACACGCTGGCGCCGGAACAGGGCCTGATCGTCCCCGGCGACCTCGTGGCGGGCGGTGATTCGCATACCGGCACGGCCGGCGCGTACGGCGCGTTCGGCACCGGCATGAGCTGGGCCGGCATTGCCGCCATCATGATCCTCGATGAAACGTGGTTCCGCGTGCCGGAGTCGATGCGCTATACGCTGCGCGGAAAGAAATCCGCCTTCGTGACCGGCAAGGACATCATCCTCAAGGTGCTGCAGGACATCGGCGTCGACGGCGGTCTCTACAAGTCCATCGAGTTCGGCGGTCCTGGTGTGGCGGATTTCAACATCGACGAGCGCATGGGCATCTGCAACATGCTGGTCGAGGCGGGAGCCAAAACCGGCATGGTCGAGCCCGACGAGCAGACTGAGGCATGGGCGAAGGCGCACAGCAAGCGGCCGTATACGCTGGTGAAGGCGGATGCGGACGCGCACTACGAATCGCGGCACGAACTCGATCTTGGCACGATGAAGCCGCTGGTGGCGAAGCCCTATTCGCCTGAGAACGTGGTGCCGGTGGACGAGATCAAGGGCGTGCACGTCGATCAGGTTTACATGGGCAACTGCGCCAACGGCACGATCACGGACCTGCGCCAGATCGCGAGCGTGCTCAAGGGGCGCAAGATCGCCAGCGGCACGCGCGCGATCATCGTGCCGGCGACGCAGAAGGTGTACCTGCAGGCGATGGCCGAAGGTCTCATCGAGCACTTCGTGCAAGCCGGCGCGGCGGTGTCGACGCCGACGTGCGGCGCCTGCTTCGGCGCGCACAACGGCGCGCTGGACGACGGCGAGGTCGCGTTCGCCACGATCAACCGCAACTTCAAGGGCCGTGCCGGGCACGCCGGTTCCCAGGTCTACCTGGGCAATTCGTACGTGGCGGCGGCGGCGGCGGTGGCGGGCGAAATCATCGATCCGGCCAAACTATAAGGAAGCGCATCATGGTTTTCGAAGGTACCGTGCACGTGCTGGGTGACAACGTCGACACCGACGTGATGATCGCCGGCCGCTATCTGTCCATCCTCGATCCGAAGGAGATCGCGAAGCACATCTTCGAGGAGGTCGACCCCGGGTTCGTGAAACGGGTGAAGCCCGGCGACATCCTGGTGGCGGGCAAGAACTTCGGCGCCGGCTCGGGGCGCGAACAGGCGCCATTCGGCCTCAAGGCGCTCGGCCTGAGCTGCGTGGTGGCGACCAGCTTTTCCCGCACGTTCTACCGGATGGGCATCGACCTGGGGCTGCCCGTGATCACCTGCCCGGAGGCCGTCAAGGCGGCGAAGGACGGGCAGAAGGGGCGTGTCGACACCACCACCGGCGAGATCCTGCTGGACGGGCAGCGCTTCAAGACGAATCCCATGCCGAAGTTCGTCCAGGACGTGGTCGACGAAGGCGGCATCGTGAACTGGGTCAAGTCGGAAGTGCAGCGCCGGCGGGCCGCCGGCACGATGCGCTGATGGGAGCCCCGATGCTTGCCAGAATGCTGTGCAGGGCTGGTGTGCTGGGCCTGCTGCTGGGCGCCGGCGGTGCCGGTGCGGCGGCCCCTGCCACGCCTGACTATCCGAACAAGCCGGTACGCGTCGTCGTGGTCTACCCGGCGGGGGGCGGGATCGACATCCTCGTCCGCGCCATCGGTCAGAAGCTCACCGACGTATGGGGCCCGCCGCTCATCGTCGACAACCGTCCCGGCGCGGGCACGACGATCGGTGCCGCGATCGTCGCGAAATCGGCGCCGGACGGCTATACCTTGCTGGCGACCGACGTAAGTTTCGCCATCACGCCCACGTTGTATCCGAAACTGCCCTACGACCCGGTGAAGGAACTGACGCCGATCATCCTGCTTAATCTGGTGACGGACGTGCTGGTCATCCATCCCTCGCTGCCGGCCACCACGGTCAAGGAGCTCATCACCTACGCGAAGGCGAATCCGGGCAAGGTTCTCTACGCGTCAGCCGGCAACGGCACGCTCAATCACTTGGCCCCGGAAATGCTGAAGTCGATGGCCGGGATCGACCTCGTGCACGTGCCGTACAAGGGCGCGGTCGCCGCGCTTGCCGACGTAATCAGCGGGCGCGAACAGCTCTACATTGGCGCACTGGCGTCCACGGTGCCGCACATCAAGGCGGGCCGGATACGCGCGCTTGCGATCACCGGCAAGAAACGCTCGAACGTGTTGCCCGACCTGCCGACGGTGGCGGAGTCCGGACTGCCGGATTACGACGTGAGCGCCTGGTACGGACTCCTCGCGCCTGCAGGCACGCCAAAGCCCATCATCGACAAGATCAACCGTGAAGTGAAAGCAACGCTCGGCACGCCCGACATCCTGCAGCGGCTGGCGGCCGACGGCAGCGAGCCGGTGGGCGGCAGTCCGGACGAGTTCCGGGAATTCATCAGGACGGAAATCGCAAAATGGGGCAAGGCGGTCAGGGCCGCCGGCGCCAAAGTGGACTGAGGATGCGGCAACACAAGATACCGGCGGTGTTCGTGCGGGGTGGCACGAGCAAGGGCATCATGCTGCACCAGGGCGATCTGCCCGGTGAGCGCCGGGAGTGGGACAAAATCTTCCTCGCCGCGCTCGGCAGTCCCGATCCGTACGGGCGCCAGCTCGACGGCATGGGCGGCGGATTGTCGTCGCTGTCGAAAATCTGCGTGATCGGGCCGTCGACGCATGCTGATGCCGATGTCGATTACACCTTCGCGCAGGTGCTGATCAAGGACGCACACGTGGATTACAACGCGCTGTGCGGCAACATGTCCTCGGCGGTGGGACCGTTCGCGGTGGACGAGGGCCTGCTCAAGCCCGCCGGCGACAGGGCCACGGTGCGCATCCACAACACCAATACCCGGAAGATCATCAACGCCCATTTCCCGCTGGATGGCGGCCAAGCCGCGGTCGATGGCAATCTGGTCATTCCCGGCGTCGACGGTACCGGCGCGCCGGTGCGGCTCGATTTTCTCGATCCCGGTGGTGCGACGACGGGCAAGCTGTTGCCGACAGGCAATACCAGCGACCGGCTCGAGGTGCCCGGCGTCGGTACCCTGGAAGTATCGATGGTGGATGCCAGCAACGCCTGCGTGTTCGTGCGGGCGCAGGATCTCGGGATCACCGGCACCGAAATGCCCGCGGATATCGAGACCAACGAGCGGCTCATGCGCACGCTGTCGGCGATCCGTCTCGCCGCATCGGTGCGCATGGGGGTCGCGAAGAACGAGGAAGAGGCCGCGCGCAACACGCCCGTGCCTTTCGTCGGATTCGTGGCGCCGCCGACCACGGCGCGCACGCTCTCCGGCGAGACGATCGATGCGGGAAGCGTCGATCTGACCGCGCGGATCATTTCGAATGGACAACCGCACCGGGCGCTGCCGCTGGGCGCCTCGATGTGCCTCGCGGTCGCCGCGCGCATCACCGGCAGCGTGGTGCATGCGGTGACCCGGCCGTCGCAGCGGGCGGAGGACGATCTGCGCATTGCGATGCCGTCGGGGACGCTGACGGTCGCGGCAGAAGTGCGCGAGCAGAACGGGCAATGGCAGGCCGTGCGCGGCGGTTTCTACCGGACGCAGCGGCGCTTGTTCGAGGGCAACGTGCTGGTCCGCGCGGCGGCTGCGACGTAAAAAGCACGGAATGCGCGGAAGGTGGCGCGGACCGGTCAGCCTATCAATGATCTGATTCTGGACCCACTATGGACGCAGGAAACCAAAGATACGACGTGATCGTGGTCGGCGGCGGCAACGCGGCGCTGTGCTCCGCCTTGTCCGCGCGCGAGGAGGGCGCGAGCGTGCTGCTGCTCGAGCGCGCGCCCGCAGCGGAGCGCGGCGGCAACAGCACCTTCACCGAAGGACTGATGCGCGTCGTCTACAACGGCGCGGACGACGTGCGGGCGCTGTCGCCCGACCTCACCGACGAGCAGATGGCGTCCGCCGACTTCGGCAGCTATACCGAGGACCAGTTCTTCGACGACATGGCCCGCATCACGCAGAACCGCACGGATCCGGACCTCTGCGAACTGCTCGTGCGGAACAGTAACGCCGGGATGCACTGGCTGCGCAAGCAGGGCATCAAGTTCGAGCCCCAGTTCGGCCGCCAGGCGTTCAACATCGAAGGCAAGTTCAAGTTTTGGGGCGGCGCGACGCTCGCCTCCTGGGGCGGTGGCCCCGGTCTGGTTGACGGACTTTACAAGGCGGCCGAGAAAGCCGGCATCCACGTGTTATACGACGCATGGGTGCAGGACCTCGTGCACAGCGACACGGGCGTGTCTGGTGTCGTCGTCAAGGTCAAAGGCGCAAGCCGGACCATCAAGGCTGGCGCGGTCGTGTTGGCCTGCGGCGGGTTCGAGGCGAACACCGAGTGGCGCAGCCGTTACCTCGGCAAGGGCTGGGACCTGGCCAAGGTGCGCGGCACACGCTTCAACACCGGCGATGGACTCGCGATGGCGCTGCGGATCGGCGCGCAGCCGCACGGGCACTGGTCCGGCTGCCATGCGGTGGGCTGGGAGCGTTACGCCTCCGACTTCGGTGATTACGCGCTGACCAACGATTACGAGCGCGACAGCTATCCGTTTTCGATCATCGTGAATGCCGACGGGAAGCGCTTCCTGGATGAGGGCGCGGATTTCCGTAACTACACCTACGCCAAGTACGGCCGCATCATCCTCGACCAGCCCGGCCAGTTCGCCTGGCAGATTTACGACGCGAAGGTCGCGCACCTGCTGCGGCCCGAATACCGCACGCGGCATGTCACCAAGGTCACGGCGAACACGCTGGAAGAACTGGTGGACAAGATGGAGGACGTGAACAAGCCGCAGCTCCTGAAAACGATCGCGGAGTTCAACGCCGCGGTGAAGGTCGATGCGCCGTTCAATCCCAACGTCAAGGACGGCCGCAGCGCCGCCGGACTGGCAGTGCCGCGCTCGAACTGGGCCAATCGGCTCGACCAGGCGCCGTACGAGGCGTACGCCATCACCTGCGGCGTGACCTTCACGTTCGGCGGCGTCAAGATCACCAACGACGCACAGGTCGTGGACACCAATCACGAATTGATTCCCGGCCTGTTCGCGGCGGGCGAGATGGTCGGCGGGTTGTTCTATTTCAATTACCCGGGCGCCAGCGGCCTGACCAGCGGCACGGTGTTCGGCCGCATCGCCGGGCGCAGCGCCGGACAATTCGCAAAACAGAGCAAGGCAGCCTGACGTTCATCACGCAATGAATTGACCGTTACGGCGACTGGCCGTGGCGGCGTCACGGGATCATGCACCGACCCGAGGAGGGGGAGAGTGAAGGCGGAATCGTTTCCAGCGAGGAGCAGGGCGCGGGATCTGGTGGATTTCTGCCAGGCGCTGGCGTTCGACACCGTTCCGGCGGGCGTCACCGACGCCGCGAAATGGTGCCTGCTGGATTCACTCAGCTGCGTGCTGTTCGGGTACGAGGAGCCATGGGCACGGATCATGGCCGAGGAGATGCTTGCCGAGGGCTCGCAGGGGCGGAGCACGATCGTCGGCTATCGGCAGGCGGTCGCGGCGCCGGCTGCGGCGCTGTGCAACGGCACGGCGGCGCACGGCTTCGAACTCGACGATCATCTCGACGAGGCCATCGTGCACCCCGGGGCCATCATCATTCCCGCGGCAATGGCCGCCGCCGAAGCCGTCGATGCCCCGGGTTCGCGCCTGCTGCTCGGGATCATTGCCGGATACGAGACCCTGAACCGGGTCGGCCTGGCGATGGGTGTGGGACCTTCCGTCCGCGGTTATCACAAGACCGCGCTGGCCGGTCCGGTTGGGGCGGCCATGGCGGCCGGCGTTGTGCTCAGCCTCAACGCGGAACAGTTGCTGATGGCGGTGGGGCTAGCCTGCGCCACCGCATCCGGTACCAAAAGCTTCGCGACCGGCACCGGAGGCGGCATGGAGAAGCGCATGCACGCGGGCCGCGCCGCAGAGGCGGGGGTGCGCATGGCCCAGCTTGCCGCCCGGGGATTCACGGCGCCGCCCGTCGCGCTGGACGGACGATTCGGATTGCTGGAAGTGGTGTCCGGGGACGCGGCGCGCCCGGAATTGCTGGCGCAAGACCTCGGTGGTCACTGGGCGGTGCAGCACGTCTACGTCAAGTTGTATCCCTGCTGCGCGTGGATACAGGCGGCGGCGCAGCAACTGGTCGTCCTGCGCGGTCCGCAGCCCCTGCCGCCGCAGCAGGTCAGGAAGGTGCGGGTCGGCGTCTCCGCCTACGCCATGAACCAGAACGGCCAGATCGAGCCGCCGGACACCATGGGCGCGCAATTCAGCATTCCCTATTGCGCAGCGCTGGCGCTGACCGGAGACCCCGCCGATCCGGCGATGTATGCCCCGTCCGCCATCCGCGAACCGGGCCGGCGCGAACTGGCCCGGCGCGTCGAACTCTTCGTCGATCCAGAGATGGAGGCGGCGTATCCCAGGCATTACGGCGCGCGCGTCGAACTCGAACTCGCGGACGGAACCCGCAGCGGCAGTGTGATGCTGGATCCCCACGGGATGCCGGCAGACCCCTGCACCGAGGCGGAACGGCTCGACAAGTTCGCGCGGCTGGCTGGCCGCGTGTTGCCGTCTCCCGCCATCGCCGAGCTTTTGTGCGAAGTGCGGGGCGCGGAGCGGCTGGCGTCGGTCAGGGCGCTGACAGGAATCCTGCAGGAACAACTGAGCTGATCGGAGACTGTCTATGTACGTTTCTTCCATTCCGCAAAACGCCGCGTTCGATTTCGTGATCGTCGGCTCGGGCTCCGCCGGCTGTGCCGTCGCGAACCGGCTCTCCGCCGATGGCCGTCACACCGTTTTGCTGCTCGAAGCGGGCGGACGCGACACCAATTACAACATCCACATTCCGCTGATGGTGGCCAACATCCTGAACGACACACGCTGGACGTGGCCGTACATGACCGAACCGCAGACACATCTCAACGGACAGCCGCAGAAGTGGGCGCGCGGCCGTGTCATCGGCGGGTCCAGCTCCATCAACGGCAACCTGTTCGTGCGCGGGGATCCGGTGGAATACGACAAATGGCGCGACACACTGGGCTGCAAAGGCTGGGGTTATCAGGAGATGTTGCCAATCTTCAAGCGGCTGGAAGATTTCCCCGAAGGCGATCCGGCGCTGCGCGGCCGTGGCGGCCCGATCCACTGCACGCGGCTCGACCGCTTCGATGCGCTGGCGGACGGGTTCGTCGCGGCCTGCGGGGAAGCGGGATACCGCTACCTGCCGGATTACAACGACGGCAGCTATGAAGGCGCCTTTTACCTCCAGTACTCGACGCGCAAGGGGCTGCGCAACAGCTCGGCGGTGGGGTATCTCCGGCCGGCCATCAAGCGGCCCAACCTGACCGTGCTGACGAACGCGACCGCTACGCGCGTGGTGATGGACGGCAAACGCGCAACCGGCATCGAATTCCGGACGGGCGACAGCACCGGTGTCGTGCATGCACGGCGCGAAGTGGTGCTGTCGGCGGGGCCGCTGGCTTCCCCGCAATTGCTCGAGCTGTCGGGCATCGGCAACATCGAGGTCCTGCAGAAACACGGCGTGCCGGTGGTTCATCATCTGCCCGGCGTCGGGGAAAACCTGCGCGACCATCCGAACACGCGGGTAACTTTCGAATGCACCCAGCCGCTCACCATCAACGACGTGCTGCGTAACCCACTGCGCAAGGTACGGGAAGGACTGCGCTTTATCTTCAAGCGCGAGGGCCTGCTGACGATCTGCTCGTCGAGCGCACAGATGAACTACCGCGTCCGGCCGGACGCGAAGCAGCCGGACATGGTATTGCGGCTGCTGCCGCTGTCGGGCAAGGATCGTTACGCGCGCACCGCGCGTTACGGGCTCGATCCGTTTTCGGGCTTCACTTTCGGCATCACCGTGCTGCAGCCGCAGTCGACCGGGGCCGTCCATCTCCAGTCGCGCGATCCGCTGCAGCAGGCGAGCATGGACCCCCGTTACCTCTCGCACGAGAGTGATGCCCAGATGTTTCTCGACGGCATGCGTGTCGCGCGCAAGGTTGCGCAGATGCCCGCACTCAGGCCGCTGATCGTGCGCGAGACCCGGCCGGGCCCGGAGGTGCAGGACGACGCGGGCTTGCTCGAATACATGAAGGGCACCATACAGACCAGCTGGCACATGGTCGGCACCACCAAGATGGGTGTTGACGCCGCGGCGGTGGTGGATCCGGAGCTGCGGGTCCACGGCATCGCCAACCTGCGCGTCATCGACTCGGGGATCTGCCCGACCATTCCGGCATCGAACACCAACATTCCGTCGATCGCCATCGGTGAAAAGGGCGCGGACATGCTGCTCGCGGCCGCCCGGACGTAATCAGGCCCGTCTTTAACAGGGGGAGGGGAATCATGCATTCGATCATGCGCATACTGGTTTTGCTGACGGCGGGAGCCGGCGCGGGCACCGCCCTGGCGCAACCTTATCCCTCCAAGACCATCCGGATCGTGGTGGGATTCGTCCCCGGCGGCGCCACCGACACCATTGCGCGGGTCGTGGCGCAGCAACTGGGCGACCGCGTCGGCAGGTAGGTAGTGGTCGAGAACCGCGCCGGCGCGAGCGGAACCATTGGGGCGGAATCGGTCGCCAAATCTCCGCCGGACGGCTACACGCTGTTCCTCGCCACCCAGACCACGCATGCGGTGGCACCTTACATGCTGGCCAAGATTCCCTACGATCCGGTGAAGGATTTCTCTCCCGTAGTACAGGCCGCGCAAAACACGCTGCTCGTGGTGGTCAATCCGTCGCTGCCCGTGAAGTCGATGAAAGACCTTGTCACTCTCGCGAAGTCCCGTCCCGGCGAGCTCAACTTCGCGACGGGGGGCGTCGGATCGTCGCCGCACATGTCGGGCGAGCTGTTCAAAAGCATGGCGAAGGTCAACATGACGCCCGTGTTCTACAAAGGCGATGCGGCAGCGGTGGTCGATGTGATCGGCGGGCAGGTGCCGATCATGTTCATCAATATCACCGGCATGCTGCCGTATATCAAGAGCGGGCGGCTGCGCGGACTGGCCGTGACCAGCGCCAAACGTTCCGCGATCATTCCCGAGTATCCGACGGTCGCGGAATCAGGACTGACGGGCTACGAGGTCGTCACCTGGTTCGGCGTGCTGGCGCCGGCGTTGACGCCCGGGGACATCGTCACGCGGCTGAACCGCGAGATCAATCAGGCGATCGCACTGCCTTCCGTCAGGGAGCAGATGTCGCAGCTCGGGATAGAGGCGGCGGGCGGTTCTGCGGAGCAGTTCGCGGCGTTGCTGAAGGAAGAGAACGCCCGCTGGAGCCGGATGGTCCGGGACCTTGGATTACGCGCCGATTGACCCCGAAACAGAAAATGACCGAAGGAGGAGAACCATGATTGCAATGAACCGCCTTGAGCTGTGGCTGCTGTTGGTTGCCCCGCTGTTGTGCCTTTCCGCTCCGGGACATGCGCAGTCCTATCCGGCGAAACCCGTGCGCATCGTCGTGGGCTTCACCGCGGGAGGGCCCTCGGACATCGTGGCGCGCATGGTGGCGCAACAGCTGACCGAGCGCATGGGGCAGTCCTTCGTCGTCGAGAACCGCGCGGGTGCCACCGGCACAATCGGCGCGGAACTCGTGGCCAAGGCCCCGCCGGACGGTTACATGCTGTATCTCGCCAGCCAGACAACGCATGCCGTTGCCCCCTATCTTTACGGAAAAGTCGGGTACGACCCGATCCGCGACTTCACCACCGTAGTACGCGTCGCTCACAACCCGCTGCTGATGGTGGTCAACCCGTCGCTGCCGGTGACCAGCATCAAGGAAGTCATCGCCCTCGCGAAGGCGCGCCCCGGACAGCTCAACTTCGCCACCGGCGGCATCGGGTCGTCGCCGCACATGTCGATGGAGCTGCTGAAGAGCACGGTAGGCGTGGACATGGTGCCGGTTCACTACAAGGGCGACGGCGCGGCGATCATCGACGTCGTCGGCGGACAGGTGCCGATGCTGACCTCCAGCATGTCGGCGCTGATGCCTTACGTGCGCGGCGGGAAGCTGCGCGGCATCGCGGTCACGAGCCTGAAGCGCTCTCCGGTCGCGCCGGAGATTCCGACGATCGCGGAATCCGGCCTGGCCACGTTCGAAGTGCTGACGTGGTTCGGCATCCTGGGCCCGGCGGGAATGCCGCCTGATGTCGTGAACCGGCTCAACAACGAAATCGTGCAATCGGTGTCGCAGGCCGCGATGCGCGAGCAACTGACCAAGATGGGTTTCGAGATTGTGGCCAATACGCCGGAGCAGTACGCGGTGTACCTGCGCGAAGAAAACGTGAAATGGAGCAAGCTTGTGAAGATGCTTGGCTTGCGCGTCGAATGAACCAGACGGAAGCTTAACCCTTCATGAAGGGAATGGAGTAGATGATCGATCGCATCGAGGTTTTCGTGACTGCGCTGCCGGTACGCGTGCAGCGGGTTTTTTCCAGCGGAAGCTGGGACACCGGCCCACCCGAGGAATTGCTGGGCAAGCCCATCCTGGTCAAGATTCACGCGGACGGGGTCGTGGGTTACGGGCAGATCCGCCCCATCAGCCCTGGGCATTTCGTGGCGGATACCACCCACAGCGTCGTGTCCGCCATCAAGGAAATCTACGGGCCGTGCCTGCTGGGCAAGCGCCTGTTCGATCTGGAATCGATCACGGAAACTTTCGATTCGCGACTCGCCGGCAATCCCGCGGCGCGGGCCGCCATCGATGCCGCGCTGTATGACGCGATGGGCAAGGCGCTCAAGGTGCCGGTGCACGACCTCCTCGGCGGGTGCTGCCAGCCGCGCATTCCGCTCGAGTGGTCGGTCAGCCTGGCGGATGATGTTGCCGTGATGATCGCGGAGGCGTCGAAGGCCGTCGACAAGTTCGGCATCAAGGTGTTGTGCCTCAAGGCCGCGGATCGCCGTGGCTGGCGGCAGGACGTGAAGAATTTCGAAGCGGTCCGGCGCGCGCTCGGCGACGATGTGGTGATCGGCGTCGATCCCAACACGGGCTGGACGGTCGCCGACGCCATCAGCGCGGTGCACGCGCTGCGGGACTTCGATCTGGGTTATCTCGAGCAACCGGTGCTCCGGCGCGACCTGAAAGGCCTGGCGGCCATCCGCCGTGAGGCCGCGGGAGTGCCGGTGATGGCGGACGAAAGCCTGTTCACGCTGCAGGACGCCCATGCTCTGGCGGAGGCGCAGGCGGTGGATGTGTTCTGCATCAAGCTCTACAAGGTCGGTGGACTGTCGGCAGCGCGCAAGATCGGCGCGGTCGCGGAAGCGGCCAACATCCAGCTGAACTGCGGCGGCCTGGCGCCGATGTCGCAACTAGACGCGGCAGCGACGGCCCATTTCTACGCGAGCACGCCGGCCAAACGCATGATAGGGGCGGGCGAGTTCGTGCTCGGTCTGAACACGATTGCGCCGGATCCGCTGGTGCCGGAGACGGATTTCGTGATCCGCGACGGCCACGTCGACGTGCCGCGGGGTCACGGCCTCGGTATCAACATCGACGAGGCCTTAATCAAGAAACATACCCTCAAGCGGGAAGTGATCGAGCGTTGAGGGATTTCAGGCAATCAACGGCAACGGGAGAGAACATGGCCAGTGAACTGTTCAACAAGGGGCTCGTGGTCCGCAAGGAAGTGCTGGGCGCGGAATACGTGGAGAAATCGATCAAGGGCGCGGACGAGTTCGCGCTGGCGATGCAGGAGTTCGCCACCGAGGTGGCGTGGGGCAACATCTGGACGCGCCCGGGGCTGCCGCGCAAGACGCGCAGCCTGCTCAACATCTGCATGCTGACGGTGATGAACCGGCCGCACGAGCTGAAGCTGCACATCCGGAGCGCGTTCAACA
>JBOIEQ010000032.1:0-34429 GCA_050741255.1 Burkholderiales bacterium | reverse complement strand
GCCCCAGCCCGCTGGCCTGGGGCCAGGCCTATCCGTCCAAACCGGTGCGCCTGATCGTGCCGTGGCCCGCCGGCGGCACCACCGACATCCTCGGCCGCGTGATCGGGCAGAAGCTTTCCGAGACCTGGGGCCAGCCGGTGGTGATCGAAAATCGTGGCGGGGCGGCCGGCAACATCGGCACCGAAGTGGTGGTACGGGCGCCAGCGGACGGCTACACCCTGCTGTTCGGCAACATGGGCACGCACGCGACGAACCAGTTCATGTACACCGGCATGACCTTCGACCCGGTGACGGACCTGGCGCCGCTGTCGCTGATCGCCAACGTCGGCACTGTGCTGGTCGTGCACCCGAACTTGCCGGTGAAGAATGTGAAGGATCTCGTCGCGCTCGCCAAGGCGCGTCCGGGCCAGCTCGATTACGCCTCCGGCGGCGTCGGCAGCTTCAACCAGCTCTGCGCGGAACTGCTGACGCTGATGACGAAGATCAACATCGTGCACGTGCCGTACAAGGGCGGCGCACCTGCGGTGGCGGACCTGCTCGGCGGCCACGTCGCCATGCTGTTTACCGGCGCACCCGTGACCATGTCGCACATCAAGGCCGGCAAGCTCAAGATCCTGGCGGTTACGGACAGCAAGCGCGTCGGCGCACTGCCGAACGTGCCGACCGTCGGTGAATCGATCCCGGGCTACGAGTTCAACAACTGGTACGGGTTCCTCGCGCCGCTCAAGCTGCCGCGCGCGCAGGTGGACAAGGTCAACGCCGACCTGGCGAAGGTGCTGGCACTGCCGGACGTGAAGGAGCGCTTCTCGACTCTGGGGGCGGACATCACGCCGAGCACGCCGGAGAAGTTCGGCGCGTTGATGAAGGCGGATGCGGAGAAGTGGGGCAAGGTGGTGAAGGCGGCGAAGATCAAGGCGGATTGAGGTCTGACCGTGATGCGCTATTTGCCGGCGACCGCCAGCAATGCCCTGGGATTCGTCTGCGCGATCGTCAGCAGTGTGCGTGCGGCGCCGCTCGGCTGCTTGCGGCCTTGTTCCCAGCCTTGAAGGGTCCGCACGGACACGCCGAGCAAGCGGGCGAACTGCGATTGCGATAATCCCGTGCGTTCACGTGCCTCGATGGCCGGGGACAGCACTACCTGCGTTTTCCCGGCTTTCATCTGCTGCACGGATTCCAGCAGTTCTGCGGCAAGATCGCGCCTGTCTTCGTAGGCGCGGAGCTTCGCGCCGGTGAGTGGTTTAGTCTTCGAGGGCACGGCGGATCTCCTTGAGTCTGGGACCGGTGATGTTGTCTGTTCTGGATTTTGCGTAGATCAGCAGCAGCACTATTTCTTCCTCGGCCGTGCGGGTGAAGTAGATGACGCGAACACCGCCGGATTTACCTGTCCCAGCACGCCGCCAGCGCACCTTGCGTATCCCGCCGGAATTGGGCACGACGTCCCCGGCATCGGGAAAGCCGGCAATGTGCGCCGCGAACTCGCCCCGTTCCTCCTCGCTCCAGTAGTGCGGCCATTGTTTCTGGAACAAAGTGGTCTCAACGACCGTGAACATGGGAAGCACTATACTCCTTGGGAGTATAGCTGTCCAGTGGTGACGCAACCCTGACGTTGACGCATCGGCGCGTGATCGGTGAGGCGGCGAAGATCAAGGCGGATTGAAAGAGCCCCAATCGGCTGCTTCCCGACAAGGCGCAGGTCAGGGTCTGTCGCTCAACCCAGCTCGACGCTCTTGGAGTCGATCTTGATCTCGCCCGGATGCTCGGCGGGCGGCAGTTCGTAATCCCGGTCGCCCCAGTTCACCTCCAGCACTTCCGCGTTGCCGTCATGGGTGGCGGGGAAGGGGAAGAACCGGGCCAGGTCCTGCAGGCGTTCGGCCCGGTGATGGGCGGCGACGGGTTGCCCCGGTCCTTCCAGCACGGCGCGCTTCTTCCGCACGAGCAGGCTCAGTTCATTGGTTTGCAGCAGGCAGGCCTCGCGGCAATCGAAGCCGGCGAGGATGAGGTTGTAGCAGAGCAGGCCCGCGTTCCATGACGTGATATGCCCGGCGATCAACCGCTGGCGCGGATGCACGGGGACGGTGATCGCCAGTATCCCGTCGTCCTTCAGCGCAGCGAACAGCTTTTCCAGAAAGATGCCGACGTTGCGCTGGTGTTCAAGCACGTGCGAGCACCACACCACGTCGAACTGGCGATCGAGGGTCAGTTGCGTGAAGTCACCGAGGTAATCCGCCTTGCCTTCCAGGTCGACCGAGTAGACCTGCTTGCCGAAATGGCGGAAGAATTTCGCATGCTCGCCGTCGCCGCTGCCGATGTCGAGCACCGACTCGAAGTCGTAGCCCTCCAGGAGCTTCATGATCGCGTGCACGGCAAAGTTCAGGGTGAAATGATGGGGTCCCATGCGGTCCGCCGGAGGGCTGAGAGGGTTGCGACAAAGATACCACGCCGGCGCGCAAGCCTCCGCAGCGGATCAGTCCCTCCCCCTCCTCTAACTATTCCGACAGGAACATAATCGAAGCTGGATCCACGTTGCTTGCCGTCCGGCCGGCAGTGTGTCCCGGGGAGAAGGAATCATGGCCGTCGCGAGCCCGTTCAAAGTGCCTGTTGTCGACGCGCTGGGCGTCCGCGTGCTGGTGGATTCGCGCTACGAACGCTTCCTGCCGAAGCTCGCCCACCCGCTCGTGCAGGTCGAGCACGTGGGCCGCATCGTCGGCCGCCCCGATATGACCTTCGCCGCGGAATGGGGGCTGTCGTTGCACCTCGCCTCGGTGCAGGACGGCGCGAAGGCGCAGTACGTGCTCGACTTCGGCTACACGCCAGAGATCATCAACCGCAACTTCGAGCTGCTCAACATCGACCCCGGGGCGATCAACGGGCTGATCCTGAGCCACGGCCACCTTGACCATTTCGGCGGGCTCGACGGCTTCGTGCGCAAGCACCGCGGGGGGATGCGCGACGATCTGGCGCTCTACGTCGGCGGCGAAACCGTGTTCCGGACCAAGTGGGTGAAGGAGGACGGCGCGACCATGCCCTGGTGCACGCTCGACCGCGCGGCGCTGGAGGCGCAAAAGGTGGCGACAGTCTGCTGCCCGCAACCGCAGGCGCTGGACGGCCCGTTTACCTCCGGCTACATCGAGCGCACGTCTTTCGAGACGGTCACCGGCGGCTCGCTGGTGGCGGAAGACCACTTCAGCGAGGTCGAGCGCCAGGGCAAGCTCGTCAAGGACACGCATCCCGACGAGCACGCGACCTGCTACTTCGTCAAAGGCCGCGGCCTGGTGGTGATCTCGTCCTGCGGCCACACCGGCATCATCAACACCGTGCGCAGCGCGATGGCGGCGGCCAACGTGGACAAGGTGCACGCGGTGCTCGGCGGCTTCCACCTCGGACCGGCACCGGTGGACTACCTGCAGCACACCCTGCGCGAGCTGGAGGCGCTCAACCCCGACGTGATCGTGCCCATGCACTGCACCGGCGAGCGCTTCATCGACCTGCTGCGTCAGCGCATGCCGGAGAAGGTGGTCTATTCCAACGTGGGGAGCCGGTTTACGTTTGGGGCGTGAGGGGCGGGCGGGAACCCGGGGCTATCCAGGCGGACGCGGAGGAGCGGGTCATTAACGGAGTCATCCATAAGTGGCGGACCCCGACCCTATTAATCCGTTGACGCTTCACAGCCAGTCTCGCAGACTGCGCCATGAAAATCACCATGACCATGCTCGCCTGCACGGCCCTCGCCGGCGCGCTACCCGCGCTCTCGATCGCGCAGGACGGCTACCCCAAACGGCCGGTACGCATGGTGGTCCCCTACCCGCCGGGCGGCTCGGTCGACGGGATTGCCCGCCTGATCCTGCCGAGCGTGTCCGAGTCGCTCGGCCAGCAGATCATCATCGACAACCGCGGTGGCGCCGGCGGCATCATCGGCACTTCGCTGGTCGCACGCGCGCAGCCGGACGGCTACACGCTGCTGATGGTGTTCAACCTGCATGCCGTCAATCCGGGCGTACACAAGCAACTGCCGTATGACACGCTGAAGGACTTCACCGCGATCACCCTGATGGCGGCCACGCCGATGTTCCTGATCGTGCATCCGGGCGTGCCGGCGGCCGACGTGAAACAGTTCGTGGCGTACGCCAAGGCCAGGCCGGGCGAACTCAACTATGCCTCGTCCGGCGCCGGCAGCCAGAGCCAGATCGCGGCGGAAATGTTCAGGCAGGCGACGGGGATCGATATCCGGCACATCCCCTACAAGGGCGGCGGACTGGCGCAGATTGCATTGATCGGCGGCGAGACGAAGCTCATGTTCGGCGGCGCGTCGTTCGCCGCGCCTATCGTCAGAAACGGGCGGGTGAAGGCGCTGGGCGTGAGCGGGGCAAAGCGCAATGTCGCGCTGCCTGATGTGCAAACCTTCGCGGAGCAGGGCTACCCCGGGCTGGATTTCAGCAGCTGGTACGGGATATTCGCCCCGGCGGGCATGCCGCCGGCGCTCGTCCGGCGCTGGCAGCAGGAAATGGCGAAGGCCATGCGCGGCCCGGAACTCGCGCGCAAGCTCACCGATCTGGGCCTGGAGGTCGTGGCCAGTTCGCCCGAGGAGTTTGACCGCTTCATCCGCCGCGAAGTCGAAAGCATGGGCAAACTCGTGCGCGAGCGCAACATCACGGTCGAATAGCCGGCTGATACGGACGGGAACCGGGTCCTGAACGCGTATCCACAGTAATTTTTTAGCGGCGGGAAGAGTCCACGTCGGCGCGCAGGCCTCCCGGCGCGGGCGCCGTCGAGGCGAGGGGACGTAGGAAAAGCCTTACGACAGAGCAAGCGATGTCCGATCGGTTTGCGGCAGGCTCGCCGGTAAGCTCAAACTTTGCGAGCGGAAAGGAGCCTTCCATGGCCACATCCAGCAAAACCCTGATCGATCTGGAAACGAAATTCTGGCAGTCGATGGTGAACAACGACACGAACGCCGCCCTGGAACTACTGACCGAACCGGCGCTCATGGTCAGCACGCACGGATCGATGAAATTCGACCATGCCGGCTATCGCAAGATGGCGGAGCACGGGACGATGGTGCTGAAGTCCTTCGATCTCAGCGACATGGAGGTCGTATTCCCCAGTGACACCACGGCGATTCTGACGTACCGCGTGAAGCAGAGCGTCGCACCGCGGGGCAGCGACAAGTGTGTCGTACAGGAAATGCACGACACGTCGACCTGGATCCACAAGGGCGACCACTGGCAGTGCGCCATGCACACCGAAACGCCGGTGGAGGGCAAGCGGCCGGCGCACTGATCAAGCCCACGCGCGCGCCTTCAGGTCCTCCGGGCTAAGCTCTCGCCGCCGGCGCAGGGTTGGCTGGCGAACGAGGGAGCATCAAGCAGATGAATTCGACGAGTCGCGCTGACGGCAAAGCCGCTTCAGCGAATATCACGAAGCGGATCAGGGAGCTGGGAGATTGGCGGGGCGAGACCCTCGCTCGCGTCCGCCAGCTCATCCACGATGCCGACCCCGCCATCGTGGAGGAATGGAAATGGATGGGCACGCCCGTCTGGTCGCATGACGGCATCGTCTGTACGGGGGAAACCTACAAGCTGGTCGTGAAGCTCACCTTCGCCCGCGGCGCTGCGCTGAAAGACCCGCAGAAACTGTTTAATTCCAGCCTGGAAGGCAACGTGCGGCGCGCGATCGATCTCCGGGAAGGGGAGAAGATCAATCAAACTGCCTTCAGGCAGCTGATCCGCGCCGCGGTGGCGGCCAACGGTGCGGCGCACGAGCAGCGGGCACTGAAAAAGAAAAAGTAAGGTCAGCCTCGAATTAAGGCGGACTGAACGCGGGCGTGGTTACGCGCTGCTTGGCGGGGATGGTGACAAAGCCGCCGCCGGCCAGCCCGACCGTCGTGTTCGGTATCAATCGCACGGCGGTCGCGGTGCGCTCGACCCACGGGGACGAGGGGTCCGAAAGGTCCGTAATGGTGAACGTGACCAGCTCGTTGGGGCCCGTCGTGCTGCTCAGGCGATACCGTTTTCCGGCTTCGACGGCGAGGATGAGGGCAAAGCGGACCTCATGCCAGTCGGTCTGCATGAACCCGGTCGGCACCGTGCTCCGATACCTGACGCTGAACAGTATCCGCCGGGTGCCCGGGGCGACCCGGATTTCCCAGTTCTCGCCGAATGCGCCCATGTGGGAGACCGGCTTGCCGTCGATCTCGGCGAGCCGTGTGCTACGCCCCGCCGACAGGCCGTTCCACTCGCTTCGTTCGATGAAGGTCGCGCCGGGGTCATCTTTGCCAGGATTGTCGTAGAAAACCGCGCAGCCGGACGCGGCGAGCAGCAGCAGGGCAGCGGCGCTGTTTTGAATGGCGCGTGAAAGCCGGGACATTTCAGAGCCCATTGTTTGCATGACGATCATTCACTCCGATCCCATTCATGCCGCACGGGCGAGCCGACGGCCGTTTCAGTCGTCTATGCGTCTTGCCAATACCCCCAGGACGAGGGGGATCGTCGTCAGCACACCCACCGCGGTCATGGTCCAGCCTGCCGCTTTGCGTTGCTCGGCCGTGAGTTTGTCAGCGACCAACAGCGCGATTCCCGCGCCCAAAACACCGCGGGTTCCCGCGATAAGGGCGATCTCGGGCAATGCCATTTTGGCTTTGAACATGATGTCCTCCGTGTTGAAAAAGGGTGAGGCTGCCTGGGAACAACTGCGTGTCTGACGCCAATGGTGTCCTGAATGCTCAGCCGACTACCAGGGCCGGACATCCCCGCTCGATGCCGAATAAGGGCAGGCCTGGGCGGAGACGCTTTTCGTTCCGTCGGTCCTTCGCGCAGTCACTTTATCCTGCTCCGCAGCGGATTCCATCCACCTGCACAAAATGACAAAGTGCTTTGCCGCGACGGTCGTGCGGTTGTGCTGAGCGTAGTAATGGTTCAGCAGCCCATGGGCCTTCGGTGACTGCGAAGCAAACGCCTCGATTATTCTGGAATAGGGCTCGATGATCGGGTCATTGAGCATTTTGTCTCTGAAAAGTCGCCACGCCAGAAAAAACAGGACGACAAGGATCCCGAAAACAGCCAATTGCCGAAAGCTTTTAGGTGAAAGCGTTATCCAAGCCATGACAGAAATCGATCAAACGTTCGCGCGCCCGAAGCGCTCGCGCAATGGTGTGAGAAACGCCAGCGCAATGATCGCGCCATCCATGAGTGTCGTAATGGTGAAAAGAACAATTTCCCATGGGAGCCAAACGACTGCACCACCCACAGCAGACGCCATAGTGGACACGGTGTATACGCCAACAAATAGCCAACGTGCCCATCGTTGAAAGGTATACAGACCGATCGCGGCCAACAGCCATAGCGGCTGAATGATCCACCAAGTGATATGCCAGAGTGATGGCGCTAGCGCCCCCGCTCCGATCGCGTCAAGGGCGAGGTAAAGCTCCGGGGACAAAGGCAAGGGCAGCCATGGAGACACGGAGAGGAAAATGCCAATCAGCGCCGATGCGATCACAAGGCGATGAAACAAACGAATAAGCCCGTCCAGAGACGGCGAGTCGGAGGTCTCGGCATCCTTCACGTTGGTTTGCGGTGGTGAGTAGGGATTTTGCATTGCGGCAAGCGTCTAAGACGATGTCGGACGCCATGCTAACAGACGAAGAATTGGCTCCGACCGCATTTATTGCGACGAGAAGGGCGGGCGGGGGGCGTCCTGACGGCATTCATTGCAGCACTGACAGCAGCCCGGGGCCGTCACAGGCTCTAAAATCGGCTGCGCCATGAGCACCTCCCACTCCGGCGGTCCCGGCCTGCATCGCCAGTTGTGGGCTATGGCGGCGCCCATCATCCTTGCCAACGTGTCGGTGCCGTTGCTGGGCGCCGTCAACACCGCCGTGGTCGGCCATCTCGATGCGCCGTACTACATCGGCGCCGTGGCCATCGGCGCCATGCTGTTCAACTTCATCTACCACCTGTTCAACTGCCTGCGCATGGGCACCACCGGGCCCACGGCGCAGGCCCGCGGCGCGGGCGACACCGCCGAGGTGCGCGCGATGATCGGCCGCGCGCTGCTGCTCGCGCTGGGTGTCAGCGTGGTCTTGCTCCTGCTGCACCGGCCGCTGCTCGACATGGCGCTGTGGCTGATCAAGGCCAGCGCGCCGGTCGAGCAGCATGCGCGCGAGTATTTCCTGATCCGCGTCTGGGCCCTGCCCGCGGTGCTCGGCAGCTACGCCATCGTCGGCTGGCTCTATGGCCTGCGCGATGCGCGCACGCCGCTGGCGCTGCTCGTCGTGACCAACGGCGCGAATATCGTGCTGAGCGTGCTGTTCGTCCACGGCTACGGCTGGGGCGTGCCCGGCGTCGCCGCCGCATCGCTCATCGCCGAATACGCGGGCTTCGCGGCCGGGCTCTTGTACATGGTCCGCGCCTTGCGGCGGCTGCCGGGCGGCGGGCGCCGGGCCCCTCTGCTGGATCCCGAGCGACTGCGGCGCATGCTCGCCATCAACGGCGACCTGGTGGTGCGCACCTTCTGCGTGGTGTCGGTGTCGGCGCTGTTCATGGCGCAGAGCGCGGGTCTTGGCGATCTCCCGCTGGCGGCGAACCAGGTGCTGCAGGTCTTCCTGATGTTCACCTCCTTCGGCCTCGACGGGCTGGCGAACGCCGCGGAGGCGATCCTCGGCGAATCGGCGGGCCGCCGCGACCGCGCGGGCTTCCGCCGCGGCATGCGCGCGGTGCTGGGCTGGTCGTTCGCGGTAGGCGCCTTGAACAGCGCGGTCTATCTGGTCGCAGGCACCGCCATCATCGCGCTGCTCACCAGCCAGCCCGAGGTGCGCGCGCAGGCCCAAGCCTGGCTGCTGTGGCCGGCGCTGCTGCCGCTTATCTCCGTGTGGGCCTACGCCTACGACGGCGTCTATCTGGCGGCAACGCGCACGCGGCCGATGCGCAACATCGTGCTGCTGGCCTTCACCGCCTTCCTCGCCGTGCTGTTCGGACTCGCACCGCTGTTCGGCAACGCCGGCCTGTGGGCCGCGGTGGCCACTTTCCTGGCCCTGCGCGGACTGCTGCAGGGATGGTGGGTGCGGCGGGTGGTGGCCGCGATCTAGCGCGGCGCTAGATCAAAAACGTGGTCTGGACCCTTGGGCTCTTGCACGAAATTAACCGTGCGAAATTAACCGTGGTCTGGACCCTTTGGCTTTATTCATGGTGCGGGTTTCCCTGCTGTATCGCGGAATGCTGAAGTAATTGTAAAAGGCTTGGGTTCCATTCTCGGCAACCGTGGTCTCACAAGTGTTCGGTTGTCATGCCGCACAACTACGGTGCGTAAGAGTCATTAAACTCAATTTTGGGCGCTCCGGTGTCACGGCCTTCTCGTGATTTCATGATAATTGACTGCCGATGTGCTGCGCCGACCAGGAACACGCCATTCTCAAACGGCTTGTGGAGGCAATAGTCGTCAATGCGCCTAAGCATTTCTCTATCGCGAAGGTCGTTGGTGTGTCTCCATAGTTCATAGAACTCGCTGAGCTTGGTGTCGTGCCTGAGACGCTCAATCGCGTCATCCATCGTCTCATAGATGTCCGACCAAGCCCGGCTTGAGCGCTCGCTGTTGAGGTATGGAAAACCGTATGTGGCTATGTCGCGACTGTTCTGATCTATCAGTTGGCGGTACGCAGGATTCGTCTTTGCGATTCTCCGGTCCATGTACTCCCAGTCTCTGAAGAACGATTCCTCTGGTGTAGGTGAATCGACGGGAATGAGTACGACGCTACTTCTTTCACGATATAGTCTTGCTGCGCTGGACTCGAGGTTGCTACGGGTTCCTTGGGCATAGTCCTCGAACGCAGTCCAAGGAATCTCTAGGAATATAACCGCTGGACGAATCCGCTCGAGGATCGCATGTAGTGCCGAAATAGAAGCGAGACCATTCTCCTCATGTACTGTGGCGACCAGCAAAATACGCTTCACCGTGCGCTCTCAGGAATGTTTAGTTGAAACTAATGGGGCTAGCGACGTTACTCGTCCACGCCACTAGAACAATCGACACTGACCCCATTTATTTTCTTTTTTTTCAGGGTTAAATCGCATTTAGTGGTGCAAGACGGGCAACCAATGCCTGAATCTGCTCCGGTACACCAGTGGCTTCCCCGACTTCGGGGTTCTCGTCGATCGCTCGAAGAAGACGTCCCGATTGCGTTGTAGATAAGTTGCGCGATAAGGCCAGCAGCGACATCGTTAATTTCGACCTGGACCAGCTCGAGGACGTGACTAGTCGATCTACAAGGGCATCAGTAAGTCGGGCGGATGTCAGATCGTGACGCAATAGAATCTCAAAAAGTTGCCGAGCAATTGCAGTCGCATTGCTTCCCTTTGCCTGAAGCCCTTGATATTTGCCGAGGAAGCCATGGGGATCAGCGCCGACTCGCAGAGGGACAACCAACTTCCCGCGACCAATTGCCATTCCCACTTCTTGATCACACCACTTGCTCAATGAAAAGTTTGCCGAAATGATCGCGGTTAAAGCGTCCATAGTTCGAAGAGCCGTCTCAATTTCGGCCTGCCATTCCTTCGTCGGTTCAATGTCATCGTGGGCGACAAACGCGGCGATCTGGAATGCGGATAGCGCATCCTTTAGACGGTGAGCACTTTCACGCTTCTCCGAGGCGTGACTGATGAACAGTCGAAAATGACCGGGTTGCCAGTACGAAGGAATAATCTCCGACGCGATATCTGGCCCTCGGATTTGATCCGAGCTGTCCACGACGGACAGCGGTCTATCTCTATCGATGAGCACCGGCGAGATGACCACCTCGCTAATGGAAACGCCACCATAGCCGCGAGTCAGTTGCTCGATCCGCCCAAGGACCTTCTGCTCTAGTTTGCTACGGCGTTCCTCTATTTCCGCGTAAAGGGTAATGGGTATCTCGAGCATCAGGGTATAGAGATCAAGACCACCGTTCCAGTCGTCATGACCAGTCTGTACCAGGCTCGGTTTAGAGGCATTAAGGAGCGAAGCTTCTTCGTAAGCGGACTTGAGTTCAGCGATCTTGGCGGCCGTCGCAACGAGAGAACTCGCTTGTGATTCGATGGATGCCATGATCGTAGTTTGTGGGGTTGGCGCAATACGGTAGGCGTGCGCGGTGAGAACGGAGCTCTATCGAGTAGTGGTGCGAGCTAAGTTACACATCGCCCTGATCGCGCACCCTGGCGTAGCTGGACATTCGCGCCATAAAGGCGGGAAGTAGGTCTTCGCGACCCGCAATCGCAATTAGTTGTCCTGCGGCGACTAAGCCGAGCGCGCCGGCTACCCCAAGCGCTTTTGAAAGGTCAGTGGTTGGATAATTCGGCCCAACGCGACCAGGGGCGTGGCGGCGGCTAACTTGGAGGAAGCCTGTGTGGGTGAAATCATTCATCTGTTTCCACGCAGAGAGTTTGAAACCGGAGAGAACGCCGTTAGGTGTTCCTATCGTCGTCTCGTACTCTTTGATTAATGAATCGAAGGATTTACCTAGCTTACCTTTCTTAAAGTTCGCAAGCTCATCTGGAGAGGCGCACTCGTATATCCAAAGGCCGCGGACCAGCGATTCAGCCAGTATGCGCAGCAGTGCAAGCATTGACCCAGATAATCCGGCCGAATGGAGGACAGCGATTGCTCCTTGGTGTTCAAGCGTTACGTCTAAGCAACCGACTGCTATCTGCGAACGCTCATCAGTTGGTAGTGTAAGACCGGACGTATATTTATCGATCCAACGAGTTAGTTCGACGAGGTTTGCGTATTCTTCAGCGGCTTGCATTTGCTACCACGCCAACGCATACGCCTCCCGCCTCGGATCCGCCCCCGCATTGAACAATCCCGATTCCGGATCCTTCACGATCGCGCACACCGCGCCTCCCACCGGCGGCAGCACCGGCACCGTTTCCACGTCGTGACCGCGGCGCTTGAGTTCTTCCGCGGTGCCGGCTGGCAGATTGGCTTCCGCCAGCAGCTTGCCGGGGTAATAGGGATGCGGGGCGAAGGAGTCCGGGAAATTCTTGGTGCAGACGCGCGGGGCTTCCACGGCTTCCTGCATGCGCTTGCCGAATTCGGTGACGTTGAGGAAGACCTGCAGCATCGCCTGCATCTGCACGTCGCCTCCGGGCGTGCCCCAGGCCATGAAGAACTTGCCGTCCTTGAAGGCCATCGCCGGGGCGGGTGTCAGGCGCGGGCGTTTGCCGGGCGCAACCACGCTCGGATGCTTGGGATCCAGCCGGTTCTGGCAGCCGCGTGAGGACACCACGGCGCCGTAGCCGGGGATGACCGGCGTGTCGTAGCTGGTGTCGGACAGGGTGGCCGAGTAGGCGTTGCCGAACTTGTCGGTGACGCTGGCGTAGATGGTGTCCGGCGACATGCGCGAGGCGCTGCCGTGCGCGGCGGCATAGACCGCCTGCTTGGCGCCCGCCGTGGGGGCTGCGGTCGGGTTGCCCGGCTCGGGCATCTTGCCGAAGGCGCGTTGCAGATCGATGCGCGCGCGCTGCTTCGCGGCGTAGGCGTCGGACAGCAGGGCCTGCGTGGGGACGTTCACGAACTTCGGATCGCCCACGTAGGCTTCACGGTCCGCGAAGGACAGGTTCAGCGCTTCCGCGATGACGTGCAGGTAGTCCGGCGTGTTGTGGCCGAGTTTCTTGAGGTCGAAGCCTTCCAGCGTCTTCAGCGTCTGCGGCAGGACGATGCCCTGGCACCAGACATCGCACGAGTGGATCGTGTAGCCGCGGTACTTGGCGTGGATGCTGCTCTCGACCGGGGTTTCGTAGCTGGCGAGGTCCTCGCGCGTGACGAAGCCGCCATTGGCCTTGTGGTAGTCCGCGATGGCGGCGGCGATCGGGCCCTTGTAATAGAAGTCGTGCGCGGCGCGCAGCTTCTTGTCGCGGTCGCCGCTGGCGCTGCGCTCCGCTTCGATCATGCCCTGGATGGAACGGGCCAGTTCGGCCTGCACGAGGACGTCGCCCACCTTCGGCGGCTTGCCGCCGGGCAGGAACACCGCCGCGCTGGACGGCCACTGCGCGTACATCGCCTCGGACGACTTGAGGTTGTTGGCGAGCAGCGGGAAGACCGGGAAGCCGTCGCGCGCGAGTTCCATGGCGGCGGTGGCTGCTTCCCCGAACGAGATCGTGCCGTAACGGCGCAGCGCCTCGATGTGCGTCGCGGGCGCGGCCGGCATGATGGTGCGCAGCACGCCTTCCGGGATGTGGCCGTCGGTGCTGACCTTGCGCAGGTGCTCGACGTCGGTGCCCTTGGGCCACCAGCCGAGGCCGGCCAGGCTCACCACGCGGTCTTCCTTCGCGAGGTAGATCAGCGTGGGGGCGACGCCGCCGAAGCTCACGATGTCCGGCTGCACCACCGCCAGCGCCATCGCCGCCGTCACGCCCGCGTCGATGGCGTTGCCGCCGCGGTCCAGCACGCGCATCGCCGCCAGGCTGGCGAGGTAGTGTCCGGTGGACACGGCATGGTGGCGGCCGACGACGGTGGGGCGGAAGCTGGTCGCGCCGATGGCGAGGTTGGGTTTGCGGGGCATGGCGGTTCTCCGAAGATGGTGAGGCGTGTGGCGTCAGGCGTGAGACGGAAACCGGTGACGCAGAATGTCGAAAACGCTGAAATGCTAGCACGCGGCCGTCGGCGCATTCGCTCAATATCCCCGGCGGTTTCGATTCCCCTCCTTGGGCAAGGAGGGGTGGCCCGGCGGGGCGGGGTGGTTGCACTGGCTCGCGCGGGTTTACCACCCCGTCGCTGCGCGTCACCCCTCCTTGGGGAGGCGGGGAAGGACTGCGCCGGGTGCTGCGCTACACTCCGTGCAAACAAGACATCAAGGAGGAGTGCAATGCGACGAGTGATCCTGGGCGCGGCCGCGGCCGGCCTGCTGCTGGCGCCGATGGCCACCGCGGTTGCCCAAGCGCCGTATCCGAGCAAACCCGTGCGCGTCCTGGTGGGCTACCCCCCGGGCGGCGGGACCGACATCCTCGCCCGCGCCGTCTCCGTGAAGCTGAGCGAGGCGTGGGCTCAGCCGGTCGTCGTGGAGAACCGCCCCGGCGCGTCTACGCTGATCGCCAGCGAGATGCTCGCGAAGGCGCCGCCGGACGGCTACACGCTCATGAATGTGAGTGCCGTGCACGCGATCAACGCCAGCACGTTCAAGAAGTTGCCCTACGATCCGATCAAGGACTTCCAGCCCATCGCCTTCATCGCCATGGTGCCCAACGTGCTGCTGGTGCATCCCTCGCTGCCGGTAAAGACGGTGAAGGACCTGACCGCGCTGGCGAAGGCAAAACCGGGGCAGCTCGATTACGGCTCGACCGGGGCGAGCAGTCCGTACCAGATCGCCGCCGAGATGTACAAGATGATGACCGGCACGAACATCATTCACGTGCCGTATAAAGGCGCGGCGCCCGCGCTGACGGCGCTGCTGTCCGGCGAGGTGACGGTGATGTTCGGCAACGTCGTCTCGAGCATGCCGTTCGTGAAGAGCGGCCGCACCCGCGCGATCGCGGTCACCACCGAGAAGCGTTCCGGTGCGCTGCCGGAAGTACCGACGATCGCCGAGTCGGGCCTCAAGGGCTACGTGTTCGCGTCCTGGTTCGGCCTCATGGGGCCGGCGGGCATGCCCCAGCCTGTCATCACCAAGATCCACACCGATGCGATGGCGGCCCTGAAGGCGCCGGAGCTCAACGCGCGCCTGACGGCGGAAGGCGCGGAGCTGCAACCGATGACTCCCGCGCAGTTCACCGAGCACGTGCGCGTGGAGATCGAGCGCATCGGCAAGGTGGTGAAGGCGGGGAACATCACGGCGGAGTAGAAGGCGACCGGCGGCGCCGCGGCCGCCGTCGCGACCGCAACCGGAATGGCAGCATCGCGATGCATGATCGATTGCAGCACTCATACCGATAAGCGAGGGGGCAAGTCATGAATACGATCACCGGGCCCGTGCGGGCTGCCGTTGTAGTCCTGGTTGCGGCGCTGTGGGCCGGCGCGGCGTACGGACAGGCCGCGTGCGCCAATCGGGGTCAGCTCGACGCGCGCTATTGCGACGAGAACCGCGACCTCATTGCCGACCAGCCGAAGGACCCGAAAGCCTGGCAGAACCCCGATACGCTGGTGTTCTCCTATACCCCGGTCGAAGACCCGGCCGTCTACCAGAACGTGTTCGCGGATTTTCTGGCGCACCTGTCGAAGGTGACCGGCAAGCGCGTGCGCTGGTATCCGGCCGAATCGTACGCGGCGCAGGTCGAAGCCATGCGGTCGGGACGTCTGCACATCGCGGGGGTTGCCGCGGGGCCGACGCCGTTCGCGGTCAACCTCGCCGGCTTCGAGCCCGTCGCGGGCATGGCGGCCGCGGACGGCAGCATCGGCTACACGCTGCGGCTCATCACGTACAAGGACAGCCCCATCAAGTCGGTGACGGACCTGAAGGGCAAGCGTGTCGCGCACGTGTCGCCGTCGTCGAACTCCGGCGACACCGCGCCGCGTGCGCTGTTCGGCGCGCTGGGCGTGACGCCGGGGAAGGATTACGAGGTCCTCTACTCGGGCAAGCACGACAACTCGGTCATGGGCGTGGTGAACAAGGACTACGACGCCGCGCCGGTCGCGTCCTCCGTTGTCGATCGCATGCAGGCGCGCGGCATGTTCAAGCCCGATGCGATCCGCGTGGTGTATGAATCGAAGCCGTTCCCGCGCACCGCCTACGGCGTTGCGCACAATCTCACGCCGGAACTCAAGGCAAAGATTCGCGAGGCGTTCCTCACCTTCGATTTCAAGAACTCGGGGCTCGCCAAGGAGTTCAAGGACACCGAGCGTTTCGCCCCGATCGTCTACAGGGATAACTGGCGCGACGTGCTCACGATCCAGAAGGCGACCGGCGTGACCTACTCCCAGGAAGGGCTCTCCAAGCTGGGCACGAAGGCGGAGTAGGGCGTTGGCTGCCGATTTGACCGGCACCGCCGCGCCGCCGCTGGCGATCGAAGCGCTGAGCAAGGTTTATCCCGGCGGCGCGCGCGCGCTCGACGGCGTGAGCTTCACCGTCGCGCGCGCCGAGGTCGTCGCGATCATCGGCTCTTCCGGCGCCGGCAAGAGCACGCTGATCCGCTGCATCAACCGGCTCGTCGAACCCACTGCCGGCAGTATCCGGCTGGGAGGCACCGAAATCACGGGCCTGGCTCCGCGCGAACTGCGCAAGGTCCGCCGGCGCATCGGCATGATTTTCCAGGAGTTCAATCTCGTCGACCGCCTCACGGTCATGGAGAACATCCTGTCCGGGCGGCTGGGGTCGGTGGGTTTCTTCGCGTCGTTCCTGCGCCGTTACCCGCCGGCGGACGTGTCGAGCGCCTTTGCGATGCTCGACCGCGTCGGGCTCGAGGGGCTGCACGATTCGCGGGCCGATGCGCTTTCGGGCGGCCAGCGCCAGCGCGTGGGCATCGGCCGCGCCCTGATGCAGAACCCCGACCTGCTGCTGGTGGACGAGCCGACCGCGAGCCTCGACCCCAAGACCGCACGCCAGATCATGCGTCTCATCCGCTCGCTCGCCACCGAGCGGGAGCGGCCGGCGCTGGTCAACATCCACGACGTGGCGCTGGCGCAGGCCTACGCCGACCGCATCATCGGGCTCAAGGCCGGCCGGCTCGTCTTCGACGGGCCCGGCGCCGGGCTCACGCCGGCGGTCCTCACCGAGATCTACGGCGCCGAAGACTGGAGCCAGACCATCCGCGCCACCGATGAGGACGCGCCGGCTTGAACACGACCCCGTATCCGGCGACCTGGCGCCCGCCGCCGTTCTTCGGGACGCGCGGCAGGCAGCACGCGGTCATCGCGGGCGCCGTGCTGTACCTCGTGTGGTCCGTCTCCACGCTCAACATCGATCCGCAGCGGATACTGACCGGGTTCGGGCGCGCGGTGGACCTCGTCGTGCGGATGTTCCCGCCGGACTTCTCGCGGTGGGAGCTGCTCGCTGCGGGAATGGTGGAGAGCGTGCAGATGGCCATCGTCGCGACGCTGGCGGGGGTGATCCTGAGCGTGCCGCTGGGCATCGCCGCCGCGCGCAACCTCGCGCCGCGCCCCGTCTACTTCGCGGCGCGCGCCTTCATCGTGGGCGGGCGCTCGTTCCACGAGGTGATCATCGCCATCTTCTTCGTGAAGCTCTTCGGCTTCGGTCCCGTGGCGGGGGCGCTCACGCTGGCGTTGGCGTCGATGATCTTCCTCGGCAAGATCCTCGCCGAGGATATCGAGAACGTGCGTGCCGGACCCATCGACGCGGTGCGCGCGACTGGCGCAGGCTTCGGGCAGGTGGTGGTCTACGCCGTGACGCCGCAGGTGCTGACGCGTACGGTGGGCATGGCGATCTACCGCCTCGACGCGAACCTGCGCCACTCGACCGTCGTGGGGATCGTGGGCGCCGGGGGTATCGGGCAAACCCTCTCCGCATCGTTTTCGCGCTACGACTACGACTTCGCCGCGGCCATTCTGCTCGCCATCATCGCGCTCGTGGCGCTGGGCGAATGGTTCAGCGACTGGGTGCGGCGCAGGCTGCGATGAGCGAGGCGATACGCAAGCACTATCCGGAGGTCTGGCGCCGCCACACGCTGCGCGAAACCGTCACCGGCTGGTTGTGGATCGCCGCGGTCGCCTTCGCCGCGGCGTGGAGCGTGTCGGCGCTGGATATCGAGTGGGTGTTCTTCAAGGATGCGCACCTGCAGGCCGCGGACCTCGCGGAACGCATGTGGCCGCCGCGCTGGTCGTACCTGCCGATGATCGTGAAGCCGCTGATCGAGACGATCCACATCGCCACGCTCGGGACGGCGATCGGATTGGTCTTCGCCATCCCGCTCGCCTTCCTCGCCGCGCGCAACACCACCGCCAACGGTTTTACCTGGGCCATCGGCCGCGGCATCCTCGTGGCGTCGCGTTCCGTGAACACGGTGATCTGGGGGCTCGTGTTCGTGGCGATCTTCGGTCCGGGGCCGCTCGCCGGGATCGCCGCCGTGGCGGCGCGCTCCGTGGGCTTTCTCGCCAAGCTCGTGGCCGAGGCGATCGAGGAGGTCAACCGCGGTCCGGTCGAGGCGATCGAGGCCACCGGGGCGAGCACCGCGCAGGTCTATCTCATCGGCGTCCTGCCGCAGGTGCTGCCGGTACTCATCGGCACGACCGTCTACCGCTGGGATATCAACGTGCGCGAGTCGAGCGTGCTGGGCTTCGTGGGGGCGGGCGGCATCGGCCTCTACCTGTATGCGTCGATCAACCAGTTCGCGTGGCAGCAGGTGCTGGTGGTGCTGCTCGCGATTCTCGTGGTGGTGCTTGCCAGCGAGGCGCTTTCGGCCTGGATCCGTGGACGCATCTCCTGACGCGCCGGCCCGTCCGTCGGGCGGCGCCATCGCGCTGCCCGGCGTGGCGGCACTCGCCTCGCGCTTCGACGGACTGATCGTCGACCAGTGGGGCGTCCTGCACGATGGCATGCGCCCTTACCCGGGGGCGGCCGCCTGCCTCGAGCAGTTGCACGCGGCGGGCAAGCGCGTCGTGGTGCTGTCCAATTCTGGCCGCCCGGAGTCCGCCAACGTGCGCCTGATGGAGGAGATGGGTTTTCCGGCGCGGCACTTCGTTCGCATGGTGTCCGCCGGGCAGGATGCGCGCGAGGCGATCGTGGCGCGCGCGAGCCCTTTTCACGCGAATCTCGGCCGGCGCTGCTACGCGTTCACGCGCGACGGCGACCGTTCGATACTCGAGGGCATCGGGCTGGCCTTCGTCGCGACGGTGGAGGAAGCCGACTTCCTGATGGTGATCGGGATCGATACCCCGCAACGCAGCCTGGCGGACTACGAAGCGGTGTTGCGCGCCGGCCGTTCGCGCGGGTTGCCCATGGTGTGCGCCAATCCGGATCTTTCGCGGTTCCACCCCGCGGGGCTGGTCGATGCGCCCGGCGTGCTTGCCCGGCGCTACGAGGAACTGGGGGGCGAGGTGTTCTATCACGGCAAACCCCACCCGGCGATCTACGCGTCGTGCCGCGCCGCCCTGGGCCAATGCGCGCCCGGGCGGGTGATCGCGATCGGCGACTCGATCGAGCACGATATCCTCGGCGCGGCGCGCGCGGGCCTGCCGAGCGCGTTCATCGTCGGCGGCATCCATGCGCAGGAACTGCGCGCGGCGCCCGGCGGGGAGCCGGATCCGGAAGCCTGGCGGGCATTCGAGCGGCGCGCGGTGGCGCAGCCCGACTACCGGCTGCCGGCGTTCATCTGGTGATGCGGGCTGCGTTGCCATCACCGGGGCCCGCAACCGTAGACTCTCGAAATGCCCGGAATCCCGCTGTCCTGATGGGGGCGTATGTCATGCTGAAGAGCAGGCTGTTCATGGGTTTGGCCATCATGCTATTGCCCGCCGCCGTGTTGGCAGCGGCCGCGCAGCCGTTTCCGACGCATCCGATCCGCCTGATCGTGCCGTATCCGCCCGGCGGGCCGACCGACCTGGTCGGGCGCACCGTGAACGAATTGCTGGCCCGGCGGCTCGGCCAGCCGGTGGTGGTGGACAACCGCGGCGGCGCCGCCACCGTGATCGGCACGGAACTCGCCGCGCGCGCACCGGCAGATGGCTACACGCTGCTGGTGGCGACCGTGACCACGCTGGCGGTGAACCCGGCGATTTCCGCCAAGCTCCCGTACGACGCCGCGCGCGATTTCGTGCCGATCTCGATGCTGGCGGTGCAGCCCTACCTGCTCGGCGTGCACGCGAGCGTGCCGGCGACGTCGGTGGCGCAGCTTGTCGCCTACGCCAAGGCGAATCCAGGCAAGCTGAGCTTCGCGTCCGCCGGGGTGGGCGCGGGCGCGCACCTCGCGGGCGAAATGTTCAAGTACATGGCGGCCATCGACGTGGTGCACGTGCCGTATAAGGGCACCGGGCCGGCGCTGAACGACCTGATCGGCGGGCAGGTGTCCTACATGTTCGGCGGCATCTCGGCGATTTATCCGCACACGCAGAACGGCAAGCTGCGCGCGCTCGCGGTCTCGTCGGCGAAACGTTCACCCGCGGTGCCGGAGATTCCGACGGTGGCGGAAGGGGGCCTTGCCGGGTACGGCACCACGTCGTGGAACTCGCTGGTCGCCCCGCGCGGCACGCCGCAAGCCATCATCGACCGGCTCAACGCCGAGGTGAACGTGGTGTTCGCCCAGCCGGAGGTGAAGGAGCGGCTGAAGCGGCAGGGCATCGACGCCGATCCCGGCACGCAGGAGCAGCTTGCGGCACACATCCAGTCAGAACAGGCGCGCTTCAGGCAACTGGTCAAGACGATCGGGTTGACCGGCGTGGAGTGACGCGGGGCCCGGCTGTAAGGCGTTCGCGGGCGGACCGACGAAGTCTTTTCATTGATGAGGTGCGCCATGAACCGATCTGTCCTGCTGACCGTTGTGCTCCTGCCGTTGCTGTTGCTCGCGCGGATCGCGGTCGCCGAGCCCGTCACGCTCACCGCCGCGGACGGCGTCAAGGTGTTCGGCGAGTTCTGGCCCGCCGCGAATCCGAAGGCCCCGCTCATCCTCGCGTTTCACCAGGCGGGCGCCAGCCGCGCTGAATATGGGCCGCTCGTGCCGCGCCTGAACAAGGCCGGCTTCAGCGTCCTTGCGATCGACCAGCGTTCGGGCGGGGATGAGTTCGGCGGCAGCAACCAGACGGTGACCGCGCTGGGACGATCGACGGACTACGCTGCCGCGCTGGCGGACCTGGAGGCCGCACTCGTCTGGGGCAAAGCGAAAGCGCAGGGCGCGCCCGTGCTGGTGTGGGGGTCGAGCTACTCGGCGGCGCTGTCGTTCCTGCTGGCAGCCAGGCATCCGGCGGACCTGCAGGGACTGCTGGCGTTTTCACCCGGGGAGTACCTGGGTACACCCGGCGCCGTGGGCAAGGCCGCGCAAAGCGTGCGCGTGCCGGTCTTCATCACACAGTCCAGCGGCAAGGACGAGATCGCCGCGTCGCGCGCGATCCTCGCCGCCATTCCGGGGACCAGCAAGACACTGTTCATTGCCACGAAGGGCGGCGTGCACGGCTCGTCCACATTGCGGGCCGACCGCAATGCCGCGGGCGCCGAGCAGAACTGGGCGGCGGTGATGGCGTTCCTGGCGAAGTTCAAGCAGTAAACACATCGTTGGATATCCGGCGGTTGCTCCCGCCTTGGGAGCGTGTTAGGATGGCGCATGCGAGTCATCGCCGTCAGCCGGCTGCGGGCGTTCTGGAGCAGGCATGCCGGTGCGGAGACCGCGTTGCGGTCGTGGTACGCGGAGGCCAGCCGGGCCGATTGGACAGGGCCGGTGGCGGTCAAGGCAGCGCATCGCAATGCGAGCATCCTCGCGAACAACCGCGTGGTGTTCAACATCAAGGGCAACGACTACCGGCTGGTCGTGGCGGTGCACTACAACCGGCGCATGATGTTCATCCGGTTTGTCGGCACGCATCAGGAATACGACAGGATCGATGCCGAAACGATCTGAGGCGAGAACCATGGAACTGCGTCCGATTCGAAACAAACGCGAGTATCAGGCAGCCCTGAAGGCGGCGGAAACGGTGTGGGATGCGCCGGACGGCTCGCCGGCCGCGGACAAGCTTGAAGTCCTGGTGTTGTTGATCGAAGCCTACGAGCGCGAGCATTTCCCCATCGACAATCCCGACCCGATCGATTTCCTCCACTACGTCATGGAATCCCGGGACTTGACCCGCAAGGAACTTGAGCCTTTTATCGGCTCGCGCGCGCGGGTGGCGGAGGTGCTCAATCGCGTGCGTCCGCTGACGCTGGAGATGATCCGCAAGCTCGCGGCGGGATTGAAGCTGCCGGCGGACGTGCTGGTGCGCAACTATCGGTTAAAGCGCGCAGCTTGACGCAAGAGCGTCAGGCGACGCAGGTGGTATGAATTCCGGAACGCCGCACCCCCATCCCCACCTTCCCCCTCGGAAGGGGGAAGGGGTTTCATCCCCTCCCCATTACAGGGGGAGGGCTAGGGTGGGGGTGGCAAGTATCCGTGAGCGCGATCGTCCACAGTTACGTATTCCTCAAGAATCGAGCCCGAACACCCGTGCGGCGTTCTTGTAGAGCCACTTCTCCTTGACGGTGTCCTTCAGCGGCAGCGCTAGGTATTCCTCGATCAGCGTTTCGTGCGGCTGCCCGACGAGGCCCGCCGACAATCCGACCAGCACCTTGTCCTGGATGCGCGTGTTGCCGAACTGCATCAGCATTTCCCAGCCCGAGCCGGGCATGCCGAGGTACTTGGCGCGGTGGGCGGAGGTGTCCATGTGCAGCTTGGGGTGGCGCAGGACCAGCGCCACCATCTCGTTCACCCATGGCCAGCCGCCGAGGCCGCCGATGAGCGTCAGCTCGGGGAAGTCGATCGCCACCTGGTCGAGGTGCTTGGGGTGGCCGAGGTCGTAGGGCCGGTCGTTCGCGTAGTTCATGGATGAGTAGACGCGCACCGGGATGCCCAGCTCCGCGGCCTTGGTGTAGAGCGGGTAGAAGCGCCGGTCGCTGGCGGGAATGCCGTCCACGAGGGCCGACACGCCGAGCGCCTGGAAACCCTGTTCGCGCACCCGGCGTTCCAGCTCGCGCACGCCGCGCATGCCCTCGAAGGCGCTGATGCGGGCGAGGCCGATGAAGCGGTCCGGAAATTCCTGCATCAGGGCCGCCACTTCGTCGTTGCTCATGCCGAAGGGGATGCCGCGGACGACGCCCGCGCGCGTGATCGCGTCGACGTACTCGGAGACCGCCGTTTTCGGCCGCGCATCGCCGCCGTCCTTGCGCGAGCGGAAGATGTTGCCGTAGTTGGCCATGCCGTAGCCGGCCGGCTTTGCGGCCGCCGGTGCGTCGGGTTGTGGGGCCGCCGGTGCCGGGCCGTGCTCGCCTCCCGGTTTCGGTACGTTGCACTCCATGTCGATGACTTGCATGTGCTCCTCTGGCGGGGATTCCGGAATTGTCGAACGGGGCAGTATGGTAATCGACCGCGCACCCGCGGGCACGCCGCGTTTCGCGGCTAGAATGCAGCAGCGCTCCCGTGGCGGACAAGACCATGACCAAGATCAAAATACTGCTGGGCCTGGTGATTGCGTTGTCGCTCGCGCTCACGCTGTTCTCCAACGTCGGCAGCGCGTGGGTGACGGCGTCGTCCGGCGCCTGCTCGATTTCGTTGTCGCCGAAGGGCGCGCCGACGCCCACCGCGGAAGCGCTGCAGTTCTGTGCAAGCCTGCGGACGGGCGATTATCTGTGGACGGTGGTCTTCTACGCGGGCATTCTCATCGCCACTCTTGCGGTCGCCGCGTTCGTCATGCTGAAGCGCGACCTGAAATAGCTGGTGTTCTTATTGCTTGTGCCTGTCGCCGTTTTCAGGACAAACGGAGGCCAGGCCGGATGTGCGGACACATGAAATCAGGTTCACTTGCAGTATTGGGGATCGCGGCGTTGCTGGCCTGCACGGGTAACGCATTTGCGCAGGCCTGGCCCACGCGGCCCATCCGCTTCATCGTGCCCGTGCCGCCCGGCGGCGGCGCCGACGCCGTGGCTCGCCTGCTCGCGCCGCGCATGAGCGAATTGCTCGGGCAGCAGGTGGTGGTCGAGAACCGTGCCGGCGGCAATGCGGTGATCGGCGCCGACTACGTCGCGAAGGCCGCGCCGGATGGCTACACCTGGTTGCTCGGTACGTCGCAGCACACGGTGACGCCCAGCATCGTGAAGCAGATGCCGTACGACCTGGTGAAGGATTTCGCGCCGGTGACCATGCTGGTGCGCGCGCCGCAGTTGCTGATCGTCCATCCGTCGGTGCCCGCGAAGAACGTGAAGGAACTGATCGCGCTGGCGAAGCGCAAGCCGAACCAGCTCAATTACGGCTCGGGTGGCCTCGGCAGCGCGTCGCACCTGGCGGCGGAAGTGTTCAAGAGCATGGCGGGCATCCAGGTCGAGCACATCCCGTACAAGGGGATCGGCCTTGCGTTCGTCGACGTGCTGAGCGGGCAGCTCGATTTCGCCTTTCCCGCCATCCCGAGCGGCGTGCCGTACCACCGGTCGGGGCGCGTGCGCGCGCTGGCGGTCACCAGCCTGCGGCGCCATCCGTCCATTGCGGACATTCCCACGGTGGCCGAGGCGGCGCTGCCCGGCTACGAAGTGCAGTCCTGGTACGGCGCGTTCATGCCGGCGGGGACTCGCGCCGAGATCGTGAACCGCGTCAACGCCGCCTTCAACACGGTACTCGGCATGCCGGAAGTCAAGGCGACGCTGATCGCGCAGGGCGGCGATCCCGATCCGGGCACGCCAGACGCGTTCGGCAAGCTGGTCCGTGACGAACTCGCGCGCAACGCCAGGGTAACCAAAGCCGCCGGCATGACGCCGGAGTAGAAAAGGAGTCATCCCGTGCAATACAAAGGCAGCTGCCATTGCGGCAAAGTGGCGTTCGAAGTCGAGGGCGAATTCACGTCGGCCCTGTCCTGCAATTGTTCGATCTGCGCGCGCAAAGGCTCGCTGCTGGGGTTCGTGCCCAGGGACAAGCTGCGGATGCTGACGCCGGAGCAGGATGCCGCGACTTACACGTTCGGTAAGCACGTCATCAAGCACCGGTTCTGCCCGGCCTGCGGCATGCATCCGTACGGCGAGGGCGTGGACCCCGCCGGCAACCGGGTGGCGGCCGTCAATCTCCGCTGCCTCGAAAACTTCGATCTGGGCGCCGTCCCAGTCAAAAAATTCGACGGCCGTTCGCTTTGACCGGAGCTGGCCGGGCGGGGATTTCTCGACACTAGGTGTCCGCGGCGCCCCCGCAACTCCTGGTTTCGCGGGGGCCATGCACCATTACGAAGCGCCGTAACCCCGGATTTCTCCCTCCGGAGCGCAATGTAACGCCGTGGAACGCCGGCCGGTCGCGGTCGTGCCATACAACGGTGCAAGGGTATCCCGCAGGCCGCTTGGCATAGTCCTTGCGCTTGTTGGCGAACGCGCGGGCGATTGCCCGGCGCAGCAGAAGAACAGGGCAACTCCCAGCGTAGATTCCCCCGTGACCCCGGACGCCACACCGACGCATCGCAAACCCAGTTTGCCCTCCAGGCTGCTCGCCCGCCTGAGCGTGGGCCGCAAGCTGCTGCTCATCTACCTGCTGGACCTGACGGCGGTGATCTTCGTCAGCGGCATCCTGATCCACGAGAAATACATCGCGATCAATTTCGCGCGAGACGAGCTGCGCGGCAACGCTTACATCGCTACCGTGCGGGACGCGCTGATCGACACTGCGCTGGTCGGCGCCGGTGACCCCAAGGCCGCGGGCCGCCTGTCGGCCCACACACTGGACCTTGCCGCCGTCGAAGAGACGCTGGGCCGGGACATGGGCAGCGCGGAACTGAACGCCGCCCTTGGCAAGGCGATGCTCGGCGTGGCGGCGGTGCCGGCGGGCGACCGGCAGCCCGTCAGCGCCGCCCTCGCGCGCGGCCGCGAGCTCATCACGCGCGTCGGCAACCAGTCGAAGCTCATCCTCGATCCGGATCTCGACAGTTACTACACGATGTCGCTGATCGTTTTGCGCTATCCGGAACTGCTTGAACTGCTGCACGGCATCGGCATCGAGCTGCAGGAGCAGCGCGGCGTCGGCGGCGTGCGCGTCAGCGACGCGCGCACGCGCTACCTGATCCTGGAGGGCCGGCTGGATGCGACGATCAAGGGCATCGATTCGGATCATGACGAAGCCATCGCGGCGGGCGGCGAACGGGTGCAGGCCGCCCTCGCGCCGGGACGGGAGAAACTGGCCGGGCGTGTCGAGGCGTTCCGGCTCGCCGCGCGCCGGGTGATCGACGGGCGGGTCACACCGGCGACATTGCGCGAGGTCGACTCGGCGCAACGGCTGCTGCTGCAGCAGTTGCAGGAAACCTGGACCGGCGCCGGCGCGGAACTGAACCGGCTGCTGCACGTGCGCGAACGCGGGCTGTTCAACCGCATGTGGCTGGACCTCGGCACGGCGGCCTTCCTGCTGTTGGTGATCCTGTCGATGGTCTATTTCGTCGCGCGGCAGATTGCGGGTCCGCTGCGGAAGCTGCTGCACGTGACCGACACCGTGCGCCGCACCGGGGATTACACGCTGCGCGCGTACTGGAAGAGCGAGGACGAGATCGGCCGCCTCGTGATCGGCTTCAACGACATGCTGGCGCAGCTCGACCGCGAGCGCGAGGTGCAGAAGGAGCTGGCGGCCAACGCGCGGGCCGCGGCGGCGCAGCAGGCGCTGATGGAAGCGACGCCTTATGCGATGGTGGTGACTTCGGTGCCCGGGCACGAAGTGCTGCACGCCAACGAGCCGGCGCAGCAATGGCTGGCCGGCACCCGGACGGATCCCTGGGCCAAAGGACTGGAGCCTGGGGTGCGCGCGCGCTTCTTCCAGCAGTTGTCGGATCGCGGCGCCATCGATGAATTCGAGGTGCGCTGGAAGACCGGGAACGAGTCGGCGTGGGCCGTGCTGTCGGCGCGGCGGCTGCAGTATCAGGGGCAGGAGGCCGTGCTCACCGCCTTCGCGCCGATCAACCACCTGAAGCAGATGGAGCAGCGGCTGGAACTGTGGGCGAAGGTGTTCGAGGCTTCCTCCGAGGGCATCATCATTCTCGGCGCCGACGAACGCATCCTCTCGGTCAACCGTGCATTCGTGCGTGCCACGGGGCACGAGTTTCAGGAGGTCGTAGGGCAGTTGCCCGAATTTCTCGTCGAGAGCCCGGTCGACACGCCGTTCTTTCGCGGCGTCTGGGACGTGGTCATCCAGCGCGGGACGTGGCAGGGCGAGGTGCAGATGCAGCGGCGTAGCGGCGGGCACTTTCCGGCGTGGCTGATGATCAGCGTCGTGCGCGACCCGCAGGGCGGACCCCTCTATTACATCTGCACGTCTATTGACATCACCGACCGCAAGAAAAGCGAGGAGCGGATCCGCTTCCTTGCACAGCATGACGTGCTGACGGATCTGCCCAACCGCGCCCTGTGCACCGAACGGCTGCGCCTGGCGCTGCAGCACTCGAAGCGGGCCGGTTTGCAGGTGGCGGTGCTGTTCATCGATCTCGACCGCTTCAAGAACATCAACGATTCGCTCGGCCACCACGTGGGGGACGGCCTGCTGCGGTCCGTCGCCGCCCGCCTGCTGGAGGCCGTGCGGGCGGGCGACACGGTGAGCCGGCTGGGCGGCGACGAATTCGTCGTGGTGCTCAACGGCGTGGACGGCAGCGACGAGGTGACCCAGGTCGTGGAGCACCGGCTGATTCCGCTGATCCGCAAGCCGCACGTGGTCAACGGAGCGGAGATCCATGTTTCGTGCAGCGTGGGCATTGCCCTGTTCCCGGACGACGGGGAGGATATCGACGAGCTGATGCGGCATGCCGACGTGGCCATGTACCAGGCCAAGGCGGCAGGCCGCAACATGGCGCAGTTCTTCAACGCCGAAATGACGGAGCGCGCGCGGCAGCGGCTGCAGCTTGAATCCTGCCTGCGCCGGGCCATCGAAGACAACGAACTGCGTCTGGAGTACCAGCCGCTCGTCGATGCGCGGACGGGCGCGGTGGTGAGCGCGGAGGGGCTGCTGCGCTGGACCAGCGCCGAACTGGGCGAAGTGGCGCCGAGCCGCTTTATTCCGATCGCCGAGGAAACCGGGCTCATCGTGCCGGTCGGGGTCTGGGTGATCGAGCAGGCCTGCGCGCAGATCGCGCGCTGGCGCGAGGCCGGGCTGGATGAACTCGACGTGTCGATCAACCTCTCGTCGCTGCAGTTGCGGGCGGGCGGATTGCTCGATTCCCTGGAGTCCAGCCTGCGCCGCCACGCGATTCCCAAGGGCGTGCTGGAGCTCGAGATCACCGAGTCGACGCTGATGGAGAGCGTCGACGCCAACCTGCAGAAGCTGGAGGCGATCCGCGCGCTCGGCGTGGGCCTCGCGGTGGACGATTTCGGCACCGGCTATTCGAGCCTGAGCTACCTGAACCGCTTTCCGCTCGACAAGCTCAAGATCGACCGCTCGTTCGTGCGCGACATGCTCGACGACCCGACCGATCTCGCGATCACGCGCGCCATCATCGGCCTGGGCCACACGCTCGGCCTGCGCGTGGTGGCCGAAGGCGTCGAGACGGAACAGGAAGCCGTGACCCTGCGGACCGCGGGGTGCGACGAGATGCAGGGCTATTACTACGCCAGGCCCATGCCGGCCTCTGCGCTGGAGCAGTGGCTGGTGGCGCGCCGCACGCACCGCCAGCCGGCGTTGTCCTGACCGGGTTTATCCCCCGACCAGATAGACCGCCGTCACGTGGACGGGATGGCTGCTTTCCTGACGGGTGCAAGGTCCCATCCATAAAAAATTCCCAGGATGAGTCCATAGAACAGGTTCAAGACCAGCGTCGCCACCGGCACCACCGCGCCGCGCGCAAGGCCGAACATTCCCGCATCGGCAGCCGGCATGAAGACCGTCATCATCCCCAGCCAGAGCAGCAGCCCGAACAGTAGTCCCTTGATGGCGTAAGTGCGCACGGGCAGCCGACGTTCAAGGAGGGAAAAAACAAGCGGAAAGATGATGACGCCCAGAAGAAAATGGGTCATCCATCCCGTCAACCGGTCCGGCGCCCCCATGATCGAACTCAAGGTGGTGGCGACATGCACTTCCGGAATCTTGCCGATGGCATTGTTCATCTGCATCATGACCGATGCCGCGAATGTCGCGATGAAACCCCCGTACAACGCTTCCCTGAATCTGATCATGACGACGCCTCCGTTGTTGATCATCCGGCGGGTAGTTTGAACGACTGATCAACGGATGGTTCTGCCTGGGATCATATTTTCCAAAGTCGGAGTTGTCCTACAGACTTGGCCGGGCAGGCGGGTAAGCAGAACTGTTCCGCCATCGACGGCCTATGCGAGCCGGACCGGACGTGCGGTACGGGCATCAGGCGGCGGGCGCGCCCTTTTCGATCAGGAACACAAAACGGTCCGGCTGCGTGTCGAACGACAGCACCTGATGGCCGTTCACCTCGGCGAGCACGCGGAGATCGATCTCTGAACCGGGGTCGGTGGTGATCACGCGTACGCGTTCGCCCGGCGCCATCGTGGCGAGCGCTTTCCTCGTGCGCAGCACCGGCAGCGGGCAGTTGAGGCCACGCAGGTCGAGCTCCAGCTTCGCGTCGGGACTGTCGGTCACGCGACGGGCTCGACGGTCACGGCCGTCAGCACGGAATTGGCGATGAAGCACTCGCGATGCGCCTTGTCGTGGAGCTTTTCCAGCTCCGCCGGGGTCGGCTGTTTGGCGCCGCTGAACGCCGTTTTCGGGCGCAATACGACGCGCGTCACGGCGAGCTTGCCGTTGGCGTTCTTTTCAAGGTGGCCGACCGGGTCGTCCTCGTAGCTGTCCACCACGAAGCCGCTGTTGGATGCGATGGCGAGGAAGGTGAGCAGGTGGCAGCTCGACAGCGCGGCCACCAGCGCGGATTCGGGGTCGACGCGGGATGGATCACCGAAGAACTGCGGGGCGGACGAGGCCGGCACCTCGACCCCGCCCTCGAAGCGCCACGTGTGGTTGCGGGAGAAGGTCTTGTAGGCGAAGTCTGTCCCGCCGCGGGACCATTGCAGGCTGACTTTGTGCTCCGACATGTTGGTTCCGTTGCGAGGGGCGGGCTCGGGTCAGAGCGCACCTACGTCAATTTCCGCGCTGGCGCACAGCGTTTGCGACACGGCAAAGCTAAGGTCCGTTCTGTCGAAATCGCACATTGCGCGGTTCGATCCATTACCCCTGATGAAGGAAACTGTCATGAATAATATCGTATACATCGTTGGCGCCATCGTGATCATCGCCGCAATCCTGTCGTTTTTCGGCCTGCGCTAAGTCGGCTGAAGTCCGAAGCCTGACCATTAGCGCCGGCGGAGGCACGCGCGGAGGAAGAGGCGCCCTGCCGCTGCCCGTGGGTCGGAGGTGGCCTAGAAGCCTACCGCCTGCCCGTCCGTGCGCCGTTCCGACGCAGCGAAGTAGCCGTCATCCAGCTTGTAGATGAGCTGCGCGCGGCCGAAATCGGTCGACCAGCGATCCGCCTGCGGCATGTCGTGGCCGCGCTTGCGCAGGTCGTCGACGATCTCCGTGGGCACGCCGTACTCGATGCCGACTTTCACGCCGGTGTCCACGCGCCAGCGCGGCGCATCGGCGGCGGCCTGCGGGTTCTGCTGGTGATCCACCAGCCGCGAGGTGACCTGCATGTGGCCCTGCGCCTGCATGGAGCCGCCCATCACGCCGAAGCTCATCAGCGGCTGGCCGCCGCGCGTGATGAAGCCGGGGATGATGGTCTGGAAGGGGCGCTTCTTCGGCGCGACGATGTTGGCGTGGCCGGGCTTCAGCACGAAGCCATAGCCGCGGTTCTGCATGGAGATGCCGGTGCCCGGCACGACGACGCCGGAGCCGAAGCCCATGTAGTTGGACTGGATGTAGGAGATCATCATCCCGTTCGCGTCCGCCGCGGTCAGGTACACGGTGCCGCCGGTGGGTGGCGTGCCGAAGGCCGGGAGGCCGGCCCTCTTCATGTCGATCAACTTCGCGCGTTCCTTGAGGTAGGCCTTGTCGAGCATCTGCGAGGTCTTTACACGCATGGTGTCGATGTCCGACACGTATTCGTAGAGGTCGGCGAAGGCGATCTTCATCGCCTCGATCTGCAGGTGGTAGTAGTCGGCGGAGTCGATCTTCATGCCGGCGACGTCAAAGTTTTCCAGGATACCCAGCCCGGCCAGCGCGGCGATGCCCTGGCCGTTCGGCGGAATTTCATGCAGCGTGGTGCCCCGGTAGTCGATGCCGATGGGATCGACCCAATCGCATTGCTGGGCGGCGAGGTCCGCGACGGTCATCGCGCCGCCGTTGGCTTTCGAGTGCGCGGCCATTTTTTCGGCGAGCTCGCCCTTGTAGAACGCCTCGCCTTTGGTTTTGGCGATCAGTTCCAGCGTCTTCGCCTGGTCGGGGAAGGTGAACTTCTCGCCGGCGGCGGGCGTGCGGCCGTTGGGCATGAAGGCTTGCGCGTAGCCGGGCTGGTCTTTCAGGTCCGGCGCCTGGTTGGCCCACAGGCGCGAGATCGTGGGCGAGACCATGTAGCCGTCACGCGCGTAGCGGATCGCCGGTTCGAACAGGTCGGCGAAGGGCAGCTTGCCGTATTTCGCGTGCAGCGCGACCCACGCCGATACACAGCCCGGGACGGTGACCGCGTTCCAGCCACGCTGCGGCATCGTCGCGGCGCCCTTGAAGTACTCCGGCGTCCACGCGGCGGGCGAGCGGCCGGAGGCGTTGAGGCCGACGAGCTGCTTGCCGTCCCACAAGATTGCGTACGCGTCGGAGCCGATGCCGTTCGAGGTCGGCTCCAGCACCGTCAGCGAAATCGCGGTCGCGAGGATCGCGTCCACCGCGCTGCCGCCCTTGTGCAGCATCGAGAGGCCCGCCTGGGCGGCGAGCGGCTGCGAGGTCGCCACGCAGTTACGGGCGAGGATGGGCATGCGCTGGGAGGGATAGGGGAACTGCCACTCGAAAGGTTTCATGGGTTTGAGGCGTGAGGGGTAAGGAGTGAGGGGTGAGGGGTGATGCAGCGGAGGCCGGGATTTTACTCCCGGGCCACCGGTCATTCCACGCGCAGGTTGAGCTGCTTGATGATCTTCGACCACCGCTCGATTTCAGAGCGCATGAACGCGCCGAATTCTTCGGGCGTTCCGCCGAGGACCTCGCCGCCCTGATTCACCAGGCGCTGGCGAACGTCGGGGAGTTCGATGACCCGGTTCACCTCGCGGTTGAGCCTGACGATCACCTCGCGCGGCGTCGCGATCGGCGCCACGTAGCCGAACCAGGTATAGAACTCGTAGCCCTTGAAGCCGGACTCCGCCACGGTCGGGACGTCCGGCAGTTCGGCCGCGCGCTTCGCGCCGGTGGTGGCAATGCAGCGCACGGTGCCGGCGCGGACGTACGGCATCGAGGAAAACAGGCTGTTGATGGTGAACTGCACCTGGCCGGAACGCAGGTCGTTGATCGCCTCGTTGGCGCCGCGATAGGGGACATGCACCACGCTGATGCCGGCCAGCATACGGATCAGCTCGGTCGCGATGTGGCCGGGGGTGGCGTTGCCTGAAGTCGAATAGGCCAGTTGTCCCGGCCGTGACTTGGCGAGCGCGACCAGGTCTTTCAGGGACCGTACCGGCAGCGACGGATGCACGAGGACCGCGCTCGGGGTGCGCACGACCTGCACGATCGGCGCGAAATCCCGCACCGCATCGTAGGGCAGCTTGGGGTAGAGCAGCATGTTGTGTCCGAGCGTGCTGCCGCCACCCATGAGCAGGGTGTAGCCGTCGGGAGCCGAACGCGCGACATATTCGGCGGCGATGGAACCGCCGGCGCCGGTGCGGCTTTCGACGACCACGGCCTGGGACCAGTTCTCCGTGATCTTCTGGCCGATGATGCGGCTCACCACGTCGGCGGTGGAGCCCGGGGAGAACGGCACGATGATGCGGATGGTCTTCATCGGGAACGCGGGCGCCTCCGGTTGCGCGGCGTGCGCGGCGGTTGCGGGCAGCCCCGCCATCACCGTGGCTGTGATCAGGCGCTTAAGCACTTGCATGGCTTGTTGACTCCCGTGTCGATTGACAACGCACAGTGCGCTGCATAGAGTTCCCGGACTTTTTTTCGGAGCGAACACCAACATGGTTTACTGCCAGCCCGGCCTGTTCCTGCGCCATGATCCTGATGCCGAGACGTTGCCCGTGATTGTCGACGTTTCGCGCAGCGGCCGCGAGTATCCCAACGACATGCGCTCGCCGGTGGCGTTTTCGGCGCTCCACGACAATGTCTCGATGTGGCTCGATGACCTGTACGACTCGGCGCCGCAGCATGGTGCGACGCTGCTGTATTGCTCCATCGCGCATATGTACATCGACATGAACCGCGCCGAGACGGATTTCGATCCGGCGGTGCTGGAAGGGGAATGGCCGGTGCCGCTGAATCCCTCGCCGCGGTCGCTGCGCGGCCTCGGGCTGATCAAGACCAAGTCCCGCTATGGCGAGGCGGTGCAGGAACGAAAATTCACCGTCGCGGAAATCGAGGAGCGGCTGGCGCGCTATCACCGGCCCTATCACCGTGAGTTTTCGCGCATCGTGGAGTCGTTCCACAGTCGCTTCGGCTTGTCGCGCGACTTGAGCTGCCACTGCATGTCGCCGGTCGGAGCGCCGACGCACGCCGACCCCGGCAGCCGCCGCCCGGATTTCTGCATCGGCGATCTCAACGGCAAATCGGCGACGCCCCAGTTCGTGGAACTCGTGGTCGAGACGCTGCGCGGCTACGGCTACAAGGTGACGGTCAACGACCCCTACATCGGCAACGAAATCCATCGGCGTTACGGCGATCCGGCAAAGGGAAAGGAAAGCATCCTGCTGGAGATGAACAAGGACATCTACATGGACATCGATACGTTCAAGCAGACCGCGCGCTATGCCAAGGTCAAGGCGGACCTCGGTCGGCTGCTGGCGGCGGTGGCCGACGACACGCGGCAACGGATCAACCGGTAAGCATCGCGACACGCCTAGTCGGGCGTGATGCCCGCCTGCTTCGCGACCTTGATCCACCTCGGGATCTCGCTCTTGATGAAGGCATCGAATTCTTCGGGCGTGCCCCCGACCGGGTCCGCGCCGCCCTTGCTGAGCGCGCTGCGCACGTCCGGCAGGGCGAGCGTGGTCTTGAGGGCGTCGCTCACGCGGTCGATGATGGGGCGCGCGGTGCCGGCCGGCGCCAGGAAGCCGTAGCTCGTCGAGACAACGAAGCCGCGCAGTCCCGATTCCTGCATCGTCGGCACGTCCTGGGCGGCGGGTGAGCGCTTCTCGCCGGTCTGCGCCAGCATGCGCAGCCGGTTCGCGCGCACGTACGGCACGACGAAGGGCATCGCGGTGAATTCCATGTGCACGTGCCCGGCGAGGAGATCGATCAGCGCGGGCGCGGCGCCCTTGTAGGCGATGTGTTCGAGCTTGAGCCCGGCCATGTAATTCAGCAGTTCGCCCGCGAAATGGCCATTGGTGCCGCGGCCGGCGGTGGCGTAGTTGAGCTGGCCCGGGCGCGCCTTCGCGAAGGCGATCAGTTCCTTCACGTTCTTCACCGGCAGCGACGGATGCACGACCAGCGTGGTGGGCACGTCGACGGCGATGCCGATCGGCGTGAAGTCGCGGATGGTGTCGTACGGCAGGCTCTTGATCATCGACGGGTTGATGACGTGCGCGGAGCCGACGAACAGCAGCGTGTAGCCGTCCGCGGGGGCCCGCGCGACGATCTCGGTGCCGATCGCTCCGCCCGCACCGGGCCGGTTGTCGATGATCAGCTGCTGGCCGAGGCGCTCGGCCATCTTGGGCGCGATCGTGCGCACGACGAACTCGACGTTGCCGCCGGGCGCGAACGGCACGACCACGCGGATCGGTTTGCTGGGATACGTCTGGGCCAGGGCGGCG
>JBOIEQ010000031.1:0-35696 GCA_050741255.1 Burkholderiales bacterium | reverse complement strand
ATCAGCACGCCGCCGAGTATGGTGCCGATCAGGATCGCGATAAAGGTTCCGCTCTCGACCAGCCCGTTGCCGCCGATCAGCTCCTCCGGCCGCAGTTGCTGCGGCAGGATCGCGTACTTGACCGGGCCGAACATCGTCGAGTGCGCGCCCATGCCGAACAGCGCGATCATGAGCAGGGTCAGATCGCGGGTCAGGAAACCGACCGCCCCCACGACCATGATCCCGATCTCGAACAGCTTGACCAGCCGGATGATGCGCGACTTCTCGTACTTGTCGGCCAGTTGCCCGGCGGTGGCGGAGAACAGGAAGAACGGCAGGATGAACAGCCCCGCGCAGATGTTGACCAGCATGGCCGGATTCATGGCCGTCATTCCCGCCGCGTGAAAAGCGAGCAGGATGACGAGCGCGTTCTTGTAGACGTTGTCGTTGAACGCCCCCAGGAACTGGGTGCAGAAAAACGGCAGGAAGCGGCGCTCCCGCAGCAGTGCGAACTGGCTACCCTGAGACATGCGACCGCTCCCTGAAACGTGTGCGCAACAACCGGGGCCCCTGCCCCGGTCGATCAATGCCGCAGGCGCGCCGACCTGCGCCGCATCGCGCGCCAACCACACGCGATACCCATGACACCGCCGAGCAGCAGGACCCCCGCCAGCCCCAGCCCGGCATGGCCAAGGCGTTCCGCCTCCGTATCTGCGCTGATGAATTCCTGCGGAAACGGTCGCGGCTCCACCGGCACGATCTGCCACTTCGACTTGTCCTCGGGCGCCCGTTTCATGTATTCGTCGATGGACGCGACCGGAAACTGGCCGGCCGCGCGGCTCGACGGAATCTGCGGGATGCGCACGAACACAATGGCTTCAAGGTCCTCGGCCAGCATGCGCTCGTAGGCGCTCAGCGCGCGCCCGTCAACGGATCCTGTGGCCAGTCGCAGCAGGTCCATGCCCGCCGCGTCGAACGCCACCGCGGGGTACAGGCGTGTCCGCTCTTCCCGCAGGTAATCGAAGGCCTGGCGGCCGCTGTCGAGGCTGCCTTCCTTGATCGCCATGTACGGGTAGGCCACTGCCGCCTTGGCGTAGCTGGTGGGCCCGCGCACGGGCACCTGCCACCCCAGCGCGCGCAGCGTGTCCATGCTGATGCCCGCGCAATTGGCCCCGGCATGCCGGTACCGGAAATCGTGCCGGTAGAAATGGTTGAACACACGGGCAATCGCCGCCTGGTAGGCGTAGGCCGCACGGTCGTCGCGCAGCAAGGCGACGAGCATGTACGAGGGGCGGTAATAGGACTGCCCGCTGTTGAGATCCATCAGGTAATTGTCCATCGGCACCATCGCCGCCACGATGCCCTTCTCGCTATGGCTGTCGAGATTGTAGAAATTGTTCACCAGCCATTCGGCCCATTCGCCGCGCGGGCCGAGGCGGCCCGTGACGATGCCGAAGTGCCCGCCGTGCGCCTCGTCGTCGTCGCCCTGCGCGCCGTTGAGCATCAGACCCAGCGCGCTCAATTTCGACCAGTCGCGCGGCTGTCCGGGATTGCGCTCCCACAGCAGGCGCGTCTCGTAGTCGCCGGCTTGCCGCACCAGTTGGTCGATCTGCTCGCCGTTGGCCAGCGGCACGAGCTTCGCGCGCTGCGCATCGATCACGTAATCCTCGGGCCACACGGTGCGGGCGACCAGCATCGCGCCGGCGGGAGCAGCTTCCACGCGGCCGCGGATCCGCAACGGCCGCTGCTGAAAAAACTGCTGCGTGGCCTCGTTGTAATAGGAACGATTGGTCGGAAGTTTGGGCACCACCCCGAAGCCGGCGGTGCTGCCGTCCGCCAGGCGCAACCGGCCCCCGGTAGGCAGCAGACGCGCGCCTTCCACGACCTCGGGCGACCCTATCCACACCATCGCCGGGCGCGCCTGCAGTTCCCGCGGCGTGGCCGCCGCGTGCCAGCGTTGCACCGCCGCCTTCGGTAGCACCCCAAGGTCATAGCCGACGCTGTCGACGCCCTTGCGCGGCACGGCCACGAAGTCATCCTGGAAGTACCACAGCGCCTGGCGCGGTGCAGCGCAGTCCGCGCAGGCGCCCTGCACGAGGCGGAAATCCGTGGCCGGAAAGAGGCCGATCAGGCCGCTCTCCACCGCCGACCGCGCGGTCGGAATCGACGCGGCTTTGCCTGTGCCCTCGGCCGCAACACAAACCGTCGCCCCCAGTCCCCACAGCGCAACATGAACCAGGGCGCGACCGCACCCTTTGCTGAGTTTCATCATTACGCTCCCCGGCCGACACCTGGACACCACCCTACCGCGTGCGGCAGGAGCATGACCATACGCCGGAAGCATACCCCACATGCTGCGCGCCTCCGGGACGCGCTTCACTGGCCGTCCTCCTCGTGCTCCGCCGGCAGGTGCGGCAGCACCCGATGCATCGCGAGCGGCAGCGCGCAGCAGAGCGCAAAGGCCAGCAGGGCGTTCAGTGGCGGCGCGGCCGTCAGCACGTCCAGCAGCACGACCCGGAACGTCAGCACCAGCGGCGTCGCGATGGCGAGCAGCAGCGGCACGATCCAGCGCGAGAAGCCGAACCGGCCGGCGTCGAGGCGCAGCAGCAGGGCCCAGATCGCGAACGGCACCGCGATCGCCGCGTAATCGAGCAGAAAAAGCGTCGCTTTCGTGTGTGCGAAATACAGCGCGGGCGATGCCAGCAGCAAAGCCAGCACCGCCGCGGCAAGCACGAACAAGGGGACTTCAATCCCACGATATTTCATGGCCTGGCTCCTGGTCGTTTGCACTATCAACATAACTAAATAACCAGTCATTTAGATGTTTCAGCCAAAAAAAACTACGCGTGTTCCCTGAGGTATGCGTGCACGCTGAGCAAGGCGTCGAGCAGGAACGGCTTGTTGACACGGAACCACACTTCCTTGCCGCGCTTTTCCGAATCCAGCACGCCGGACTCCCGCAGGATCTTCAGGTGATGCGACACCGCCGAGCGCGACAGCGTCGATACCTCCACGATCTGGCCGACGTTCAGCTCCTCACCGGCCTCGAAAGTGAGCAGGATGCGCTGCCGGTGCTCGTCGCCCAGCGCGGTGAATGTCTTGGCGATGGCACGCCACTCCCTGGGAATGGCGCGGAGGTAGTGTTTATTCATAACTACATTCTTGGTTATATTGTCATGAGATGTCAAGTCCCCACCCACCATCGCGCTCGAACAGCCTTCGCAGCGGTGCAGGTACGCGATGAGTACCTCACCCTCAAATCGAATAAAATCAATCTTCTATCCAGCCCTGCTCCCCATGCGCCAATACCTGAACCTGATGCAGCACGTACTCGACCACGGAGCCGAGAAGAGCGACCGCACCGGCACGGGCACACGTTCGGTATTCGGGGCGCAACTGCGCTTCGACCTCGGCGCCGGGTTTCCGCTGGTGACCACCAAGAAGGTCCACCTCAAGTCCATCGTCCACGAACTGCTCTGGTTCCTGAAGGGTGACACCAACACGAAATACCTGAAGGACCACGGCGTCAGCATCTGGGACGAATGGGCCGATGCGCAGGGCAACCTCGGCCCGGTCTATGGCTACCAGTGGCGCTCGTGGCCCACGCCGGACGGCCGGCACATCGACCAGCTCTCGAATGTGCTCGCGCAGATCCGCAAGAACCCCGATTCGCGCCGGCTCATCGTCTCGGCCTGGAACGTGGGCGACCTGGACAAGATGGCGCTCGCGCCCTGCCATGCCTTCTTCCAGTTCTACGTGGCGGAGGGACGGCTGTCGTGCCAGCTCTACCAGCGCAGCGCCGACCTGTTCCTCGGCGTGCCGTTCAACATCGCCTCCTACGCGCTGCTGACGATGATGGTCGCGCAGGTGTGCGGGCTCAAGCCGGGCGATTTCGTGCACACCTATGGCGACACGCATCTGTATCTGAATCACCTGGACCAGGCGCGCGAGCAGCTCTCCCGGACACCGCGCACGCTGCCGGTCATGAAGCTCAACCCGGCGGTGAAGGACCTGTTCGCCTTCACTTACGAGGACTTCACGCTGGAAGAGTACGACCCGCACCCCGCCATCAAGGCGCCGGTCGCCGTTTGAACATGGTGAGGAGTGAGGCGTGAGGGGTAAGGAAAGAACGGCAAGCGGTGAGTCCCCCTCACCCCTTACCCCTCACCCCTCACGGCTTTCGATCATCGCGGCCATGTCCCGCAACGGCGTGATCGGCAAGGACAATGCGATTCCGTGGCGGCTGCCGGGCGAACTGGCGCTGTTCAAGCGGCTGACGATGGGGCACCCGATCGTCATGGGCCGCAAGACCTGGGAATCGATCGGCCGTGCACTGCCCGGCCGCCTGAACATCGTGATCACGCGCAATAAGGGCTATGCGGCCACCGGCGCGACCGTTGTGCCGTCGCTGGACGCCGCGCTGGCCGCCGCTGCCGGCGCGAAGGAAATTTTCGTGATCGGCGGCGCGCAGCTTTATGCGGAAGCCCTGCCGCGCGCGGATCGCCTGTACCTGACCACGGTGGACACCGAGGTCGAGGGCGATACCCGCATGCCGGACTTCGACCGCCGCGCGTGGCGCACGGTGTCCAGCGAATCCTTCGCCCGCGACGAACGCAACGCGTACAACTACACGCTCGACGTGCTGGAGCGCGCCGCGGCATGAAACGCTACCTGCTCTGCGCGCTACTGCTCGCGATCGCCGCGGGCGCGCCGGCGCAGGACGCCATCAACGAACTGAAAGTGCGCGCCGACGCGGGCGACCGCACCGCCACGCGGCAGCTCGCCGAGGCCTATTACATCGGCCGCGGTGTCGAGCAGGACAACAAGCAGGCCGCGTTCTGGTACGAAAAACTCGCGAAACAGGGCGACGTGCGCGCGCAGACCACGCTCGGACTGCTGTATTTCCGCGGCGTCGGGCTGGAACGCAACTACGAGCTGGCCTATAAATGGTGGTCCCTTGCCGCCGCGCGCGATCCGGCCGCGCAGTTCAATCTCGGCAACCTGTTCTTCGAAGGCAAAGGCGTGCCGGTTGATCCCGCGAAGGCAGCCGAGTGGTACGCCGCGGCCGCGCGCAAGGGCCACGTCCAGGCCCAGCACGATCTGGGCATGCTGTATTACCAGGGCGCCGGCGTGACCAGGGATGTGCCGCGCGCCTACATGTGGGTGCAGGTCGCGGCGCTGCAGGGCGACGAGCGCGCGGAACTGTCGCTCAAGCGCATTGCCGCCGACATGACGCCGGCGCAGATCGCGGAAGCCAAGGGATTGGCCAACGAGTGGATCAGTCGCCTCAAGAAGCAGCTACGCTAGAGCCCTAGAGCGCCTAACAGCATGAAACGCGCGTGCGTTACATTCTGTTAGGCGCTCTTAGTCCGGCACGAGGCACAGGAATTCCTCGTACTTGTTGCCGGCGTTACGGGCGATGGACTCCACGCGCGAAATCGTGATCCGGTGCGGGAAACGCAGCGTCTGCGCGAACGCCGCCTGCAACGCAGCCGTCTGCGCCGCCGTGAACGGCTGCGCGCACACGGCACGCACCTCCACGTGGTCGAGCGCGTGCTGCACGAGCTGAATCTGGCGGATGGGCGCGATCGGCAGCCAGTACTTGCTCGGGAAACTCGGCCAGCGGCGCGTGCCATCGGGCAGGCGCAGCATGTTGCGCACGCGCCCGAGGATGCGCGTCAGCACCGGCAGCCCGCGCCCGCACGGACAGGGGGCACCGACCTGCGCCAGATCACCGCTCGCGTAGCGGATCAGCGGCGTGGCGAAGCTGTGCAGCGGCGTCGTCACGATCTGGCCGATGTCGCCGGGCGCGCAGACACGGCCTGCCGCATCGAGCACTTCGACCAGCAGATTCTCCGACTGGACATGATAGTGCTCGTGGTCGGGGCACTGCAGCGCGACGTAGCCGATTTCGGTGGAGCTGTAGCTGTCCACCACCGGCACGCCCCACACCGCGCGCGCCTCTTCACGCAGGTCTTCGGGCAGGGCCTCGCCAAAAGTGCGTAGCTCGCGCAGGCGCGGCAGGCGTGTGCCGCGCTCCCGCGCGCGGCGCACGAGCGCCTGCGCGTTGGTGGTGAAGGTCAGCACGTAGTCCGGGTCCTCGGCCTGCAGCCAGTCGAGCTGGCGTTCGACGTCCACGTCGAGCTTGAGACTCGCCAGCGGCCCCGTCGGGAACAGCGGGTCGGTGGCCGGCCCCCAGCCTTCGCGCGTGCCGCTCGGGACTTCGGTGCGGATGACCGCGAGCTTGCCGGGCAGGTGACGGCGGTGCCACCGGTGTTCGCGCAGCAGCAGCGCCGACCAGAAGAACTGGGTGATCTCCGTGCCCAGCGTACGCAGCGGGGTGCCGGTCGAGCCGGAGGTTTGCAGCGGGTGATGACGGCCGTGCGCCGGGGGCAGCGCACGGCTGACCAGTGCCTCGCCGGCTGCCTGTGCCTCCGCGCGCGTTAGCAGCGGCAACGCGGCATAGCCCGCCGGCGTCACCGGCTCAGGCGACAGCAAGCCGCGGTAGCGCTCGGCGTAAAACGGCACGGTGGCCACGGCATGACGCAGCAGCACATCGAGCTGCCGAAACTGCCACAGCCGCAACGCCGGTTCGGGCCACCACTGGCTCTGCTCGAGCTGGAACTGCAGCGCGAGGTGCGCCGCGCCCGCCGGCGCGGGCAGGCCCGGCCAGAGGATTCCCTGCACGCTGCTGCGCACTTCCGGCATGCGCGGACTCCGCTGGACGTTGACCGGGCTCCGGGCGCTCAGGTCACGCAGTCGACGTAATACTTCGTCTCGCCGCCCGTCACCTCGTCGACGAGACCGTGGATGTCGGTCTCGAAGCCCGGGAAATGCTTGTTGAAATAGCCGGCGAACTGCAGGTAACGGATGATGGTCTTGTTGAAGCGCTCACCGGGGATCAGGAGCGGGATCCCCGGCGGATAAGGCGTCAGCAGTACGCTGGTGACGCGCCCCTCGAGATCGTCGATCGCGATGCGGTCGACTTCGCGGTGCGCCATTTTCGCGAACGCGTCGGCCGGTCGCATCGCCGGCGCCATGTCCGAGAGGTACATCTCCGTGGTCAGCCGCGCCACGTCGTGGGCCTTGTAGACCTCGTGGATCTGGTCGCACAGGTCGCGCAGGCCGACCCGCTCATATTGCGGGTGACGCGCAGTAAATTCAGGCAGCACGCGCCACAGCGGCTGGTTGCTGTCGTAGTCGTCCTTGAACTGCTGCAACTCGGTCACCAGTGTATTCCAGCGGCCCTTGGTGATGCCGATCGTAAACATGATGAAGAACGAGTAGAGGCCCGTTTTCTCGACGATGATGCCGTGCTCGGCGAGATACTTCGTCACGACGGCGGCCGGCATGCCACGCTTGGCGAACTTGCCGGTCACGTCGAGCCCGGGCGTGATGATCGTGGCCTTGATCGGGTCGAGCATGTTGAAGCCGGGCGCGAGATCGCCGAACCCGTGCCAGCGCTCGTTGCTGCGCAGCATCCAGTCGTCGCGGTTGCCGATGCCCTCTTCGGCCAGCCGCTCGGGGCCCCACACCTTGAACCACCAGTCCTTCCCAAACTCGGCGTCCACCTTGCGCATGGCGCGCCGGAAGTCGAGCGCTTCCATGATCGATTCGGCCACCAGTGCCGGCCCGCCCGGGGATTCCATCATCGCGGCGGCCACGTCGCAGGACGCGATGATCGCGTACTGCGGGCTGGTGGACGTGTGCATGAGATAGGCCTCGTTGAACACGTCGCGGTCGAGCTTCTGGTGCTTCGAATCCTGCACCAGGATCTGCGAGGCCTGCGACAGCCCCGCCAGCATCTTGTGCGTGGACTGGGTCGAGAAGATCATCGAATCCTTCGGCACCGGACGATCGCGGCCGATGGCGTGCATGTCCTTGTAGAAGTCGTGGAAGGCCGCATGCGGCAGCCAGGCCTCGTCGAAGTGCAGCGTCTCGATCTTGCCGTCGAGCATCCCTTTGATGGTCTCGACGTTGTACAGAATGCCGTCGTAGGTGCTCTGCGTGAGCGTCAGCACGCGCGGCTTGCCCTTGTAGCCCTTGGCGAAGGGATTCGCGGCGATCTTCTTTTCGATGTTCTCCCACTTGAACTCGTCCTGCGAGATCGGGCCGATGATGCCGTAGTGGTTGCGCGTGGGCGTCAGGAACACCGGTACCGCGCCGCACATCGTGATCGCGTGCAGGATCGACTTGTGGCAGTTGCGGTCCACCACCACCACGTCGTTCGGCGCCACGGTCGAGTGCCAGACGATCTTGTTCGAGGTGGACGTGCCGTTGGTCACGAAGAACACGTGGTCGGCGTTGAAGATGCGCGCGGCGTTGCGCTCGGACGCCGCCACCGGCCCGGTGTGGTCGAGCAGTTGCCCGAGTTCGTCCACCGCGTTGCAGACGTCCGCGCGCAGCAGGTTCTCGCCGAAGAACTGGTGGAACATGCGGCCGACCGGGCTCTTCAGGAAAGCGACCCCACCCGAATGCCCCGGACAGTGCCACGAGTAGGAACCGTCCTGAGCGTAGTGGGTTAACGCGCTGAAAAACGGCGGCGGCAGGCTCGCCAGGTACGTCTTCGACTCACGGACGATGTAGCGCGCCACGAACTCCGGCGTGTCCTCGAACATGTGGATAAAACCGTGCAATTCGCGCAGCACGTCGTTCGGGATGTGCCGGGTGGTGCGCGTCTCGCCGTGCAGGAAGATCGGCAGGTCGGCGTTGCGAAGCCGGATCTCGACGACGAAGGCACGCAGCCGGGCGACGGCCTCGGCGGTCGCCTCCGGGGAGTTGAATTCCTCATCATCAATCGCGAGCACAATCGCGGAGGCGCGGCTCTGCTGCTGCGCGAAGGACGAGACGTCGCCAAAGTTGGTGACGCCTATCACTTCAACGCCTTCTTCTTCGATCGCCTTGGCCAGCGCGCGGATGCCGAGCCCGCTGTTGTTCTCCGAACGGAAATCCTCGTCGACGATGATGATCGGAAATTGAAACTTCACCGGGAATCTCCTTCGCGGCGGAACCTGAACTGACGGGGGAACTAGCGGGGGCGCGAACGCGCGGCGGGGGTCAGATCTTCGGCAGCGTCACGCCGCGCTGCCCCTGGTACTTGCCGCCGCGATCCTTGTATGAGGTGTCGCACACCTCGTCGGACTCGATGAAGATTACCTGCGCGACGCCTTCGTTGGCGTAGATCTTGGCGGGCAGCGGCGTGGTATTCGAGAACTCGAGGGTCACGTGGCCTTCCCACTCGGGTTCCAACGGCGTGACGTTGACGATGATGCCGCAGCGCGCGTAGGTGGACTTACCCAGGCAGATGGTGAGCACGTTGCGCGGGATGCGAAAGTATTCGACGGTGCGCGCGAGCGCGAAGGAGTTCGGGGGAATGAGGCACACCGGCCCCTTGAAGTCCACGAAGGACTTCGCATCGAACTCCTTGGGATCCACGATCGTGGAGTTGATGTTGGTGAAGATCTTGAATTCGTCCGAGCAGCGGATGTCGTAGCCGTAGCTGGAGGTGCCGTAGGAGACGATGCGCTGCCCGTTGACCTCGCGCACCTGCCCCGCTTCGAACGGCTCGATCATGCCGTGGCCCTGGGCCATGCGGCGGATCCACTTGTCGGATTTGATGCTCATCGGTCGGGATTCAGGATACGGGATTCAGGATTCAGGGTGCAAGGCCAAACCGGGGTTTAACCGGATCCCGAGTCCTGAATCCCGCGTCCTGCCTTCAGGTGTTCTGGACGACGATCTTCGGGAAGCTTGCCGTGTGGTCCTGCTGCTGCTCGGCGATGCGGGCCGCGACACGGCGGGCGATTCTCTTGTAGATCTGCGCCACCTTGCCGTCCGGGTCTGCCACCACGGTAGGGGTGCCCGAGTCCGCCTGCTCGCGGATGTGGATGTCCAGCGGCAGCGCGCCCAGCAGCTCGACCTTGTAGTCCTTCGACATGCGCTCCCCGCCGCCCGAGCCGAAGATGTGCTCCTCGTGGCCGCACTGCGTACAGATATGGGTCGCCATGTTCTCGACGATGCCGAGGATGGGGATGCTCACCTTCTCGAACATCTTCAGGCCCTTGCGCGCATCCAGCAGCGCGATGTCCTGCGGTGTGGTGACGATCACCGCGCCGGTGACCGGCACTTTCTGGGCGAGCGTGAGCTGAATGTCGCCGGTGCCGGGCGGCAGGTCCACCACCAGGTAATCGATGTCGCGCCAGTTGGTTTCCTTAAGCAACTGCTCCAGCGCCTGGGTCGCCATCGGGCCGCGCCAGACCATCGGCGTTTCCTGGTCCACCATGAAGCCGACGGACATCGCCTGGATGCCGTGGCCTTCCATCGGCTCGATGCGCTTGTTGTCCCTGGACTCCGGTTTGCCCTTGATGCCCAGCATCTGCGGCTGGGAGGGGCCGTACACGTCGGCGTCCAGCATCCCGACCGTGGCGCCTTCAGCGGCCAGCGCCAGCGCGAGGTTGACCGCGGTCGTGCTCTTGCCGACGCCGCCCTTGCCCGAGGCGACGGCGATGATGTTCTTGATGCCCGGGATCAGCGCCACTCCGCGCTGGGCGGCATGCCGGATGATTTTGGAGGTGACGTTGACCGCAATCGCGCCGACGCCGGGGACGGCCTTGAGGCCGTCCGTCACCAGCGCGCGGATCGGCTCGAGCTGGCTCTTCGCCGGATAATCCAGCTGGATGTCGACCGAGATCTTGTCGCCGTCCACCTTGATGTTCTTCGCCGCCTTGGACGACACGAAATCCTTCCCGGTGGTGGGATCGATAATCGCTTTCAGGGCGGCCTGAACCTGCTCCAGCGTGACGGCCATGCGGACTCCTTCGTCGGGGAGGCGGGATTCTAGCGAAATGCGGCCCTTTTCGGGGCCCGGGGACAGACCCCTTGCTAGAATTGCGGTCTTTCCTCCCCCGTCTCGTCCCATGCCCCGCCAGCTTTTCGTCACCACCGCCCTGCAAGCTAACTACCGGCAGTCGTGCGGCCGGGCCCCGTTGGTCCACTAGACCCACCGCGCCATGACACGCCAACTGTTTGTCACCACTGCCCTGCCTTATGCCAATGGGTCGTTCCATATCGGCCACATCATGGAGTACATCCAGGCCGACATCTGGGTGCGCTTCCAGCGGATGCAGGGCAACACGGTGCATTTCGTGTGCGCGGACGACGCCCACGGCGCCCCGATCATGCTCAAGGCCGAGGCCGAGGGCATCACGCCCAGGCAACTGGTCGACCGCATCGCCGCCGAGCGGCCGAAGTACCTCGACGGCTTCCACATCGCCTTCGACAACTGGCACTCCACCGAGTCGCCCGAGAACACCGAACTGTCGCAGGACATCTACCGCCGGCTGAAGGCCGCGGGGCTGATCTACACCAAGCCGATCGAGCAGTTCTACGACCCGGTGAAGAACATGTTCCTCGCCGACCGCTACATCAAGGGCGAGTGTCCCAAGTGCGGCGCGAAAGACCAGTACGGCGATGCCTGCGAGGTCTGCGGCTCGGTCTACGCGCCGACCGACCTGAAGAACCCCTATTCGACGCTGTCGGGTGCCACGCCGGTGCTCAAGACGTCAGAGCACTACTTCTTCAAGCTCTCCGATCCGAAGTGCGTGGAATTCCTGAAGACCTGGCTCCACGAACCCGGTCGCCTGCAGCCGCAAGTGGCGAACAAGGCGAAGGAATGGCTGGAAGGCACCGGCGAGCAGAAGCTTGGCGACTGGGACATCTCCCGCGACGCGCCCTACTTCGGCATCGAAATTCCCGACACCGGCGGCAAGAAGTTCTTTTATGTCTGGCTGGATGCGCCGGTGGGCTACCTGGCGAGCCTGAAGAACTATTTCGACAGCGGGAAGGCAAAAGCCAACGGCGAGAGCCGGCCCTTCGCTGAGTTCCTGGCTGCGGCGGACACCGAGCAGATCCATTTCATCGGCAAGGACATCATCTACTTCCACACCCTGTTCTGGCCGGCGATGATGAAGTTCGCGGGCAAGCCGTACAGGGTGCCCGACAACATTTTCGTCCACGGCTTCATCAACACCGCCAGCGGCGAGAAGATGTCCAAGAGCCGCGGCACGGGTTTGAGTCCGCTGCGCTACCTGGACGTCGGCATGAATCCGGAATGGCTGCGGTATTACATCGCGGCGAAGCTCAACGCATCCGTCGAAGACATCGATTTTAATCCCGATGATTTCATGGCGCGGGTGAACAGCGACCTCGTCGGGAAGTACGTGAATATCGCGAGCAGGGCTGCGGGATTCATCGCCAAGCACTTTGGCGGACAACTGTTAGCCATTGACCTCGACCACAAAGCCGGCTTTGGATCTGCGGCAGTTGCGCACGGATCTGAGGAGCAGATTGCCGCTGACTACACAAATCGCGAGTATGGAAAGGTCGTGCGCGAAGTGATGCGGCTCGCCGATTTAACCAATCAGCGCTGGGATAGGGCTAAACCCTGGGAGCTGGCCAAAGACCCCAGCAAGCTTGACGAATTGCATCGAATTTGCTCCGATTGTCTGGATGCCTTTCTCGTACTCAGCGTCTACCTTGCGCCGATACTCCCCGAAACTTCCCGTCGCGTGGGCGCATTATTCGGCATTAATCGCTCTTTGAGATGGGCAGACATTAATTTTGATCGATCATCAATTAAACCGTATGAACATCTCATGACCCGCGTCGACTCCAAACAACTCGACGCGCTCTTTGAAGTCGAAAAGGAATCCACCAAAGTGACCACCACGCCCCCACCCCAACCCTCCCCCGCCATCGCAGGGGAGGGAGAGAAGAGTGGCGCCCCGCACATCACGATTGATGATTTCTCGAAAGTGGATTTGCGGATCGCCAAAATTACGATGGCCGAGCACGTCGAAGGCGCCGACAAGCTGCTGAAACTGACCCTCGACGTCGGCCCGCTCGGCACGCGCCAGGTCTTCGCCGGCATCAAGTCCGCCTACGATCCGGCGGCGCTGGTCGGCAAGCACGTCATGGTGGTGGCCAACCTCGCGCCGCGCAAGATGAAGTTCGGCCTCTCCGAGGGCATGATCCTCGCCGCCTCGGGCGACGCGCCCGGCATCTTCCTCATGAGCCCCGATAGCGGCGCCCAACCCGGCATGCGCGTGAAATGATGCGGTGATGGAGCCGGCGCGCACTCTGCTGTTCCGCCCCAAGCTCCTCGACTGCCTCAAGGGCTACAACCGCGCGACCTTCGCTGCCGACGCGATGGCCGGCGTCACCGTCGGCATCGTCGCGCTGCCGCTCGCGATGGCCTTCGCCATCGCTTCCGGCGTAGCGCCCGAAGCCGGCATTTTCACGGCCATCATCGCCGGCTTCATCATCTCCGCGTTCGGCGGTTCGCGCGTGCAGATCGGCGGCCCGACCGGCGCCTTCATCGTCATCGTCTACGGCATCGTCACGCAGTACGGCGTGGCGAACCTGCTCGTCTGCACCTTCATGGCCGGCTGCATGCTGCTGGCGATGGGGGTATTCCGGCTGGGCATGCTGATCAAGTTCATTCCGCTGCCGGTCATCATCGGCTTCACGAACGGCATCGCGGTGCTGATCTTTCTGTCGCAGATCAAGGATTTCCTGGGCCTCGAGACCGGGCCGCTGCCGGCTGAATTCTTCTCGCAGATCCGCACCCTCTCCGAGCACCTCTACACCGTGCAGTGGCCGACGGTCGCGCTGAGCGCCGCCTGCCTCGCCGTGCTCTTCGCCTGGCCGCAGCGCTGGGCCGCGCGCCTGCCGGCGCCGGTGCTGGTGCTCTTCGCGGGCTCGCTGGCGGTTGCGCTGTTCCATTTGCCGGTGGAGACGATCGGCAGCCGCTTCGGCGGCATCCCGCAGTCCCTGCCCGCCATCCAGGCCCCGGCCTTGAGTCTCGACCAGCTGCGAAACCTTGTGCTGCCGGCTTTCACCATCGCCATGCTCGGCGCGATCGAATCGCTGCTGTGCGCCGTGGTCGCCGACGGCATGATCAAGGATCGCCACGACCCGAACCAGGAACTGATCGCGCAGGGCATGGCCAACGTCGTGGTGCCCTTCTTCGGCGGCATCCCGGCCACCGGCGCGATCGCCCGCACCAGCCTCAACATCCGCAATGGTGGCCGCACGCCGGTGGCGGGGCTGATCCACGCGCTGACGCTGCTGGCCATCGTGCTCCTCGCGGCACCACTCGCCAAACACGTGCCGCTCGCCTGCCTCTCGGCGATCCTGATGATCGTCGCCATCCGCATGGGCGAATGGCACCAGTTCGGCACCCTGCGCCAGTATTCGAAGGGGCGCGCGGGCACCCTGCTCTTCACCTTCATCCTGACGGTGGTCCTGGACCTCACCATCGCCGTGCAGGTCGGCATCCTGTGGGCCTCGCTGCTGCTGATCCGCCGCCTGGTGCAGGTGACGGCGATCGGCCGCGCCACCGATGCGGACGACGTACCGGCGGGGGTCGAGGTCTACCGCGCGTTCGGTGCATTGTTCTACGGCGCCGCCGACAAGCTTGAAGTCCTGTTCCACGACCGCCACCCGCATGTGAAAGCGCTGATCGTCGACCTCGAGCACGTGATCTATCTCGATTCGACGGCGGCGCATACGCTGGAACTCGCCTACTTCGAACTGCGCGCGAACGGCATCGAGCTCGTGCTGTGCAGCGCCGCGCCGCAGCCGGCGACCATGCTGCGCCAGTCGGGCATCGGCAAGCTGCTGGGCGCGCAGGACGTGGTGCAAAGCCGCGACGACGCGCTCTCCCGGGCGCGCGACATCCTCGCCGCCACCTGAAAGAAAATCCGGAGCATTGCCCATGCGTATCGAATCCATCGAAGCCGTCGCCCTGTCCATTCCGCTGACCAGGGATTTCGGCGGCAGCACCTATCACGTGCTCAAACGCTGCACGGTGGTCACGCGCGTGCGGACCGCGGACGGCGTCACCGGCGAGGTCTACAACGGCGACAACCGCGAGCATGGTCCCGAGATCGTCCGCCTCATCCACGAGCTGCTGGCCCCGCTGGTCAAGGGCGAGGACCTGTTTTCCCTCGAACGCGTGTGGGACAAGATGTTCGCGCAGACCCATGCGCACGGCGACAAGAAACTGCTGCTGGAGGCCATCGCCTGCGTGGACTGCGCGCTGTGGGACGCCTACGGCAAGGCGCTCGGCCGCAGCGTCCGCCAGTTGCTGGGCGGCTACCGCACCCGGCTGGCGCTCATCAGCATCGGCGGCTATTACGTGGAAGGCAAGACGCACGCCGACATCGGCAAGGAAATTGAGCTCTACCGCAAGGCAGGCATGGCCGGCTGCAAATTCAAGGTGGGCGGGCTCTCGCCGGAAGAGGACGCCAAGCGCGTCGCCGCGGCGCGCGATGCCGCGGGCAAGGATTTCATCCTGGTCGTGGATGCGAACCGCGGCTGGAGCGCGCCCAACGCCATCAAGTTCAGCCGCCTCGTCGAGCCGCTCAACATCGGCTGGTTCGAGGAGCCCTGCCACTGGTACGACGACGTCGCGCTGATGGCCCAGGTACGCCGCGCCACCCGCATCCCGGTCACCGCCGGACAGTGCGAGTACACGAGCCACGGCGTGCGCCGTCTGGTCGACGGTGAGGCGGTGGACTTCATCAACTACGACGCCTCGGAAGGCGGCGGCGTCACCGACTGGCGGCGGGCGGCGGCGCTCTGCCAGACGGCGGGCGTGCGCATGGCGCACCACGAGGAATCGCAGATCTCCCGCCACCTGCTGGCGGGCGTGATGCACGGCACCTACGCGGAATGCTTCGCCGACCCGGCGCGCGATCCGGTATGGCAGACGATGTGGCTCAACCGGCCGGCGGCGAAGAACGGCATGATCGACGTGGCCGACGATCCAGGCTTCGGGCTCGAACTCGACCAGGCCTTCATCCAGCGCTACCGCGTCGCCTGACCGCCGCACGATGGGGCGCAGCGTCAAAGCCGCCGCACGCCCGGCCCGGCACAAGCCGGCGTGGACCGTCTACATCCTCCGCTGCGTCGACGACACGCTGTACACCGGCATCGCGATGGACACGGCCCGGCGGCTCATCGAGCACAACACGAACAACCGTCTGGGCGCCCGTTATACCCGCAGCCGGCGTCCGGTGACGCTGGTCTACCGGGAACCCGCCGCCACCCGTGCGGCGGCGGCCCGGCGCGAACACGCGATCAAGGCGCTGACCCGCGCGGAAAAGGAGCGGCTCATCAAACCCGCACGGCGCAAGCCGCGAAAAAATAGCTTGTTATAATCCGCGCCCGACCGACCGTAGCTTCGCGCACCTTCCCCGCCTGCCGCGTTTTGATGTTCCGGTAGGCGTTTTCATTTCTGGCCGCCATGAATGCCCCGACCTCCGCCGCCCCGCCCGAACTGACCCGCGACGTCGCCCGCCGGCGCACCTTCGCGATCATTTCGCATCCGGACGCGGGCAAGACGACGCTGACCGAAAAGCTGCTGCTGTTCGGTGGCGCGATCCAGCTCGCCGGCACGGTGAAGGCGCGCAAGAGTGCGCGCCATGCCACCTCGGACTGGATGGAGGTGGAGAAGCAGCGCGGCATTTCCGTCACCAGCTCGGTGATGCAGTTCGACTACGCCGGCCACACGATCAACCTGCTCGACACGCCGGGCCACGAGGACTTCTCGGAGGACACCTACCGCGTGCTGACGGCGGTGGACGCCGCGGTGATGGTGATCGACGCCGCCAAGGGCGTCGAGGTGCAGACGATCAAGCTGCTGGAAGTGTGCCGCCTGCGCGCGACGCCCATCATCACCTTCGTGAACAAGCTCGACCGCGAGGTGCGCGACCCGGTCTCGCTGCTGGAGGAGATCGAGTCGGTGCTGAAGATCGACTGCGCGCCGGTGACCTGGCCGATCGGCATGGGCAAGGCCTTCCGCGGTGTGTTCCATCTGCTGACCAACCGGCTGATGCGCTTCACCCCCGGCGAGGAAAAGCGCGGCGGTGAACAGGAAGTGATCGAGGGCCTGGACAACCCGCGACTCGACGCGCTGTTCCCGGATGAAGTGCAGACCATGCGCACGGAAGTCGATCTGATCCGCGGCGCGAGTCCCGCGTTCGACCTGCAGCGCTTCCTCGCCGGCACGCAGACGCCGGTGTTCTTCGGCTCCGGGATCAACAACTTCGGCGTGCAGGAAATCCTGCAGGCGCTGACGGAATGGGCGCCGCCCCCGCAACCGCGCGACACTGGCGTCCGCGTCGTGCAGCCGACCGAGCCCGCCTTCACCGGTTTCGTGTTCAAGATCCAGGCCAACATGGACCCGCGCCACCGCGACCGCATCGCCTTCCTGCGCGTGTGCTCCGGCCGCTACACGTCGGGCATGAAGGTGCACCACGCCCGGCTCGGCCGCGAGATGAAGCTCGGCAACGCGATCACTTTCATGGCGAACGAGCGCGTGGCGAGCGAGGACGCGGTGGCCGGCGACATCATCGGTATCCACAACCACGGCCAGCTCCAGATCGGCGACACGCTGACCGAAGGCGAGGCGCTGGCCTTCAAGGGCATTCCCTACTTCGCACCGGAGCTCTTCCATCTGGCGCGGCCGCGCGATCCGCTGAAAGCCAAGCAACTGCAGAAGGGGCTGAAGGAGCTGGGCGAGGAAGGTGCGATCCAGGTGCTGGACACCGGCTCCAGCAACAGCATCCTGCTCGGCGCCGTGGGCCCGCTGCAGTTCGAGATCGTCGCCCAGCGCCTGCAAAGCGAATACAAGGTCGATGCGATCTACGACGCGGCGAACCTTCACTCCGCGCGCTGGCTGACTTTTCCGGACGACACGGTCCGCAAGCGCTTCGAGCGCGAGGAAGCGCTGCGCCTCGGCCGCGACATCGACGACAACCCGGTCTACCTCGCGCCCAACCCGGTCAACCTGCAGCTGACGATGGAACGCTGGCCCATGGTGGCCTTCCACGCCATCCGCGAGCACGGCCAGCGACTGCAGCACGAATAAGCAGTTGGTGAACAAACCCTACTCGGAAGCCTGCGAGCGCAACAAGGCGCCCATCCTCGCAGTACTGAACGAGCACTTCGCCGACCGGCGCGAAGTCCTGGAAATCGGCAGCGGCACCGGACAGCACGCGGTGCATTTCGCGCAGGGGCTACCGCACCTCGTCTGGCACACGGCCGACCGCCGCGACTATCTGCCCGGAATCCGCCAATGGCTCGAGGAAGCGAAACTCGCCAACCTGCGAGCCCCTTTTGAACTCGACGTAAACGGCGCGTGGCCCACGCACCGCTACGACGCCGCGTTCACGGCGAACACCCTCCACATCATGCACTGGCCCGGGGTGGAAAAGCTGTTCGCGCACCTGCCCGGCATCAGCACGCCGGACGCCAAGCTGGTCGTGTACGGCCCCTTCAACTACGGCGGACAGTTCACCAGCGCGAGCAACGCGGCCTTCGACGCCTCGCTGCGGCAGCAGGATCCGGGGATGGGCATCCGCGACATCGAGGCGGTGGATGCGCTCGCCGCCGGCGCGGGGTACGTCCGGGTGGAAGACCGCGCGATGCCGGCGAACAACCGGTGCCTCGTGTGGACGCGCCGGTTGTAAGGATCGGCCTCAGCGCACGGTCTTGCGCGCGATGACGACGTTGTCGAACACGAGGTTCACCGTCCAGATCCAGCGCGCGTCCGCGAACAACTCCGGAAAACGCGTGTAGCCGGGCATGTTGTTGACGCCGATGTCCTCGTCGGTGTACTCCCACGCACGCGGCCAGTTCTGGTCATTGAAGCGGGGCGACTGCCAGTTGGCGGGGATCGGGTAGTGCACCGCGTAGCATTTGTCCTGGCACTCGGGCAGCTTGGCGAAAGGGTGCATGCGTCCGCCCAGCCCCCGCGTGTCGTGGACGTTACCCCGCTCGACGACTTCCTTCGGATCATTGAGTGGCGCGATATAGAACGACTGCGCCTTCCAGCTGCTGTCGGTCACCGTGCCGTCGCTGAACCGCGCAACCAGGCCGCCGTCGCCCGGATGCCAGGCATTGCCCTTGGGACCACGGGGGAACCGTTCCATGCTCAGGCCGGAGTGTTCTTCCCAGTCCACCAGCAGGAACGCCATGGTGTAGGGCCGCTTCACCCTGAACTTCACGATCGTGGAGTTGAACGGCGAATACGGCATGTTGTCCACCGACACGAGCTTGCCGTTGACGTACAGCTCGTAATAGTTGTCCGCCATGATGAAGCCGGTGATGACCTCGCCGTCGGCATCGACATCGATGACCGGGACCTTGTCGGTCGAAACCTCCGCCGAGTTCTTCGGCGTGACCGGGGTGCAATCGTTGTAGAGATCGGAGGCCAGGGGGCCAAGGCCTTTCTGGAAGGCCGTTTCCGCGGGCACCGTGATGACGGTGCCGTCGGTGGCGGTGATCTGGCCGACCGCGCTGATGCGGTGGTTGCTGTTCTTCGAGGCGCAGTCGTGCAGATTCGCGATGATGACCTTGGCCCGCCCCTGCGTCACCATGCGCTTGGGCGGTGTGGTGTCGGCGGCATCCAGCGCGGGCCCCGCGCTCTGGCAGCTGGCGAGAACGGCGCCTGCGAGCAGCGCGAACACGGTGTTGCGCACGGCCGCCTGGGCCGCGGGTAGGCGTTGCATGAAATCCTCCTCTGGTGTGATTGGAAACCGTCGCCCACTGACCGTGGATCTGCTGTGCCAGCTTAACCAAGCGCCCTGCGGCGGGCAAGGCGGGGTCAATCCGTACCGATCGCCTCGAGCTCCGCGTGCACCTCGAGCCACCGGCTCTCCGCCGTTTCGAGGGCGCGCACGACCTCCGCCTGCTTCCAGTTGAGGTCGGCCAGCCGGGCAGCGTCGAGCGACGCGTAGAACGCCGGGTCGGCGAGTTGCGCGTCCAGCGCGCGCTTTTCTTCCTGTAGCGTCGCCAGCTTCTTGTCGAGCCGCTCGGCCTCCTTCGCCAGCGGCCGGCGCTTCACCAGCAAGGCCTCACGCTCTGCCTTGCTGACCGTCCGCGCTTCCACGCGCTCGGCCTTGGCCGCGACCTGTTGGGGTTCGGGCGGCGCTTCCGCCCGCACGTTGCGCCGCCCATCCAGCCAGCGCACGTAGTCGTCGAGGTCGCCGTCGAACTCCGTGACCTTCCCGTCGGCCACCAGCAGAAAGCCGTCGCACACCGTGCGCAGCAGCGCGCGATCGTGCGACACCAGCACGAGGCTGCCTTCGTACTCGGCCAGCGCCGTGGTGAGGGCATGCCGCATCTCGAGATCGAGATGGTTCGTCGGCTCGTCGAGCAGCAGCAGATTGGGCCGCCGCCGCACCATCAGTGCGAGCGCCAGACGGGACTTCTCGCCGCCGGACAGGGGCGCCACCGGCGCATCCGCGGACTTGCCGCCGAAATCGAAGCCGCCCAGGTAGTCGCGCAGGTCCTGCTCGCGCGTGCGCGGCTCGGCATGCTGCAGGTGCCACAGCGGCGATTCGTCGGGCCGCAACTGCTCCAGTTGGTGCTGCGCGAAATAGCCGATGGCGAGGCCCTTGCCCTCGGTGCGGCTGCCGGCCAGCGGTTTCATCTCGCCCGACAGCAGCTTCACCAGCGTGGACTTGCCGGCGCCGTTGGGCCCCAGCAGTCCCAGCCGCGCGCCGGGCCGCAGCGAGAGCTTGATGTCGGCCAGGATGCGTTCCTTGCCGTAGCCGCCGTCCACGTCGTCCAGCACCAGCAGCGGATCGGGCGCCCGCGCGGGCGTCGGGATGTGGAAATCGAAGGGCGCGTCCACGTGCGCGGCGGAGATGCGCTCCATGCGGTCGAGCGCCTTGATCCGGCTCTGCGCCTGGCGCGCCTTGCTGGCCTTGGCGCGGAAACGCGCGATGAAGCTCTCGAGGTGCGCGACGGTGCGCTGCTGCTTCTCGAACATCGCCTGCTGCACGGAAAGCTGCTCGGCGCGCTGCGTCTCGAAATCCGAGTAATTGCCCTTGTGCAGGTTGATCTTGCCCGCGGCGACGTTCAGCACGTGCGTGACGCAGCCGTCGAGGAAGTCGCGGTCGTGCGACACCAGCATCAGCGTGCCGCGGTAGCTTGCCAGCCACTTCTCCAGCCACAGCACGGCTTCGAGGTCGAGGTGGTTGGTCGGCTCGTCGAGCAGCATCATGTCCGCGCGGCTGACCAGCGCCTGCGCGAGGTTGAGCCGCATGCGCCAGCCGCCGGAGAAGGCGGCGACCGGCCGTTCGAGGTCGGCTTCGGAAAAGCCGAGTCCCGAGAGCAGGGCCGCGGCCCGCGCGCGCGCGCCGTAGCCGTCGATCTCGCCCAGATGCCCGTGCAGTTCCGCCAGCCGGTGGCCGTCGTGGTCCGCGTCCGAAGCCCGCTCGAGTTCCGTCAGCTCGCGCTCGATCGCGCGCAATTCGGTATCGCCGTCGAGCACGTAGTCGATCGCGGCCGCGTCCAGCGCCGGGGTCTCCTGCGAGACGGACGCGATGCGCCAGCCCACCGGCACCTCGCAGTCGCCGCGGTCGGCGTGGAGCTCGCCGCGCAGCAGCGCGAACAGGCTCGACTTGCCGCTGCCGTTGGCGCCGACCACGCCCACGCGCCAGCCGGCGTGGATCTGCATCGTCACGCCTTCGAACAGGCGGCGCGCGCCGCGCGCGAGCGCCATGTCTTTGAACTGAATCACCAGCGGGTCCCCGGGAAAAAGGCGTGCATTCTAGCCGAGCGGCTTGCGGGGGTGTAGCCATTTCCCTATGATGCAAAACGATTTTTCAGCCTCGACGCGCAAAAAAGAAGCCCGGCATCACGCCGGCCGACCGCGCACCGCCGGCTGCCGTCTGGAGGAGACGTCCCCATGCACCTGACCCGTGACCGCGCGGCCGCGCTGGCGCTCGCCGCCTGCGCTGCTACCGCCCTGTGGGCCGCGCGCCGCTATCCCTTCGGTACGCTGGCCGAACCGGGGCCGGGACTCGTCCCGCTGCTGCTCGCCGCGCTGCTGCTCGCGGGCGCGCTGGGCCTCGCCGTGCACGGCGGTGCGGCGACCCGCCTGCGCGAGGTCCGCCTGAACGACCTGCCGCTCGCGTTGCTCCTGCTCGCGCTGATGGGCGTCGCCACCTTCGCGCTGGAGCGCATCGGCTACCGCGCCACCGCCGCCGGCTTCCTGTTCGCGCTGCTCGCCGTGGTGGAGCGGCGTCCGTGGTGGATCGCGGCGCTGCTCGCCGGCGGCTTTGCCCTGGGCAGCTTCTGGGTGGTGAACAACCTGCTGCGCGTGCCGCTGCCGGTCAACGACTGGGGCTGGTAGTGGAAGTCCTCGCCAACCTGGCGACAGGCTTCGGCATCGCGCTGACGCCATCCATCCTGGTCTACGCCTTCATCGGCTGCCTGTTCGGTACGCTGGTGGGCATGCTCCCCGGCGTGGGGCCGTTGACGGGCATCAGCCTGCTGCTGCCGGTGACCTACGGCCTGAGTCCGACGGTGGCGATGGTGATGCTGGCCGGCGTGTACTACGGTGCCATGTACGGCGGTTCCACGACGTCGATCCTGATGCGCATCCCCGGCGAAGCGGCGTCGGTAATGACCTGCGTGGACGGGTATGCCATGACGCAGCAGGGCCGCGCGGGACCGGCGCTCGCCATCGCCGCGATCGGCTCCTTCGTTGCCGGTACCGTGTCGGTGGTCGCGCTCATGCTGCTGGCGCCGCCGCTCGCCGCCATCGCGCTGAAATTCGGACCGCCGGAATACGCCGCGCTGCTGACGCTCGGCCTGCTGGTACTGGCCTACCTGTCCGGCAGCTCGACCGTGAAAACATTGCTGATGGCCGTCGCCGGCCTGTTCCTCGGCATGGTCGGCATCGATCCGATGTCCGGTTACACGCGCTTCAGCTTCGACCTGCCGGAACTCGGCGACGGCGTGGGCGTGGTGCCGGTCGCGGTGGGGCTGTTCGGCATCTCGGAAATCCTGCTCTCCGCGCGCCAGGCCTCTGCCCTGCAGGTGAAACAGCCGAAGCTGTCGGAACTGCTGCCCTCCCGCGCCGAAGCGCGCGCCTCGATCGGTCCCATCGCGCGCGGCACCGTACTCGGCTTCCTCATCGGCGTGATCCCGGGCTCCGCGCACATCATTTCGTCGTTCGTGTCGTATGCCGTCGAGCGGCGGTTATCAAACTATCCTGAACGTTTTGGCCATGGCGCGGTGGAAGGCGTCGCCGGACCCGAGTCCGCCAACAACGCGGCCACCTCCGGCGCCTTCGTGCCGATGCTCGCGCTCGGCATCCCGTCCGGTGCGGTGCCCGCCGTGATGCTGAGCGCGCTGATGATCCACGGCATCGCGCCCGGCCCGACGCTGATCGCAACCCGGCCCGACATTTTCTGGGGCTTCATCGCCAGCATGTACGTGGGCAACGTCGTGCTGCTGATCCTCAACCTGCCGATGGTCGGGCTGTTCGTGAACCTGCTGCGCATCCCGTATTCGTACCTGTATCCGTTCATCCTGACGCTGTGCCTGCTCGGCGTGTATTCGATCAACCAGAGCACGATGGACATCTGGATCGCGATCGCCTGCGGCGGCGCGGGCTACGGTTTGCGCAAATTCGACTTCGACACCGCGCCGGTGGTGCTGGGTCTCATCCTCGCCCCCATGCTGGAGCTGTCCGTGCGGCAGTCGCTCGCGATGTCGGGCGGCGACTGGGGTATCTTCCTGCACCGACCGATCGCCACCAGCATGCTGGGTGTGGGCGCGGCATTGCTTGCCTACAATGCCTGGTCCGCACTGCGCCGCCGTGCCGACTGGCGCGCGCGTGTGGGACTCGACGAAGACGCCCCCACCGGAACCGGAGCCTGACACCGCCATGCCCGCCACCCCGCAGTACGACCGCAGCGCCGAGGACGTCGGCAACATCGTCCAGCTCGAGCACGTTAACCTGTCGCACGACGACAACGCGAAGGCGGTGCTGTTCTACCTGGTGGGCCTGGGTCTCACGCGCGACCCGTACGTGGTGGTCGGGCTGGAGAACATGTGGGTCAACATCGGCCGCAGCCAGGTCCACCTCCCCGCGCGCGGACCGCAGCGGCTGCGCGGCATCATCGGCCTCGTGATGCCCGACCTCGCGGCGCTCGCGCAGCGTCTGGAACGCGTGGCGCCGCGCCTGAAGGAGACCCGCTTCGCGTACACCACCGGCGCGGAAGTCGTGGACGTCGTGTGCCCCTGGGGCAACCGCTTCCGCATCCACGCGGCCGTGCCCGGCGGCATGAGTCTCGGCATGCCGTACGTGCGCTTCGATGTGCCGCGCGGCGTGAGTGAAGGGATCGCACGCTTCTACCGGCAGGTGCTCGGCGCGCCCGCGACGGTCGGCGCGCTCGAGGGCGCATCCGCCGCCACCGTCGTCGCCGGCCCCGCGCAGCGCCTGATCTTCCGTGAGAACGACGCCGCGCTCCCGCCGTACGACGGCCATCACCTGCAGGTCTATGTCGCGGATTTCTCGGGGCCGCACGCGAAACTGGCGGCGCGCGGACTGATCACCGAGGAAAGCGACCAGTATCAATACCGCTTCGAGACGATCTTCGACCCGGAAGACGGCCGCGCGCTGTTCGAGATCCAGCACGAGGTGCGCAGCCTCTCGCACCCGCTGCGCGGCCGCGAACTCGTCAACCGGGACCCCGCGCAGTCGAACGGCGCCTACACGCCCAATGGGGACCGTTACCGGGGTCGATACTGACCGCGGCCGGCGCTCACTCCGAGGTCGCCCCGGACAGCTTGACCACCTTGGCCCATTTCACCGTCTCGGACTGCAGGTACGCGCCGAACTCCTCGGGGCTGTTCCCCACCGGTTCCGCGCCATCCCCCGCCATGCGGTCCCTGGTGTCCTGCTGCCGGAGCACCTTGGCCGTCTCGCCGTAGAGCACGGCCAGTACCTCCCTGGACAGGCCCGCCGGCGCGAGCATCCCGTACCACCCGCTCACTTCGTAATTCGGGAAGCCCTGCTCGGCGACCGTGGCCACGTCGGGCAGCAGCGTCGACCGCTTCGTACTCGTGATGCCGATCGCCCGCACCTTGCCGCTCTTGGCATACGGAAGCCCGGAGATGATCGTCGGAAAGAAGGCATCGACCTGGCCCGCCATGGTGTCGAGCAGCGCCGGTCCCGCACCCTTGTAAGGCACGTGGATGCCCGGGAAATGTCCCTGCGACATCAGCAACTCCATGCCCAGATGGCCGAGCAGCCCGGAGCCCGATGACGCGTAGGTCAGTCCGCCCTTGCGGGTCTTCGACAGGGCGATGTAGTCCTTCACGTTCCTGACCGGCACCGAGGGATGCACCACGAACAGGTATGGCTGCGACGTCAGCTGCGTAATGGGCGTGAAGTCCTTGATCGGATCGTAGCCGAGCTTTTTGTACAGGCTCGGATTCACGGCGTGGCTCGCGGTCACCACGATGAGCGTGTAGCCGTCCGGCGGCGCCTTCGCCACCAGTTCCGCGGCGATGTTCCCGCCCGCGCCCGGCCGGTTGTCGATGACGACCTGCTGGTTGATGGCGACGCCGAGTTTCTGGCCGACCATGCGCGAGATGATGTCGGTCCCGCCGCCGGGCGCCAGGCCCACCATGATGCGCACGGGTTTCGCCGGGAACGCCTGCGCGAACGCCACGGAAACCTGCAGGCACACCGCGGCGAGAACCATGACCCCGCCAGCGCGGGAAATGCTGAATCGTCGATTCATCTGCTCCTCCTTCTTGTTATGACTCATTCAGCCTTGAGGCCGGCCGACCGGATGACCTTGGCCCATTTGGGCATTTCGCTACGAATGTAAGCCGCCAGCCGGTCCGGATCGCTGCCGATCGGATCGGCGCCCAGTTCTAGGAAGCGCCGCTTCATGTCCTCGGTCGCGAGCGCCCGGACCAGTTCGCCGTTCAGCCGCACGATGACGGCCCTGGGCGTGGCAACGGGCGTCACGATGGCGTACCAGTTGCTCACTTCGAAACCCGGCAATCCGGACTCGGCGATGGTCGGCATCTCCGGCATCACCGCGGTGCGCTGGGCGCCGGTGACGGCGATGGCCCGCAATTTACCTTCCTTGACGAAAGGCAGCGCCGCCGAGATGCCGGCGAAATATATCGCGACCTGCCCCGCCATCAGATCGACGAAGGCCGGGCCACCGCCGCGATACGGCACGTGCACCAGGTTGACGCCGGCCATGGTGTTGAACAGCTCGCCCGCGAGGTGCGGCGCGGTACCGACGCCGGAGGACGCGAAGGTGAGTTGCCCCGGCTTTGCCCTGGCGACCTCGATCAGGTCCTTGACGCTGCGCATGGGCAACGAGGGATTGAGCGTCAGCAGGCTCGGTGCGGTACCGATCAGGCTCACCGCCGCAAAGTCCGCGATCGGGTCGTAACTCAGCTTCTTGTGCAGGGCCGGGTTGATCGACATCGAGGCCGTGCCGCCGAAGAAGAGCGTGTAACCGTCCGGGTTCGCCCGGGCGGCGAGTTCGGCGCCGATGATGCCCCCTGCGCCACCCCGGTTATCGACCACCACCTGCTGCCCCATCTGTTCGGTCAGCTTCAGCGCGACGACGCGGCCGAGCACGTCATTGGGCCCGCCGGGCGGGAAAGGCACGATCAGGCGGATCGATCGCGCGGGATACGCCTGCGCGTGGACGCCTGCAGCGGCCAGCGCCAGCGGCAGTGCCAAGACCCACGTCCCTGTTCTCATCGCCCTCCTCCAGTCCTTCATGCGGTGGCCCGTATACCCGGTGCCTTGCCACTGTGCCGTCGTTAATGCGCCCGCATAACCGTTCAGAACGCGAAGCGGCTGAGGCCGCCGTCCACGGGAATCGCCGTGCCCGTGATGTAGCCGGCCCGCGGCGAGGCGAGAAATACCGCCAGGTCGGCCAGTTCGTCCGGCTCGCCGAAGCGCTGCACCGGCACCTCGCGCGTGAACGCGCGGCGCTGCTCCTCGGTGGGATGCATGCGCAGCATCTGTTCGCTGGTGATGCGACCGGGCTTGATGCAGTTCAGCGTGATGGAGTATTGACCCATCTCGCGCGACAGGCCCTTGGTCCAGGCATGGATCGCCGCCTTGGCCGGATTGGCCGCGTTGATGTTGTAGGGTTCCGAGGTGCCGGTCAGACTGATCACCCGCCCCCATTTGTGCTCCTGCATGCCCGGCAGGATCGCGTGCGTCAGGTCGCGCAGGCGGAAGAAATTGAGCAGCATGGCTTCTTCCCACACCGCGGCGGGAGACTCAAACGGTGTCGGACGGCTACCGCCCGCCGCATTGATCAGGATATCGACGCGCCCGAGCTTCTTGCGCGCCTCGGCCGCCAGCCGCGCCGGCGTTTCCGGCTGATAGAGATCGCCCTCGATGATCGACGGCTCATGGCCGGTTGCGGCCTTGATCCCCTGCGCGGCCTGCCGCAGCAGATCGCCGCGGCGCGCGGTGATGGCGACCTTGACGCCTTCGCGCGCGAGTCCCAGCGCGATCGCGCGTCCGAGCCCCACGCTGCTGGCGCCCGTGACGAGCGCGGTTTTTCCGGAAAGCTTCAGGTCCATCTGGACTGTCTCCTCATTGATCGATGGATTTAATAAATGTCGCCGCGCTCGTACTGCACGGGCCAGTCGATCTTCGCGCGCAGCGTCTTGGCGGCATGCAGCGGCCAGTACGGATCGGCCAGCATGGCCCTGCCCAGCACGACCACGTCCGCGTGCCCATTGGCGACGATCATCTCCGCCATGTCCGCGCCGTGGATCATGCCGACCGCCCCGCTGGCCATCCCCCCACGGTTGCGGACCGCCGAAGCGAATTCCACCTGATAGCCCGGGTGGATTTTGAGCCCCCGCGGCTGGCCGATCCCGCCGGTTGAACAATCGATCAGGTCCACCCGCCCACCCGCCTTGAGCTTCTGCGCGAGCTGGACGCTGCTGTCGATGTCCCACCCGCCCTCGATCCAGTCGGTCGCGGAGATGCGCACGAACACCGGCAACTCCTCCGGCCATTCCGAACGCACCGCCTCGATGGCCTCGAGCAGGAAACGCGCGCGGTTGTCGAAGCTGCCCCCGTAACCATCGGTGCGCTTGTTCGAGAGCGGCGAGAGAAACTGGTTGATGAGGTAGCCGTGCGCGGCATGCACTTCCACGATCTGGAAGCCCGCCTCCCGGGCGCGTCGCGCGGAAGCTGCGAACAGGGCCAGCGTCGCATCGATCTCTTTCCGGTCCATCTCGGCCGGCACGGGATAACCGTCACCAAAGGCGAGTGGCGACGGACCGATCACGGGCCACGCGCCCTGCTCCAGCGCCAGCGGCTTCCCACCCTCGCGTGGCGACGCCACCGACGCCTTGCGGCCCGCATGCCCGATCTGGATGCCGGGAATGGCGCCCTGGCTTTTCACGAAGCCCGCGATGCGCGCCAGCGCATCGCGCTGCGCGTCGTTCCACAGGCCGAGGCACTTGCGCGTGATCAGACCGCGCGGCTCCACATGCACCGACTCGGTGAACACGATGCCCGCGCCGCCGACGGCACGCGAGGCGAGATGCTGGAAATGCCAGTCGTTCGGCAGGCCGTCCGCGGCCGAGTACTGGCACATCGGCGACACCATGATGCGGTTGCGCGCGGTGACCGAGCGAAACACGGCCGGCCGGAACAGATGCGGCCGCGGGTCGCGCTGGAAGATGCGCCTGGCGTCCTCGCCACGCGCCGCGAACGGATTGTCGCCTGCCTTGCTCACTGCCTCCTCCTTCGCCGCGACGGTGCGGTCAACCGCTGCCTGCCGTGATGCTTATATGACTGCGATCAGCGTGTAATGACTTCGTGCCGCAGCGTATTCTTCTTCAGCGCGGCCTCGTCCACGGTCACACCCAGACCGGGACCGGTGGGCACATTGACATGGCCGTCCCTGATCACGAAATCCGTTTCCGGCACCAGCGGGTCGGGGCCGATCGTGTTCAGTCCGAACACGAACTCGCCCGCGCCCATCATGCGCCGGGCCGGGATGCTCGCGTAGTAGTGGGCGGCCGCGGCGGCTTCGAGCTGCGATTGGGTGGCCAAACCGCCGCAATTGAGTTGCACCCCGGCGGCTTCCGCCACCGCGGCGATCTTGCGCGCCGGCGTGAAGCCGCCGAGCTTGTAGAGCTTGATGCAGAACGCGTCGACGGCACGGGCCTCGGCCAGCGCGAACGCATCGTCCAGCGTGAACAGGCTCTCATCCGCCATGACCGGCACGCCGCGCGCGATGCGACGCACCTCGGCCATGCCCTGGATATTCTTTCGCGCGATCGGCTGCTCGATGTAGCCGAGGTCGTGCTGCTGCAGCGCGTTGACGGCGCAGATCGTGTCGGCCAGCGTCCAGCCGGTATTGGGATCGATGCCGATCACGATGTCGTCGCCCACCGCGCGCCGGATCGCCTCGAAATTCTTCACGTCCTGCCGCCAGCCGCGCCGGTCCGCCGCCTTGACGCACAACACCGGCATGCCGAACTCCTGCACGGCCCGCGTCGCTTCGGCGACCATCACCGCGATGTCGTCGGCCATGCTCACCGACCATTCCAGCGGAATGCGCGGCTGGCAACACCCGCCGATCAGGTCGTGCACCGGGACCTTGAGCGCCTTGCCCATGGCGTCGTGCAGCGCGATGTCGATGACCGCCCGCGCCGCGGGGTTGCCCGCGAGCCGGGAATCGAAATGTTCCGAGATGGATTCGATATCGAACAACCGGCGGCCGAGCAGCGCCGGCCCGTAAATTTCGGTGATGGCGGCGACCACGCTGTGGGTGGTGTCCGGCACGAAGTGGCCGGGGGTGATCGGGCGCACGTGGCCGTAACCGATCACGCCGTCCGCATATATCTTGACGAGGACCGGTTTGCCGAGCTGGTTGTCGTCCGGGCCCGTATCGTACGCGCCGCTGGAGAAAATCCGCTTCAGGCGGACCGGCAGCCGGGTGACGAAGACTTCGATGCGATCGATCATGCGCGGCGTCAGCCGTCAACCACGGGCGAACACGAGCAGACCGCCGAAGACGGCCACCGCCACGCACCAGAGCAGTGCCATCGCCGTGTGCGCGGGCGCCCTGTTCTGCGTCATCACCATGCGGCGCAATCCGCTGTAGCCGTGCGCCAGGACGATGGCCAGCAGCAGCGCGTTCAGCGCGCGATTGGACGCCAGAGCGGGCACCCAGACATGCAGGGCCACCAGCGGACCGAGCAGCAATCCCGAGGCGCGCTGCAGCACCCACAGCCAGACCGGCGTGACCCGGAAGGTGCGGCCATAGACCGTGCGGCTAGAGGCCAGCATAGCGCAGCACCTCCCGCAGGCCGAACAACGCGCTGACGGCGATGATCGCCCACACCGACACGCGATAGCCGAGGCGGAGTCCGAGCTCCGTGAGCAGCAGCTTCAGGCCGTACAGCGTGTGGAACACGATGCTGAAGTACAGCAGCGCATGGATCCACGGCTGGTTCTGCACGACCGGCAGCCAGGGCGCGCCGGCCTTCATCGCCGCGAACGCCGGCACGTGCAGGACGGACTGCGCGATGACATGCACGAGCACGAAGACCACGATCACGGAGCCGGTGATCCGGTGCAGGACGCGCGCGATGGTGCCGTGCTGGACGACCTCCGTCTGGCGCGTCGTATTCCGGGGCAGGCGGGCGGCGGCGCTCATGATGGCTTGCCGCTGCCGAAAACGAGTTCCTTGCGGAACTCGCGGATGGCCTGGGCGGGACTCAGGTCCGCGGGGCACAACTGCGTGCAGAGATCGCAGCCGAAGCACTCGAGCATGCCGCCGTCCACCGCCTGCTGCAGGCGGTTGCCGTGATCGGCCGGGTGTTTCGCCATGTGCCGCAACTTGAGCGCGAAGGCGGGGCCGTCGAACGGCCGTTCCGCAACGGCGGGACAGGCGGACACGCACACCATGCAGGCGAGGCAGGAATCGAGATGGCACAGGTGCTCGGCCAGCGCGGGCTCGATGGCCTCGGCCTTGCCGGCGTAGGCTTGCTTGCGCTGCGGCGTCAGTTGCAGTTCGCCGTAGCGGCCTTCCACTTCCGTGCGGTCAATCACAAGGTCGCGCAGCACGGGGAACGGCGTCAGCGGCTCGATGCGCATGTGCGGCTTGCAGCGCTCCTGGCACGCCAGCACGGGAACCCCGTTGACCCGCACGCCGCAAGTGCCGCAGCGGCCGATGCGGCAGGCGAACTGGTAGGCAAGATCGCCCGCCTGGTTTTCGTAGACCGAGCGGATGACGTCCAGCACCCGCATGTTGTCCATGCCGGTGACCTGGAACTGCTGGTAGTGCGGCGCCGCATCCTGCGCGGGGTCGAAGCGCCGAATCTCGGCGGTGACGGTAATCGTGGTGGTGGTCATCGTGCGGCGGCTCGTGCGGGTTGCGGGGAGGCGGCGGGCGCGGCGGCCGTGGAATCCAGCGTGACCACCGGGCGTTTCTCGATGTTCAGGCCGGCGCCCTTGCGCTGGACGACGATGTTGGCCGTCCAGTGCGGATCCAGTTCGGGAAAGTCGGTGCGGTAGTGCGCGCCGCGCGTTTCCTTGCGCTGCAGCGAGCTCGCCGCCATCGCCTCGCCGATGTCGAGCAGATTCTCAAGCTCGATGGCCTCCATCCACTCCCGGTTCAGAACGCGCGACTTGGCCGTCACCTTGAGATTCGGCAGCACCTGCTCACGGATTTCGCGGAAGGCGCGCAGCGTTTCTTCGAGACGGGGGCCGCTGCGGACCAGGCCGACGTGATCCCACATGAGTTTCTGGATGCGCTTCTTGACCTCGGGCGGACGCACGCCGTCGGGCCGGTGCATCGCGGCTTCCAGCGTTTGCGCCCGCGCTTTCGCCCGCTCGACGCCCCGCACCTCGCGCGCGCCCATCGCCCGTACATCCTCCGCCGCCGCCATGCCGGACCGGCGGCCGAAGACCTGGATGTCCGGCATCGAACTGCCGCCGAGGCGGTTCGCACCATGCACGCCGCCCGCCGCCTCGCCGGCCACGAACAGGCCGGGGACGCCGCTGCGGCACCAGGTATCCACGACCACACCGCCCAGCGTGTAGAGCGCGCTTGGCATCACCTGGATCGGCGCCTGCAGGCGCGCCTGCGCTTCGCCGTAGTTCTCCAGCAGGCGCTTCACGTAAATCGGGCGTTCCTTCAGGAAGGCATCGAACACCGCGGCATCGGGCACCATCAGCACGCCGCCTTCCGGCGTGCCGCGGCCTTCCAGGATCTCCAGCATGATCGCGCGTGCCAGCACGTCGCGCGTGCTGCCTTCCTTGCGCACCGGGTCGTGGCGCAGCGCAAACCGCTCGCCCTTGTTGTTCAGCAGATGAGCGGCTTCCGCCTTGGGATCGAAGTGCCGCTTGCCGTAATGCGCCGGCTCGGTCAGGGTGTAGCCGCGCGCGCTCGGCGGGTAGACGAACGAAATGGGGATGAACTGCATGAACTCGATGTCCACCAGTTCGGCGCCGGCGCGCAGCGCGATCGCGATGCCGTCGCCCGTGTTGATCGCCGGGCCGGAACTGGTTTCGTAGAGCTGGGAGGTGCCGCCCGTGGCAATGATCACCGCGCCACTCGAGAAAAACCGCCAGACGCCGCGCGAGAGATCGATCGCCAGGCCGCCGACGACCCGGCCGTCGTCATCCTGGACCACGTCGGCGAGCATGTGGAAGTCGCACACCCGGATGCCGCGCGCGTGCAGTTGGTGCAGCATCACTTCCGTGATGCCGATGCCCTCGTCCACCGAACCCATGGTGCGCACGAAACTCCCGCCCCCCGTCATCGACAGGTAGTACTTCGATGGATCGGTGCGGTCCCAGGCGAGGCCGTAGCCCTCGAGGTCGTAGGCGCGGTCCATCGCCTCGTCGGCCAGCACGCGTGCCATGGGGTAGTTGTTGATGCCCACGCCCGATTCGAGGGTGTCCGCGAAGAAGGCGTCCGTGCTGTCCTGCGGATTGAAACGGGAGACCGCGTTGTAGCGCCCGCCCGACATGCGCGTGTGATTCGCGCGCCGCGGGCCCTTCGCGAGCAGCACCACCTTGGCGCCGGCGTCGTGCGCGGCGATGGCGGCGCGCATGCCGGCGGCGCCGCTGCCCGCGATCAGCACATCCGCGTGCTCGATCGCCATTTCCGGCTGATTGCTTTTCATGTCCCGCTCCCGGTCCGCCTATCGGTTCTCGGTGACCTTGCCCTTGAGGGCGGCGTCGACCCAGTCGCTCCCGTACAGGATCTCGAGCGGCTTCTTGCCGTCGCGGATGTCCTGCGCCTGCTGGTATTCCATGTCCATGCGCTCGCGGGCCGTCTTCAACACCGCTTCCGCCACCGCCAGCGGCACGATCGCCACGCCATCGTCGTCGCCCACCACGATGTCGCCGGGACTGATGACGAGGCCGCCGACCTGGATCGTCACGTTGATCGAGCCCGGCGTGCTTTTCTGCGCCGAGCGCGGGCACACCCCGCGGCAGAACGCCGGAAACTTCTCCTTGCGCAGCAACTGGATGTCGCGCACGCAGCCGTTGGTGATCAGGCCCACCGCGCCGCGGTTGCGCGCCTGCAGCGACATGTTGTGACCGAAGGAGCCCGTGTTGTTCTCGCGCCCCTCGTCGATCACCAGCACATCGCCGGGCTGCAGCATGGTCAGCGCCTTGTGCGTGGTGATGTTGTCGTTCGGATAGTTGAGGACGGTAAATGCCGTGCCCAACACGCTGATGCCCTCGAAGATGGGCCGCACCTCGGGCATCATCACGCCGTGGCGGCCCATGGTGTCGCTCAGGGTCGACGACCAGATGCCCTTGAACCCTTCGACGAGCGCCTTTGAAGGCCGTGCGAACTGATGGTTGATCTGGCCGTACATGCCTCGTACTCCTCCCCGGTCGCCATGCCGGTTTTCACTGAGACGGAACGATACGCAACAACGACTATTAAATAAAATGAGAAAAACGATTAATATTATTTGTTTTTTGCATACTTGAACCACCCCGGAAAACAGCCTGGCCGGGTGGGAATTACAGCTCGGGCAGGTGGGGGTGGCGGGCGGAGGGCACCCGCCCGGAGAGGAGTCCTTCCAGATCCATCTTGTTGAGGCGCGGCGCGAACAGCCGCATGAACGCCAGCGCGTAGCCGCGCAGGTAATTGTTGTGCCGGACGACGATGTTGAGCCGGCTCGGCTTGAACAGGTGCCGTGCATCGATACGCCGCAGATGCGTGTCCCGCGCCACATCGAAGCCGATGGTCGCCAGGATGGCGATACCCATCCCGCTGTGCACGTAGCTCTTGCTCACGTCCGCGTCGATCGCGCTCAGCACGACGTTGGGCTTCAGCCCGTGGTCGGCGAAGGCCTTGTTGACGATGCCGCGCGCGCTGAACCCCTGTTCGTACGTGATCACCGGATAGCGGGCGATGGCTTCCAGCGTCAGGGGCTTCACGCGCAGCAGCGGGTGCCGCGGCGGCGTGATGACGCTCCGGTTCAGCCGGTAGCACGGGACCTGCAGCACGCCTTCGAATTCTTCCTCGATTTCCGTGCAGATCGCGAAATCGACACGGTTGCCGGCGACCAGTTCGCAGCACTGCGTCGGCGTGCCCTGGCGCAGGCTCAGGTTCACACGGGGATAGGCTTCCTTGAACGCCCGGATGACGGTGGGCAGCGTGTAGCGCGCCTGCGTATGCGTGGTCGCCACCACCAGGCTGCCCTGCCCCACCTGGGCGAACTCCGCGCCTACCTTCTGCAGGTTGTCCGCGTCGAGCAGCATGCGGCGGGCGATGCGGAGGATTTCCTGCCCCTGCGGCGTGATTTCGAGAAGGCGGTTGCGCCGGCGCAGGAAAATGTCGACGCCGAGTTCCTTCTCCAGTTCCTGGATCTGCCGCGTGACGCTGGGCTGCGAGCGGTGCAAGGACCCCGCCGCGTCGGAGATCCGCAGGCCGCGGTCGACGATCTCGCACAGGCTGCGCAACTGGCGCAGATTCACCCGGACGCCCCGCCGTATCCGTTCATTCGATGCCGGCCAGCAGCGCGCGCGTGCATTCCACGCCTTCGCGCGCCACCTCCAGCGGCGGGCGGCTCCACTGCGCCGGATTCGGCGCCTCGTAGCTCAGGTAGCCCGTGTAAGCCTTCTCGCGCAGCAGCCCGAACACCTCGTTCCAGCGGATGACGCCCTTGCCCGGCGCCAGCCGGTCCACCGGCCGGCGGTCGCCGCTCAGCGGCGCCGGCGGCACATCGCTGTACTGGAACGCGAAGATTTCTTCCGGCGCCACGTCTGCGAAACCGCGCCCCCCGCCGCCGGTGCGTTCGAGATGGTAGGCGTCAAGCAGCAGTCCGCACTGCGGGTGGCCCGCGCGGGCGATGATGTCGCGCGCCACCTCAAGGCGGTTGAGCACGTCGTGGCCGGCGCTGAACTCCAGCGCGAGGCGCACGTGATGCGCCGCCACGATGTCGCCGGCGGTGCGCAGGTTGGCGGCCGCCTCCGCCACGCTCCCGGTGTTGGGCCCCGGCGCGAGCATGATCATGTTGCAGCCCAGCGCGGCGGCGTTGGCGCAGGTCTCATCGAGCACGTCGAACAGGCGCTTGAGTTCCGCGCCCCTGGCGAACAGCAGCCCGTATTCGGTGCCCACGATACCGACCTTGAGGCCGCTGGCGCGCACCTGCGCGAGCACCTGCTCGTTCGTCAGGCCGGCGTCGAAACCGCGTGTGAAATCCACCCGCCGCAGTTCGACGGCATTCCAGCCCGCCTGCTTCGCCACGCGCAGGACGTCGGCGAGCGGCGTGGTGTCGAGCGTCCAGGTGTGCAGGGCCAGGCGGTCGCAAAAAGGTTTCAACAATTTTCCTCCCTCAGGACGCTATAGCAT